>DASURS010000192.1:0-23149 GCA_036279935.1 Pyrinomonadaceae bacterium
CCTTTTTGCTTCGACGTGACGAGCCCATTGCCCAGGCGGCAGTCATCAAGGGCGTCCAATTGGAATTGCCTACATTCGCATCAGCCCCATGTTTGAGCAGGAGCCTCACGATCGGCACGTCCACACTCCAGACTGCGCAGATCAACGCTGAATTGCCTCTGCCGTCACGGTCCCTGGCGTTCACGTCGACGCCCTTTGCGATCAATAATTTTACAATGTCTATATGACCGTTATCTGCCGCCCAAGCCAGGACGGTGGCCGCATCCAGATCCCGTACACTGAAATAGCTAATTGAACGCATTACCGCCAGCGCCTAAGCCTACTTGATTGGAAGTCGATTAGTAATGAAGTCTGCAATTCGAGTCGCAGCCGGTGGATCCAGGTTCGCTAAGACTGCTACGACGTAACGTGGCCCGGGGCAAATCTTCAACTCGCCATTCATCCCGGGCGCGCCACCGCCATGGCCGAAACATCGGGCCCCGTTCACAGTCGCCTCTTGAAATCCATAAGCGTACTTACCGCCGTTCGGTGTCTCGACTTTCCCCGTCGTGAGCATCTCGGTGTACTGCGGCTTGAGTAGTTTGTTTGTTTGGAGTGCCGTCGCAAACTTCAATAGATCCTCAACCGTCGAGTAACCGCCGCCCGCAGAAGTCCCGCGATAGGGAAGCGTGTCGGTGTTGCGCTGCCAACCGGGGCCATCTGCTCGCATGTAACCAACGCTGCGATCGACAACCACTTGATCTTCAGGCTCCGAAGCAGTAGCGATCATTCCTGCAGGCTTGAAAATGTGATCTCGAACATAGTCGTAGTAGTTCTGACCACTAACTTTCTCGACTATCACACCCAACAAAAGAAAACCGTAGTTGCTGTACTGCCAGCGACTGCCCGGTTCAAACTCCGGCCCGCGATTGCCGTAGAGCTTCACATAGTCCTGCAGCGTCTTTAGCTCAAGTCGATTCTTATCGAACTCCGGACCAAAGATGTCGCGCGTGCCTCCGGTGTGCGAAAGCATCTGTTCGATAGTTACTTTCGATGCAACGTCTTTATTCGGATAGTCGGTGAGGTAATTGCCGAATGGTGCTTTCAGATCGAGTTTGCCGTTCTGTACAAGTTGAAGTGTGGCGACTGCGGTGAACATCTTGTTCATCGATCCGAGCCGGAAGCGCGTCTTCAAAGTGTTCGGCGTTTTCTGCTCACGATCTGCCAGTCCATACGCTTGTGCAAAAACAGTCTTGCCATCTTTTGCGACGAGGACAGCACCTGAAAAAAGATCGATGGCTACTACTTCATCCAACCGCTTTCGCAACGAGCTGACCAACTCATTTTCGTTCAAGTGACGAATAGCAAACTCCGCCGGTCGCGGGAGCAATTTAAACTGAAATTGTTTGATAGCGTGTGGTGGCTCGGGGTCGACCTCAACAGTAAATTGCGCGAACTGCTCGCCCAGGCGTTCCTGAATCAGCAAGACGATCTTGGTTGGTGTCGACTCCGCGACTTTCATGACGTCGAAACCACCAGTCCCCCGTCGCATTTCTGTTTCGCGATCAAAACGTTCCAAACGACTCGGATAATTCTTTTGGAGGAAGGCCCGGCGCTTCTCGACATCCCCTGCGTTGAAGACTTCCAACCATCCTTTCGCCTGGTTTGCGGCCGGTGTGTCCGGCAACTGTGGCGACGCTGATTGGGCGACGCAAGCACCGTTGATGAAAAATAGAAGTGCGGTAAGTGACAGCGAATAGTTTCTGAGGTTCATGGTCTATATCCTTGCCGGTTCGAGTCGTCGAGTTCGTTAGTTTACACACGGACGCCTGACAGGCGTAGTTTCCTTCCTGCACCTAAATCTCTCCAAACACTCGCGGAAACGAAATCGACAGTATGGTCATATATAGAGTCAGGGCACATCAACGCGGGCATCGGATCAGACATGACGCCTGGACGATGGCTTTTGCGGAGGCCGTGAGTGCTCGAATGACGCGAACTGTTGGCTGGCCATCCTCAAGTTTGCTACATGGCTACGCTAAACAGGAACAGTAGGTTAAAGGAGTATTCGAAATGCCACATCGTGATGAACACATAATCATCTTTGAACATCGTGATTTCAGGGGCAGGCATCGCCACATCTTTGGACACGAAGCCAATCTCAATCACGGCGAGGACAACTCTCTCAATGATCGGATGTCATCGTTTGTTGTTCTATCAGGTGACTGGACGTTATTCCGGCACACAAACTTCGTTGAGCCAGTGGGGGGTCGCACGTTTGGCCCCGGGCAATACGAGTCTGTTACCGATTTTAACGTCCCGAACGACGCCGTTTCATCGCTGCGAGCCGCGTAATCGACTACGCAGCCGGTGAAGGCTTGGATCGATTATTTGGGATGTTGGGATGGACTCTGCCCTCGAACGCTTCACGCTCCTTTGATCGCAGAGTCCATCAACCTTTAGACCTCCATTAGCCCACCGGCCAGTTCCAACCAGGAATGCTTTGGGACGCCAAATTCACACAAATACAAAACGGTCACAGTTGGCAACGCGCTATTTTTCGCGTGACAGTGCGCGATCTGTAGGGCAGTATCACTGACTGCGAATCAAACCCCGGTTGGAGGAGAAGGTGGCATGAGGCAAGTGTCGAATCTCTGGGCGAAGCTGTCGTTTGCGCAGTTAACCACCTCTAGTTTGATGGTCGCTGCACTGGCGCTCATCTCTGTCTTCGTCACGCCGGCCCAGGCGCAGAACGACAAGATGACTCCCATCGCTACGCCTTCGCAGCCCAATGCGATCGAACTCGGGACTGGTCCGCTGCCCGGTGCGAAGAATCCGGAGTCCTGGCATACCCAGTACGGCAGTCGGTTTGCGCGCAATGTAACTATTGCGACGTTGACACCCTTTCTGCCGGAACCAGCCAAGGCAAGCGGTGCGGCAGTCGTTGTCGCGCCCGGTGGCGGTTTTCGCACCTTGTCCATGGAAAATGAAGGCTGGAATGTCGCGCGTGCACTCGCGGAAAAGGGTGTCGCCGCGTTCGTCCTTAAGTATCGCTTGAACCAGACGCCCGTGGACATGGTGGAGTTCGAGCGATCCATGCGGGAAATGTTTTCGGGAACGGCGCGGCCGCCGCGCCCCGACCCTGAGAAGGCGATGGCCGCTCTCGCGCCGCAGATCGCCGACGCCCGCGCTGCGTTTGCACTGATCAGAAAGCGTTCTGTCGAGTGGCGCGTCGATCCTCACCGGATTGGCATGGTTGGCTTTTCCGCCGGCGCGATGTTGACAATGGCGACCACTCTCGCAGGCGAGGATGCGAAGCCAGCCTTCATCGGCAACATCTACGGTCCGCTGGCGCCGCTTACAGTTCCCGCCGACGCGCCGCCTCTGTTCATCGCCCTTGCTGCCGACGATCCCTTCTTCGCGAACGGTGGCTATGGCCTCATCGATAGCTGGAAGGCAGCGAAGCACCCCGTCGAATTCCATCTTTATGAACAGGGTGGCCATGGCTTCGGGATGTATCCGAAGGAAACGACGAGCACGGGTTGGTTCGAAGCCTTTGTGCGCTGGATCGGGATGCACGGAATGCTTAAGCCGGGAGTGTCAGGAACCGGCGGTGCCGCAAACTAGACGGCTAAATATTTCCTTCTCATCAGCAGTGCCCGGCGAGGTTCACGAGACTATCTCGATCAGATAAGATGAGGAGTCCAACTCAAATTTGGACTCACGGATTTTACGTAGACGTACCTTTTTATGCCATTTGAAAAAGGGGCAAAACTCGGTCGCTACGAAATCCTCTCTCTAATCGGCGCGGGAGGTATGGGCCAGGTCTACCTCGCCCTGGACTCCGTGCTTGGCCGGCATGTCGCCATCAAAATCCTGTCGCCTGAATTCGCCTCTGATATACAGCGCCTCATTCGTTTCGAGTACGAAGCCAAAGCAGCTTCGGCCTTGAACCATCCGAATATCCTCACCGTGTACGACATGGGAGAAGTATCCGGCACACATTTCATCGTTACCGAGTTCGTCGACGGCCTAACGCTGCGCGATTGGGTTCAGCAAGCTAAACCCTCATTGAGCGAATTGACGGACGCCATCCGTCAGGCGGCGGTTGCGCTCGGTGAGGCGCACCGCGCGGGCATCGTTCACCGAGACGTTAAGCCGGAGAACCTGATGCGGCGTAGCGATGGCTTCGTTAAAGTGCTCGACTTCGGCATCGCGAAAGCTATTCCCACTATGGCCGGAGCGGGTGCGTTTGATAAGAGTATTCCGATAACAGCAACCGGAGTAGTAGTAGGAACCCTCCGCTACATGTCACCGGAGCAGGCTCTGGGGGAAGTGGTCGACGCGCGGACGGACGTCTGGAGTCTTGGCGTGGTCCTTTATGAACTAATCGCGGGACGACCGCCGTTTGACGATGCGAGCCCCACTGCCATGCTGGTCGATATAGTGACAGGTCATGAGGCGGCGTTGTTGAGCGTGTTGCCGCAGGCGCCTCAAGCACTGTGCTCCGTGATCGAGCGAGCGATGCGCAAAAACCCCGGTGAGCGTTTCCGCGATGCCGCGGAGATGGCCCAAGCGCTCGAGCACGTCGTATGTGAGCGTTGCAAGTCGAGTCAGACCGGCCCCACTCTGGTAATGACGACAAATGACAGCGACAGAGCGCAACTTCACAGGCGGCCGGCTATGGCGCCGACGAACCTGCCGCGGCGCATGTCGGAGTTGATCGGACGCGAGCGCGAGTTGGCCGAAGTCGTGTCCGCGTTACTGATGTCGGACGAGCAACTGGTGACGCTGACCGGCCCCGGGGGGACGGGAAAAACACGGCTCGCGTTTGAGGTAGGACGTGAGTTGCACGACTGCGGAGATTTCTCCGACGGCGTCATTGCCGTCGATCTGGCACCACTCTCTGACCCAGGTTCAATCGTTTCACACGTGGCGGAAACTCTTGGCGTGATCGAGACGCGCGGCGGATCAATTGCCAATGCGCTCGCGCAGCACTTATCGAACAAGCGCCTGCTCCTTCTCCTGGACAATTTCGAACACCTGCTCGATGGCGCGCCGCTCGTCTCCGCTTTGATTGCGGCCTCGCCTGGGCTAAAGGTGCTGGCGACGAGCCGGTCGCCGCTTCGGCTGAGCCACGAGCGGGAGTATGCGGTGGAACCATTGGAGGTGCCGGCGCCGGCAAGCCCGATGGAGCTAGACAAATTTGCGCGAGTACCGGCGGTAAGACTTTTCGTGGAGAGGGCGCGTCAGGCAAAGCCGAGCTTCGAGCTGACTCATGCGAATGCAAATGCAGTGGCCGAGGTTTGCCGCAAGCTTAATGGACTGCCACTCGCGCTGGAACTCGCTGCGGCTCGTGTAAAGCTGCTGACACCCACAGCTATGCTGAAACGGCTTGACCACAGTCTAAGCCTGTTGACGGGCGGACCGCGGGACCTGCCGGCCAGACAGCAGACGATGAGCGCGGCAGTGGCTTGGAGCTACGACTTACTCACGGAAGGGGAACGTGCAGTGCTGGGGCGAATCGCGGTGTTTCCCGGTGGGTGCACGCTTGAAGCCGCCGAGGCGGTGTGCCGAACAGGCGGCGATGTACTGCTCCAGATACTCGAATCGCTCGTCGAAAAAAGCCTCGTCAGGCACAGCGAGGAAGAGGATGGAGAGTCGCGCTTTACGATGCTGGAAGTGGTGCGCAAGTATGCGATTGAACAGTTGCAGCGAAGCGGTGAGGCGATATCAGCGCGACTACTGTTCGCTCAATATTTCAAGCGCCTGGTTGAGAAAGCCGATCCTGAAATTCGGAGCGGGAATCAGGTGCCGTGGGTGCGGCGACTCAGTCGAGAGCACGACAATGTGAAAGCGGCGATGACAGTCTTGCTCATTGCGGAGCCAGTTGAGGGAGCGGCGTTCGTGGCGAGCATGCAACCTTACTGGAACGCACAGGCCTACAGTTATTCGGGGCGCCGGACCTGGTACCTGAAGGCACTTGAAGTAACGGCACTACCATCGGCCCTCCGTTCAAGACTGCTGAATGGATTGAGCAGGTGTGAATCGCGGCTGGGCCACGTGGAGGCGGCGGTCGTGCACGGGCGTGAAGCAGTTCATTCGGCGCTAATCTCCGGCAACCGTGACGCGCTAGGCAGTGCTCTCAGCGGCCTCGGGAACGCACTATCGGTTGCGGGAGATCTGCGTGCAGCAGGCGATGTGTTCAAAGAGTATGTAGACATTGCGCGCGAACTCGGCTTCCCCGCCAGACTATCGGTCGCGCTCGGCTGCCTGGGTGAGGTGGCCCGCATGACGGGCGACCTGCACGCCGCGAGCGCCTATTACGAGGAGGCGCTAAATGTGGCGGGCTGGCATGTCCGGTCTGATACAAATGCGATCACGCTGGCAAATCTTGGTGGCGTGTCGCTCGAGAAGGGGGATTATACGGCGGCCTCAGGTTACTATCGCCAATCGCTCGAGATCGTTGCCGAACTGGAGAACAGCCTGTGGGCCGCTGTCGCCATCAACGGGTTGGCAAGTATCGCGCTACACACGGGCGATCAAGATAAAGCCGCTCTGCTCGCCGGGGCGGCTGAGGCGCTTTGCGAGGTGGCGGGCACTCCCTTGGAGACTTGGGAGCAGTCGCTGCGCGATCGTTATGTGTCGGCGCTCCGCTCGACGCTCGATGCCGCGAGGTTGGATCGCGAATGGGCGCGGGGTCGCACGATGACACTCCGAGACGCCGCCGCCGCAGCCCTCAGCGAATAGCCGCTCAGCGGGAAACGAAACGGTCATGCAGGCAACTTTGTTATTGGCGTGTGGTCGCCCTAAACCAAACGGTCAGGCCGCCAGCACGACGCAATCGATCGGACACATTTCAACGCATTTAGGTGCGTCGTAATATCCTTTGCACTCCACGCAGGTGTTCGGGTCGATCACGTAAATGTCCCCACCGGCACTTACGGATTCGGTGGGGCACTCGGATCGACAGGCGTCACAGTTGATACAGTCCTCGGTAATCGTGTAAGGCATTCAGTTCCCTCGTAAAAATTCTTAGAATGATTTCAAAGCTAACCTCAGTGTAGGTACAGCAGGCTTGCTCGCCTGCCGGATCCACCTCCATGCAAGCGAGCAACAGCCATACCAGTGTGAGGACTGTCATTCTTTAAGAGAGGAACCGAACGGATCTGTCTCAGTCTGAGAAAACTTAACGGTTGTTGGGCGAAAATCCGCAACATAAAGGGTGGCGTACATCGCGTCTGCGGTTACGACGCGTCCGACGCTGTCGTGGGCGGCCAGGCGCCGATCCGCTGCCGCAACGCGACGATCTTGCCAAGGTGATATGCGTTATGTACCGCCACACTGTTCAGCTCGTCGGCCATTGTCACGCCCGGCTCTACCTCGCGCGCCAACCGCTCAGGCGTCTGCCCAAACGCTGCTGCAGCGCGAGCGCCGTCAAGGAACACTCGCACCAGGTCGTGCCATTCGTGCTCGTGCTTCGGCGCCACGCTGGGGTAAAACTCGCCGGCCGGGTCGCCGCCCGGCTCGATGATACTCTGCTGGTATCCCACAACGTGCCAGAGCTCCTCGTAGATTGAGTGCGACGCGCCGTCCGGGCATAGCGTGACCTGCTCGAGGGTTAGCCCCGACAACAGATGGGTTCGCTCGGGGAACTCGCCGACCAGAAACAGATGTTCAAGGATATTCATCGCATCATTCCTTTCTCCCAGCCCGTCCAACCTTCAAATCGCGGGCGCCTGCGATCTGTGTTAATGTTCATCATGCTCAGCGCGTAAACGTAAACTACCGGTAATCGAGTAGAGCGCCGAACTCACGGGTGTTTCAATGTACCGAAGGCGCTCTGTTCAGGCTATGTTACGCCAATGCTCACGCTATCTAGATATGCACTCTGGTTAATGCTGACGAGTTCCCTGCTTGTCTGTGGCTGTAGTACCGCCAAAGATCTTCGTAAGACACTGGGCGAGTTGGCGACGGTTCGCGCTGAACTGATAAAGAAGTTTGGTGGGGAAGATATCGATGTACGCGCCAACACCTTTCAGGATCGGACGAGTATTTCAGTTACCTATGTCAACTCACCGCTGAACCAAAGGACTACCGAAGAACGTGCAAAGCGGGCACAGGAAACAGCTGAAATTGTCAGGCAGCATTATCCCGCGATTAAGAAGGTCAGCGAGATCTGGGTTGGGTTTATGCGCCTTACAACTCGTGTGGTGGTATTTCACTGGTCTGAGATGCTCGAGGCTCATGGCTTTGACAACGAAGCGCGAGCGTTGCGTGAGCCCGGTACCACTCCCCTGGAGCCTATTCAATCCGTAGCTCGTTATCTGGCGAGTCAAAATAAAACAGATATCTCGAGCGGTGGTATCCAGCTCGAAGGAACACCCGAAAAAGGCGTGACTGTTATTCCGCATTTCTCAGTCAAGGGAGACGTCAACAAGACAAAGCCAAAGCCACCCGACGAAGTATGGCTGGACTTTGCCGCGTTTTCTGAGAAACCGAAGTTTCCGAACCTCACGACAATCGTTTTTCTCTCAGATAACGAGGTTGTCTATAAAACCGAAGGTCAGTTCTCGACGTCGAAAATTGCGGATGACATGTACAGCGAGTTTTTGTATCTCAAGATGCCGCCGGCGGTGTTTCTTAAGATTACGTCAGGCAACACGCTCAAGATTAGGCTTAACAAACATGAGTACACATTAACGGAGAGGCAGATCCTGCAAATCCAACAGATGTCTGATTACCTCAGGTGAATGAGATGCCGAAAGGCTCAACGGCCGTTGACAAGCATCATAGGAACGAGCGTTAGCGCAGATAGAACCAGGTGTAACAAGGCGACGACGATAAGCGCGGATTCACGCTCGATCTTGTGAAACAGCCATGACAGACCAAGTCCTATCACCGTCCAATAAATGAAAATGGCCAGGATATTCTCTCCGCCCACACCTCCTACGTAGCCATAGACTAGGATTCCAAAAATCGCTTTAAGGAAAAGCGGAAGAGGATTGAGAAACACAGCAAGTTGTTCGCCAAGCAGCAACCACATTAAGGCGAAGACCAGCCAACAACAGGCCACGGTGTAGGCAACAACTCTCCAGTTGATCGCTGACTTATTCACGGAAGCCCTCGGTAAGCCGGCGGCTCAACTACCGATGAGACGGTTCTTGAGTGTCATTGACAATCATATACGCAAGGCATATATGGAGTCGGCAATTCATACAGCCGAAGCGCCAGTGCCAATCCACAATGGACAATGATACCACTCGCCGGAAACGCATTTACGGACGGTTGAGCGCCGGCTGCGTTCCTTTGTGGCGAATTAAAGATCAAAAGCAATGACCGAAGAAGAACTGCGACAACACATTCTCTCCGCGACCGATCGTCCCGGCAGGGGTGAGCAGCCGCCGTTTGCAGAGTTCGCTTTTCCACTGCATCCGTCGAGGCCGATCGACTATGAGCTGGTGCGTGCGCAGATGTATGAACGCATCCTCGGTCCCTGTGACGGTGTCTTCCACCCGCCGACGGGCGCACCGCACATCGACGTCTGCCGGTATCCACCCACTTCCGCTCGGCCTTTCTGGTGCTACGTCACTAACGGCATGTCTGATTTCAGGCAGATACTCCCGGATGATTCCTGGTATCGGAGTGAAATCATGTGCGCCTCCGCGTCACAATGGGACTCGGCGGCCGAACTGTTGCAGGTACTCGGCAGGATGCCGTTTGAAGCTGACACTTACCTGCGCGAGTATCACACCGTGCCCTTCCCGCAAGGAATCGAAGATCCGAAATTTACCTACATCATGACAATACCGCCGTTCCTCGTTAAGGAATTTGATGGCCTTTCATTTTTGGACGAGCCACTTGAAGTGATGTCCGTTATCCGCATCACGTCCGACGAGCGCGAGTTTGCAGTCGAACATTCTTCGCGGGAGCTGGTCGACAATCTGCCTGATGAGCTGGACACATGGCTCATCGATGGGCGTTCGACACCTCTGACCAAACCTCTACATTGAGCACTGGTTCCCACCCGCGTCGTGGTGGTCTTCTCGCGGAGTTCTCGCGTTAATCGATACACGAAAGTCGCACCTGCGGTGTCATGTTCGCGTCAAACGATCCGAGCGATGCAATGATTAAAGCGTATGGTCTAAGGCGTCAAGTTTTTATTCACCTCCACAACGATCCCGAGCGAGATCTCGGATAATGAAAACTGCGGACAAGAATTATATCGTCTCGGCGACCATCTCAACCTCTCCCGCCGGCATTCCCGAGCCAGTTTGCATCGCGGATGCGAGCGTGGCGTAAACGTTACTCCAGGCTGTTTCCACGTCGGGTGTGAAGGCATCACCCAACCCTTTCGCCAGCGTCCACAGAAGCGCCTGTCCGACGGTGTCGTAGTCTTTGTCACGAACCCCGTAGCTGACGTGTCGTGTTCCGAGCGATTGCACGACTGGCAAAAGTTGATCCAACCGGTCAAGACTGTTGACCGCAAGTCCAAGCATTTGCATAAGTTTGCGGCCTTGCTCGCTAAGATTTCCTTTGAAGAGCAATTCCAGATCCGGGTCGAGTTCGAAGAGTCGTGCGTAGAAGAGTTGGGCGGCGGTCTCAGCGATTGGGGCGACCTGCCTGAAGCTATCTTGCACGAGTTTGATCTGTTCCTTGGTCATGTTGAGGTCCTCCTAATTCAGTGCGCCGAACGACGGCTCGTTTACTAAGGCGCAAATCAGGCGTGATTTGGCTCATGACCTGAACGAGAAAGTTGCGTTGTAACCGCGCCTGCGGTTTTAAACTAGAATGTCGGGTCACGAGCGTCCGTCGAAAGGAGAAATGGATTCATGCAAACAGAACAGCGTCAGTTGAAAGACCTGACTTCAATCGGTCCTGCCACGCTGGCCGACTTTGAATTGTTGGGAATCAAGAGCGTGGCTGCTCTCAAGAGACGCAACCCAAGAAAGATGTACGACACGCTTTGTCGTCTGAAGCGGCAACGCATCGATCCGTGTTGTCTGGACGTTTTCGTCGCCGCAGTGGCCCAGGCAAAAGATCCGGATCTTCCGATTGAGCAGCGCCAATGGTGGTATTGGAGCAGGGTGCGAAAGCGGTCGCGAAATGGTGGCAATATTTAAAGCAAAGCCGTCGAGTTTTTATTCTCTTGTCGGGCGACGGCAGGCTTACGTCGATTTCATTTTTGCCGGTCGTGGTAGATGGGTTCGAATGCTCTTGTCGTATGCTCAGTCACGCTCGGCATCGGCTCTGACAGCATTCGCGCCTGTGCGTCATTAAGCTCTTTCCTGGCTTCCTCCCTCGATAGCGCGTCGCTCGCGTCGTCAGCTCCACGCTTGCGACCCAATAACTGCCGAATGAACACGCTTTCGACCACCAGTACTATCAGGAAGCTCAGTATCGTGAAAGCGAGAATCTGCCCCACATTCAAGCCGACCATTTTCATCGCCATCATGAGGAGCACGATCGCGCCAAAGCCGAACACCAGCGCCGCTACCATGGCCCACACGAGTGCTTCAGGTTTAATGTCTGATGACTTGACGGCCGTATTGCCGCTCTCGGCGGTCAACTTGGCGCCACAATGATTACAGTAGGTTAAGCCGCGCACCAGAGCCACTCCGCAAGTTGAACAGTACATCGCCCTTCACCTCCTGAATGTCAGTACGTACCTAATGCGGCTAAGTTCAACGTTGATTCGCGATGGCTGTGTGGTTGATCGGAAAGGGATTTAATCGTCAGCCGAAGTCATTTGCGACTCGGTAATACGTCGCACATCGTAACGAAGCTCCACTACGCCGCTCTTGTAAGCTTTGATCTCTACAAGATGAAGCGGGACGTCCGTTCCGAGTTTCTCGAAAAACGATATTCCGTCGCCGATCAGAATAGGCACGATCGAATAACGAATCTCGTCAGCCAGTCCACGACGAAGACATTCGCCGGAAACTGCGCCACCGCCCACAAACCAGATACTACCGAACGCAGGCCGCAACTTCTCGTCCACGAACTCCGCGAGATCGCCTGAGTAGAACTCGACCGTGTCGCGGATTTTCGGAAGTTTGCGACTGGTGAGGACGAACGTAGGCTTGTCGCCGTACGCCCAGCCCAGGCCCTTCGTTTCGAAACCTACAGCCGTCTCGTAAGTTCGCGATCCCATGACGTAGCAGTCGATGGTCTTGAGGAACGCCTCGATATGCTCCGGATCCAACGAGTCGCCGCCGATGAACTCGTCCGACGTCTCCATCCAGTCGACGCTTCCGTCCTTGCGAGCGATGAAGCCATCGAGGCTCGCGGCCATGTGAATCGTTACACGCGAATCGAGATTTGCCATAGCTTCTGACGACACACGGTCTTGACGGTTACATGCCTGATGAACTACAACCTGCGTAGTTTCAACGATCCAACTCGCCCAGGACAAGTAAAAAGGATCCAACGATAGCCGCTCGATCGCGAAGGATCCAGGTAATAGAGTTGGACCTTTCGCACATCGCCCAGACGTCAATTCAGTTTTCCAATCCCTTAACTCAGCCGCTCGTGCGCTGAAGGAGAAAACTAATGCGAAAAATACTTTTAATCTCCCTGACGTTACTACTCGTCTGCTCGGCCGCCGCCGGTCAACAGACACAACCCCAACCTTTCACCTTCTACTACTCGTACAGCGTCGTGCCCGGAAAAGAAGAAGAGTTCATGAACCTGATCAAAACTGTCGGCGCGCCGGTGCGCGATAAGTTGATGGCCGACGGCGTCGTTTTGGCCTGGGGCATGGAGACGCCGGTGCTGCGTAGTCCAGGTGGACCAACACACCTGATCTGGTTTTCTGTCGCTAACTGGGCCGGCGTCGAGAAAGTTCTCAACGGCATGGAAGCACAACTGCAGAAGCTGGCCGCTGAGGAGTCCAAGCGCACCGAATCCGCGCACGCCGGCAAGCAGAAGCCGGGCACAACCACGGCCGAGCGAACCACCGCCGAGCGAACGAGGGAAGTTTTTGATATGACGAAGACGCGCGACTGGCTGACGCGCGATCTCCTCGCTAACTTTGGTCCGCAGCCGCCGGCCGGCATGTTGCCGATAACCCGATATAACTTCGTAAAGGTGAAAGCCGGACAAGCGGCTGAATATCGACGAGCATGGGAAAAATATAACAAGCCTGTTTACGACAAGTTGATCGCCGAGAAAGCGGTGCTCGCCTATGGCCTGGCGGTCGAGGAGGTGAAGACCGACGGTGACTTCACTCACTTCGTGTGGGTGGCGACCGCGGACATGGCAGGCCTCGACAAAATCGGACCCGCATTTGCCGCAGACAGAGATCGCCGATCAGAAGAGGAACGAAACAAAATCGCCGAACTTTTCGGCAGCGTGACAGAACCCGACAAAGCGCGTTCTATGGTTACCCGGACCAGGATCTTTCGGCTACCACCCCCGAAATAACTCCGTTCTCCGGTTTCTGGCCCTCCCGGTTGGCACACGATCGGGAGGGCGGTAATCCACGTCCTTTCAACGGCTAAACCTGCGGAATAATACAAATCCGCCCCCAGGACTGCGAAGTTTTTCGCCCCCCCAAACCGGTCTCCTCCCCGTCCACCACTGAAAACAGAGCCGCCGCGAAGATGGCCCGCCGGTTGCCAGATATTGGGTCAACTATGAACACAATTATCGAACCATTCCGAGTCAAGGTAGTCGAGCCCATCAAACTGACGACCCGCGACGAGCGGGAAGCCCGCCTCAAAGATGCCGGCTACAACCTGTTCCTACTCAAAGCGGAAGACGTCATCATCGACCTGCTCACCGACAGCGGCACCGCCGCCATGAGCGCAGAGCAGTGGTCTGCGTTCATGCAGGGCGACGAGTCGTATGCAGGCAGCCGCAGCTTCTATCGCTTTGAACAAGTGGTGCGTGACATCTTCGGATTCAAACAGGTGATTCCGACGCATCAGGGGCGCGCCGCCGAACGCATCCTCTTCTCGATCATGTGCAAAAAAGGAAGCATGATCCCGAACAACACCAACTTCGACACGACACGCGCGAATATCGAATATCTCGGCGCCGAAGCGGTGGATCTACCCATCAAGGAGTTCTATCAACCCGCCACTAATCACCCGTTCAAAGGCAACATGGACACGGCGGCACTCGCACACTTTATCGAACGAGTCGGCAAGGAACGCATCCCGCTCGTCATGCTTACCGTGACGAATAATTCCGGCGGCGGACAGCCGGTGTCCATGGCAAACATTCGTGAAGTCAAAGCCATCTGCTCTCGGTATGGACTTCCGCTCTATCTCGACGCCTGTCGTTTCGCCGAGAACGCTTACTTCATCAAGCTGCGAGAAGATGGTTACGCAAACAAATCAGTCAAGGAGATCGTGCGCGAGATGTTTGCACTTGCCGACGGCTGCACGATGTCGGCAAAAAAGGACGGATTGGCGAATATCGGCGGGTTCCTTTGCACGAACGACGATCAGTTGGCCCAGCAGGAGAAAGACCTGCTGATTCTGACCGAGGGCTTTCCAACGTATGGCGGTCTGGCCGGGCGTGATCTCGAGGCGATAGCGGTCGGCCTCGAAGAGATGTTGCACGAGGACTATCTCCAGTATCGCTTCGCGTCGATTCGCTATCTCGGCGAACACATCGCGCGCGCAGGCGTACCGATCGTCCAGCCGCCCGGCGGTCACGCGATTTACATCGACGCCAGAGCGATGCTCCCGCACATCCCGCTACTTCAATACCCCGGCCAGGCGTTAGCCATCGAGCTTTATCGCGAAGCCGGCATTCGATCGTGTGAGATTGGATCAGTGATGCACGCGGAGAAGCATTCAGAAACCGGGGAAGAAATACCTTCGGGAATGGATCTGCTGCGTCTGGCAATTCCCCACCGCGTCTACACGCAAAGCCACATTGACTACGTCGTGGAAGCTATCCTTCAAGTCTTCGAACAGCGCGAGACGATCCGCGGTTATCAAATCGTCAGCCAACCGAAATTCCTGCGCCACTTCACCGCGCAATTTGAACCTCTGTAAAGGTGAACGGAATGAAAAAGGAGCATCGCACTAAAAAAGAGAGCTATCGCATTCGCACTCACCTGGTCCATGGCAATTACGACAGCAAGCACTGGGACTACGATCATCACGTTGTGCCGCCGATCTCAGCGTCGGCTGCATATCGCCTCGGTTCTGTACACCGAGGAGCACAGGGCTTCGTCGAATTTGCTTCAGACGAAGCGGAAGTCAAAGGCCATATTCCGATTTACATCTATGACCGTTTAGACGAACCAACGCGCGCCATACTCGAAGAGAGTCTGGCGTACGCCGAGGGTGGCGAGACTGCGGTGACATTTGCGACAGGAATGGCCGCCATCAGCGCGGCTCTCGGTGTTACGTGCACAGCGGGCACGGAGCTCGTCGCGCATCACACGCTGTACGGTTGCACTTACAGCCTGCTTACAAACTGGCTGCCTCGCTTCGGCATAAACACGAGATTTGCCGACCTCAAAGACGAGCGCAGCGTTCGCGAGGCAATCACCAAACGCACACGTGTCGTCTATTTTGAGACTCCGGTTAATCCCACACTGGATCTGATCGACATTGCTTCCGTGAGGCGCTGGATGGACGAAGCCAGACCCGGCGTCGAAGAGAAAGACCGTTTGCTGATGGTAGTGGATAACACTTTCGCTACGCCTTACTGTCAGCGGCCTCTGGCGTTCGGCGCCGACATCGTAGCCCACAGCCTTACGAAAGATATCGGTGGGTTCGGCACTGACATGGGCGGAGCTGTCATTGCACCACGCAAGTTTCACGCACCGCTGCTGATGTACCGAAAAGACTTTGGCGGCGTGCTCTCGCCGAAGAGCGCGTGGTCCATACTCGTCTACGGGCTGCCTACGCTTCCCACACGCATGGTCAACCAGCAGAAATCCGCGAACCGCATAGCGCAGTTTCTCGAGCGGCATCCGAAGGTTGCGCGCGTTCATTACCCCGGACTGGAGACGTTTCCGCAGTACGCCCTCGCTCGCCGGCAGATGACGAGCTATGACGGCAAGTTTGCGCCGGGCAGCATGGTCTATTTCGTACTCAAGGGTGACGAGGCGTCAGCTAACGAAGCAGCCGATCGTTTCATGGACTACATTGCCAGGCACGCGTACAGCATCACGTTGGCTGTCAGCCTGGGACAAGTGCGCACGTTGATTGAAGAACCGTATTCGATGACACATGCGGCGTTACCTGCGGAAGTAAAGCATGCGCGAGGGATGGAACCCGGTGGCATCCGCCTGTCAGTCGGCCTCGAAGACTGGCACGACCTCATCCACGACCTCGAAACCGCACTCGAACAGGTTTGAGCATTTCTCTCCAGAATTTGTAGGCTGGCCCTGAACAATCCGCCCACTGCCGGGGCGGCCAGTGTGACTGACTGTGCACAAAAAGTCCTTGTTCTGGGGATCCTCTGTGCAACCTCAGTGTCCTCTGTGTCTCGGTGGTGTGGTTTTACTCGAAAATTTATCAACCACAGAGACACAGAGGACACTGAGGTTGCACAGCGAAGAGCGCGCTCGGGACTTTTCGTGCAAAACCAGTGTGACTCGAACTCGCCTGATTTATAA
Organism: Pyrinomonadaceae bacterium; assembly: GCA_036279935.1. Classification (GTDB taxonomy): domain Bacteria; phylum Acidobacteriota; class Blastocatellia; order Pyrinomonadales; family Pyrinomonadaceae; genus PSRF01. The sequence continues at coordinate 16,568 of DASURS010000192.1, forward strand.
TTTGACCCGCCCTTCGAAACACAGTTGACATCAGACCAGCATCGTACGATGCTGCGCCGGAACGTTCTTAAACCATTTCCACTCTACGGACACCTTCAGATGAATAATAACTGTCGCCTTGCCTCAACGCTGATGACATCGGCACTTGTCGCGTTAATCATAACTCTGTTTAGCGCCGCAGCAGGTCCCGTCCTGGGTCAACAGTTCAGTCGCGATCTCTTCCAGTCTCTGCGTTGGCGCAGCATCGGACCATTTCGCGGCGGTCGAGTCCGCGCTGTTGCCGGAGTGCCTTCGCAACCAAATGTGTTCTACATGGCGCAGGTAAATGGCGGCGTCTGGAAGACGGAGGACTATGGCCATACATGGACGCCCATCTTCGACGATCAACCGACTGGCTCAGTCGGTTCCATCGCCGTCGCGACTTCCGATCCAAACGTGATTTACGTCGGCAGCGGCGAAGGATTGCAACGTCCGGATCTTTCCATCGGCGATGGTATCTACAAGTCGACCGACGCCGGACACACCTGGACACATCTCGGCTTGCGCGACGGCCAGCAGATTCCTCAGGTCGCGGTCGATCCTCGCGATGCGAATCGTCTTCTGGTTGCCGTCGCCGGTCATCCTTATGGTCCAAACGAGGAGCGCGGGATTTTCCGTTCAACGGACGGCGGCAAGACATTCGAGAAAGTCCTTTATAAAGACGAGAACGTCGGCGGCGCGGACGTGCTCTTCGATCCTCAAAACCCGGACGTCGCATACGCAGCTCTTTGGGAAGCGCGCCAGGGCCCATGGGAAAACGCTGCGTGGAACGGCGCCGGCGGCGGCATCTTCAAGTCGAGCGACAACGGCAAAACGTGGCGCCAGTTGGCTGGAGGACTACCCGACGGAATCATCCAGGCGAACATCGCGATCGCGCCGAGTTCAACGAAGCGTCTGATCGCTTCTGTCGCAACTCCAACCGGAGTCAATCTCTATCGCACTGACGACGCCGGCGAAACGTGGGCCATCGTGACCAAGGACACACGGCCTGCCGGACGCATTGGCGGTGGAGATCTTTCCGTTCCGCGGATCGATCCGAAGAACCCCGACGTCGTGTATGTGGCGAGCACAGTCTCCTGGAAATCGACTGACGGCGGCAACACGTGGTCGGCGTTTCGCGGCGCGCCCGGTGGCGACGATTATCAAAACGTTTGGATCAATCCGAACAATCCGCAAATCATCATCATGGCCAGCGATCAGGGGACGGTGATAACCGTCAACGGCGGAAAGTCGTGGAGCAGTTGGTACAACCAACCGACCGCGCAGCTTTATCACGTCAGCGCCGACAACGCTTTTCCGTATCGACTGTGCGGCGGTCAACAGGAAAGCGGTTCGGCCTGCGTGTCGAGCCGAGGCAATGACGGCGAGATTACGTTTCGCGATTGGCATCCAGTCGGCGCTGAAGAATATGGTTACGTGACGGCTGATCCACTGGATCCCGACATCGTCTACGGCGGCAAGCTCACGCGTTACGATCGCCGCACCGGGCAGGTCCAGAACATCATGCCGCGGCCGTTTCGCTCCGCTGAGTTTCGCGTGGTCCGCACGCAGCCCGTGATCTTCTCGCCGGTTGATCCGCACCTGCTTTTCTTCTCCGCCAACACGCTCTGGAAAACACGAGACGGTGGCCGAAACTGGGACCAGATCAGCCCCGATTTAACTCGTAAGACATTCGAGGTTTCTGAAACGGTCGGCAAGTTTCGTTCGCAACCGACTGCGCAGCCAGTACAGCGCGGCGTGATCTATACCGTCGCGCCGTCGCCGCTAGACGTGAACCTGATTTGGGTCGGGACCGACGATGGCTTGATACATCGTACGACTGACGGAGGAGCGCACTGGACTGATGTGACTCCGAAACAACTCAAACCGTGGCAGAAGGTGTCACTCATCGACGCCGGCCACTTCGATAAGAACACTGCCTACGCAGCCGTCAACACTCTTCGACTCGACGATCTGCGCCCACACATTTTTCGCACGCACGATGGAGGCGCAACCTGGACCGAAGTAACCGCCGGTCTTCCCGACAATGAAAACACCAACGTCGTTCGAGAGGATCCGGAGAGAAAGGGTTTGTTGTTCGCCGGTACCGAGCGCGCCGTCCACGTTTCGTTTGACGACGGCGATCACTGGCAGTCACTACGACTGAACATGGGCGCGAGCTCGATTCGAGATCTAATTATCAAGAACGACGACTTGTGCGTCGGGACGCACGGGCGGGGTTTCTGGATACTCGATAACATCACGCCGCTCCGTCAGCTTCAGGAATCTGTAACGAAAGCGCCGGCGGTCCTGTTTCGTCCGCAGGTCGCGTTGCGTATTCGCTGGAACCTCAACACCGATACGCCGCTTCCGCCCGACACACCTGCGGGTGAAAATCCGCCTGACGGCGCGATGATCGATTACTACATCGGCGTTGGAACTTCCGGACCGGTATCGCTCGAAATCAAAGACGAAGCCGGCCAAACAGTGCGGCGCTATTCGAGCGCCGACCCGTTGCCGACACCTAATCCAACTCTTGCCATTCCGCCTTACTGGCTAAGACCGCCGCAAAAACTTGCCGCCGATCCCGGAATGTATCGTTTCCTTTGGGACCTTCATTACGATCCGGTTCGCGGCGAGGCGCCGCAGTATCCGATTGCGGCTGTGTATCGCAACACCGCGCCCGCGCCGACTTCGCCGTGGGTGATGCCGGGAAAATATAAAGTGGTGTTGACGGTTGGAGGAAAGAGTTATGAGCAACCACTGACAGTGGTGATGGATCCGCGTGTGAAGACCTCAAACGCGGACCTGCTCGAGCAGTTCAAGTTATCGAAACAGCTGTATGATGAATGGCTGAAACTTGATTCGATATCGGTGAGTCTCCGGCGCGTGCGACAACAAATCACTGAGGTGCAAACGCGGGCATCGGCAGGCGATCTGAAAACACACATCAATGCGCTGTCCGAAAAACTCCAGTCGTTTTCCATCTCCGGCGGGCCAGCCGGCGGCGGCGCTGCTGGCCCTGCCCCGCGCACGCTGGCGGGTGCGAGTGGCAGAGTGCGAACGCTTTTTAACCTGATACAGAACGTCGACGTTGCTCCAACCTCGCAGGTGAGGTCCGCAGTGCCGGGCGTGCTTCAAGAAGCGCAGGCTGTGTATGAAAACTGGCTGTCAATCAAGTTGCAGGATGTAGCGGCGTTGAACCGTGAGCTTCGCACCGCCGGCCTTCCTGAGATCGATTTGAAGTAACGAAGAAGGAGGATCGTGATGACCCGAGATGCAGAAACAACCGACTGTTTGCGTTGTTTCATAGATCAGATCACGTCGTTAACCGAAAAACATAAAGTGCACTGGGAGCGACAACTAGGGTCGGCTCATCGGTATGCGCGTTTCAACAATAACCTACTGATTCTCGGTCCTGCTACGCCGGCGTCTGAAAGCGATGTGCCGCGGTATCTGTTCATAACTCCATTTGATTCGCCGCAGTGCGTCGAGATTAATTCGGATGATACCGAGTTGGGTGAAGCGTTACTGAGGTTGGTCCGTGAAGTCGAGTCTGTTACGCAAAACCAACCCACGACCGACCCATTTGCAATCAACGTTGAATTCTTAAACAGCTTGAGATTCTAACGCGGACAGAAAGGACGACTACATGTCAGCCACTTCAAACTTGAGCGACGAAGCACAGAGTTTGGCGCGAATTCCGTTGTTCCAGCGTCTCGAACCTCATGAGTTAGAGCATTTGGCGGAGGACGTGGAACAGGTTAATTACAAGGCGGGCGAGGTTATTTTTCATGAGTATGATACCGGCGACGCGCTGTACGTCGTCGAGGAAGGCGCCGTCCGCATCTGGGTGACTGATGAAGACGTACAGCAAGTCACTCTTACGGAGTTGTGCCCGGGACAGTTCTTTGGCGAACTATCAGTGCTCGATCGCGGTAAGCGTTCGAGCAGCGCATCAGCCGTCGTCGATACACACCTGCACCGGCTGAGTAGCGACAGTTTTCAGAAGTTCCTGATGGCCCATCCTGATTGTGCGATCGACGTTATTTGTGAGATCGGCGCACGGCTGCGCCAAACGAATTTACTGGTAGCTCAACGTGCAACGCGGAATGTCAACGAAGTGATGGAGGGGCGATATACGGTTGGGCAGCGAGTCGCGGATCGAGTAGCAGCGTTTGGCGGATCATGGACGTTCATTTTCATCTTCGGCGGAATTTTACTGGTATGGATGGCTACCAACTCGCTTCTGCTCGCGCACCTGGGTCGTGGTGAAAGTGGCGCGCAATGGGATCCGTATCCTTACATACTGCTCAATCTGCTGCTCTCGACGCTCGCCGCGCTTCAAGCACCGGTAATCATGATGTCGCAGAATCGTGCGGCGGAGAAGGATCGACTTGCTGCTGAACAGGATTTCAAAGTGAATCTGAAGAGTGAATTGATGCTCGAGGAACTGGTGCGCAAGCAACGCGATCGCGACGTGCAAATTGATGAAATCATGCGCCAGCTTCAGACAGCTCACGCCTCGCCGCAACCCTCAGCTTAGCTTGATCCCAACTCCCTCGTTCGAGTCGCGGCGGAAGGAGCGCCAGAGAATTAGAATCAGAGCAATCAGCGCAACTCCGATGAAAATGTAGAGGCCATATGCGCCGAAGAATTGCGATGAAAGAATCTTGGCGATAACGATAACCACAAGCAGCACGGCATACGAAAGGATCCGAGTCATTGGCCCACGCCGGAAGAGCATCGTATGACTGGTCGGCTCCGGCGCTAGTTGCTCGAGTGAGGCAAACTCCGGAACGTCCGTTTGCTGAGTTCGTCTTGCCGTCTGTTGCGTGGGCAGCACTCGCTTTTTCCCGCAGTGCCAGCAGAAAGCATGTTCATCGTCAACTTCAGATTTACAATTAAGGCAACGCCACATAGTTTCATCACCTCATTCGACTAGGGTTGGACTCGCAGCACTAACGGCATCGGCTTATCAGGTGGTGCAGTCGCAATGTCGCGGCTGAAGATGAGCATTGGTTCGTCCACCATCCAGCCGCCGTCGCTACAGCGCGAGTCGGCTTCGATCGACTTTCCCGCACGGACGCGCAACGCGTTCGCGGTCGCCTCACGCTCAGCACGGTAGCGGAACGCGCGGCGCCAAACGGATGAAAGGTCGGTTCCGAGATCATTCATCGGCGTGGTTACATCGCAGCGCGTCTCTTTGAACAACGCTTCAGCGATCCCGCGGTCGCGATCGACAGAATCTGCGAGCCACTTCGTCGGGAACCATGCGCCGTCTTTCGTGTACCAGGCCGCCTGATATTGAAACGCCTTGAGCAACTGCCGGACATTGTCGCGCTCCTGAAGTTCGTTGAGCCACGCCGGCGCGGGCAGCGGCATCTTCCAGGCTACCGCGTTGATCATCCGCGCCATACTGAGCACCGCTGTCTGGGCCATCATCTGCGGATGATCCTCGAGCGAGCGGGCGAGCTTCCAGGCGGCGTGCAGATCGTCCCACGCCGACGGATCGTTGCCGCGCGCTTTCGTCAACGCGCTCGCCACGAGTGCTCTCGCCACCCTCATCTGGACCGCGCGCATTCCCCCGACAGCACTGTCGTCAAACTGAACTCGACTCTCCCACACGACCGGTTCGCGCAGCAACAGGTCACGGGTCGCAGAGACGTCCGGGAGCGACGGTGGGTCGCCGATGGTGAGTTCGCCACGCGCGATCTCGCGCTCCACGAAATCGTCGACAGCCTTGTTCTCGGGCAATGCTTTGGCGAGTTCGGTGAGCTTTGCAGACGCCTCATTGGCCTTCAACGACGGCCATCCACTCGCAGCGTCGTCGAGCGACCCCATCGCACCGGGCCACGATTGAGCCGCCGAAGTCGCAACGGCGCCTTTGTTACGGAAGACAAAGAAAAGCCACGCAACCAGCACAATCGCAGACACCACGACTATCAGCGCTTGCTTCATAGATCCCTCAACGCGGTAGAGTTTTACATCGACGGGAAACTCATCACAAGCGCGCGTCAAACATGACGTTTCGTCTACGGCGGCGATTGCGCGTTCAGGTTTCCGACACGTGGTAGATCTGCGAGATTGGGCGCTGCCCAAACCGGGTGTCGTTTGCCTGTTTTGAATCGTTCGAGTTCGTCGCAACGATACTCTTCGGATGGAGGCCCGATAAAGTAAGTAACGAATTGTTGTTTCTCGTTGGGGTCGGTAACTTCGAAGTTAGAGAGGGATGTTAGTTCGCACTGCGCGATTGTGTCAGGAGCCCGCGTCACCGTATCGCCATTGTAGAAATAAAAGTCCCCGCCCAGGGTGTTAGTAAGGTATGTCGATGTACGTAACAAGCCCGAGGGAGGAATGACTTCGCGGTTCCGCAACATCGGAGGCGGAAGCTGCCACTCAACAGGCAAAGGATCCGCGCCTTCGACTGCGTACTCTACTCTGACCCACCCAACATATCCTTCAGGAATGTAGATTTTCGCCAGGTGCCGGTGATTTTCGTCCGTGCAACCGCTGAGCAACAGTAATGGCACAAAGAGGAAAGGAAGTTTAGATTGTGGTTTC
>DASURS010000193.1:0-13581 GCA_036279935.1 Pyrinomonadaceae bacterium
TCCCCGCTGCGCTGAAAGCCGTCAGCGAACTGAAGCCGATGCTGGTCCTCGACGGCGACGCAACCGGCGACTCCGCGCTGGCCCAACAGATTCGCGAGCAAAACGTTGATCTTTCCGTGGTCCGGCTCGAAAAGCCTCTCGATCCATCGAAGTTGCGCATACTGATCGATCGCGCGGTCGAACTGGATCTCGCCCGAAAGGAAAACGAACGGCTTCGTCGCGAACTTCAGGATCGCGGCGCGTTCGGCGAGCTCGTCGGCACCTCCGAATCGATTCGCAAGATCTACACGCTCATAGAACAAGTCGCTCCGTCGACAGCGTCCGTCCTGATCACCGGCGAATCAGGCACGGGTAAGGAGCTCGTCGCGCGGACGATTCACAACATGAGCCCGCGTCGCGACCGTCCGTTCGTGGCAATCAACTGTTCCGCGATTCCCGAGTCGCTGATGGAATCGGAACTGTTCGGTCACGAAAAAGGATCGTTCACCGGCGCCGCCTCGCGCCGCCAGGGATGTTTCGAACTGGCCGACACCGGCACGTTGCTGCTCGACGAGATCGGCGAGATGCCGCCGCTGTTGCAGGCTAAACTCCTGCGCGTCATCGAAGAACGCGCGGTGCGCAGACTCGGCAGCCGCAGGGAGATCGAAGTCGACGTCCGCCTGCTCGCCGCGACGAATCGACATCCCCAACAGGCAGTCGCCGAAGGCAAACTACGAAGCGATCTGCTTTATCGTCTCAACGTCTTCGGCATCCACTTGCCGCCGCTTGGCGAGCGGAAAGAAGATTTGCCGCTGCTGGCCCAACATCTCGTCACGCAGCTCTCGGCAAAACACGGACGTCCCGCGCGTTTTCTCAGTCCGTCGGCGCTGGAAGCATTGCAGTATCACGCGTGGCCGGGAAACGTGCGCGAGCTCAGAAATGTCATCGAGCGCGCCGTGATCATCTGTTCCGGCGAACAGGTCGAGCGGCATCATTTCGCGCCATATCCGATCGAACAACGCGAACGTTTGCGCAACGAGGACACGCTGACCGTGCCAGTCGGCACGCCGCTCGAAGAAGTCGAGCGGCAGATGATCATGCGCACGTTGCAGAAGACGAAGAACAACAAGACGCGCGCCGCTGAGCTGTTGGGCATCAGCCTCAAGACACTGCACAACAAACTCAATCTCTATCGCGAGCGTGGACTGATGCAAGATGAATGATTCCGCGGTCCTGTTGTTCTTCATCGACGGGCTCGGGATTGGCACACGCGGCCCTCACAATCCACTCGACAACCTCGACGACGTCGCACCGCTCGCCGTCTTCCAGAACGAGCAAACCGAATCGTTTCTCGACGGTGTTATCGTTCCGACTGATCCGTGTCTGGGTGTGCCCGGACGCCCGCAGAGCGCGTCGGGCCAGACGACGATCCTGACCGGCATCAACGCACCGGCGCAGATCGGTTATCACAAGCAGGGCTTTCCCAACCAGGCGCTGCGCGACATCATCCAGACGCATTCCATCTTCCTGCAACTCCGTGAAGCAGGCGTCGACCCGATCACGTTCGCGAACGCTTACGGCCGCCAGTTCTTCATCGAACGTCCGCGCTGGGTGTCGGCGACGACGGCCGCGGTTGAAGCCGCCGGTCTGAACTTCAGGACCATCGACGACGTTAAAGCCGGCGCCGCTGTGTTCATGGACTACACAAATCGATTCCTGATCGCGCGCGGCGAGGACGTTTCTGAACGAACGGAAGAAGAAGCAGCGATTGTGCTCGCGTCGATCGCCGCGCAGAATCGTTTCACGTTGTACGAATATTTCATCACGGATAAGGTCGGGCACGCGCAGGACATGCCGCTCGCACGCACCGTCCTGACCAGTCTCGCCAAATTCATTCGCGAACTGCTCGTGAGGCTTGATCTGGACCGCACCACGGTTATACTCACGAGCGATCACGGCAATATCGAAGATCTTTCGTTGCGCAATCACACGCTGCACCAGGTTCCGACTATTGTTTGGGGCGCTCACCGCGAGCGACTTGCAGCCCAAATCAGAACGCTTGCCGATATAACACCTGCCATTGTCAGCCAACTCCTACACCGATAAGAACAATCCACGCGAACTGTTCGGGTGGAAGATGTACGACTGGGCCAACTCGGCTTTCTACACGACCGTTGTCGGCGCGCTCTTCAGTCCATACCTGACACGTTTGGCCCAGACTGCCGTCGGCGAGAACGGCGTCGTGCTTAATCTCGGGCCGTTCGGCAACGTCACCGCAAAGTCGTTGCCGACGCTGTGCGTTTCGATCTCCGTCGGCGTGCAGGTGTTTCTGTTACCCATACTCGGCGCGCTCGGCGACTATTCGGATCTGAAGAAACGCCTGATGGCGCTGTTCTGTTACATCGCCGTAGTCGCCAATTGCCTGTTGTTCTTCGTCAAAGACGATCTGTATCTGCTCGGTGGTATCTTGTTCATCTTCGCGAACGTCGGGTTCGGCGCCGCTTTGGTTTTTTACAACGCTTTCCTTCCGGACATCACGACAGAAGACCAGGCCGACAAGGTGTCGAGCCGCGGCTTTGCTTACGGTTACCTCGGCGGCGCGATCCTGCTCGCCCTGAACCTGCTGCTGGTGTTGCGGGCCGAAGAACTGGGGATGTCGACTGGTCTCGCCGTGCGGATTTCACTCTTATCCGCCGGCGTTTGGTGGGGCGGATTTGCGCTGATCACCTTTGCGTTGTTGAAATCGCGTCCCACGAAGAAGAGCCTGCCGCCGGGCAAGGGTTACGTCGCGGCGGGCTTTTCCGAGGTCGTCAATACGTTTAAGGAACTGCGGCGACTGCCGTTAACCGCGCGTTATCTGCTCGGCTACCTCATCTACAACGACGGTATTCAGACGGTCATCTTCGCCTCCAGCGCGTTTCTCGAACAGGAGCTGTTTCCCGGCGGGAATCCGACGTTTCTGCTGGAGATCTTTTTAATGGTGCAGTTTGTGGCGGTGATTGGAGCATTGTTGTTCGAGCGGCTTGCCTACGTGATTCGGACGAAGAACGCGATCATCGTGTCGCTCGTCATCTGGTCCGGAATCGTGATTTACGCTTACCGGTTTCTGCACACGGTTTCCGAAGCGTGGATCATGGCCGGCTTGATCGCCATTGTCCTCGGCGGTTCGCAGGCGCTTTCGCGCTCGCTCTACTCGCGAATGATTCCCGCAGGCAAGGAAGCGGCGTTCTTCGGACTTTACGAGGTTTCAGAACGCGGCACGTCGTGGATGGGGCCGCTCTTGTTCAGCATCGTGATCGCGCGCACGGGATCTTACCGGCAGGCGCTGCTGTCGCTGATCTTCTTCTTTGTAGTGGGACTCGTAGTCCTGTGGACAACCAATACTGACAAAGGCATCCACGAAGCCGGCAACCTCGTGCCGGAAGAGGTGAAGCACTAACCAACCAGCTTTTCTCGGGACTCTGAGTGCCTGGTCAGACACTCGCTCGAACAGTAGGTCGCGAGCCCTGAGCCGACTCGAATCGCGCGATCCGCCGGCACCCACGTTCCGCAACTATCGCAACGCACCAACTTGTTCTTGGAAGGCGTACGCTCGCGAGGCGTCGTCGCCACCTCCGTCGACACATTCAGCGCGGTCACGATCTTACGAACTAATTGAAGGTACGGGCGCACGCGCGCATAGATGAGGATCGAGATTACGCTAACGATCGCAGCTATGATTAGGTACTTCAATTGAAACTCGCTTCACGGAAAGCTCAGTCGTCGGCTCGGCTGCCTGCCACGCCATACGGCTCGTCACCGGATCTGCGCCGCGGCATCGGATCGCTCGCGCGACGCCGAGGCTGCGAGTCTTTCGTGCGGCGATCGAGACTTCCCGGAGGAAGACCACGTCCATGGACGGCCTCCTCGAGGATGCGTGTAATCTCCTGCGAAAGTGTTCGATGCTCGGCAGCCGCACGGCGACGAAGAGATTCCTTGAGGTGGTTGGGAACGTATGCGCCTATGAAGACCCCTTTGCGATTAGCCATCTATCGTCGCCCTCTCAGTCGTTTCGTCGGGAAAAACAACCCTGCAATAGCGGAACAGGTCTGTAAGCCGAATTCTGTTCCTCGTCTGAGATCTCAGATTTCAAATCTGAGATCTCAAAGCGAAGTGGCGATCATTCATCTAGTCCAGCCGTTACCGGCAGGATCGAGCGACCTACCCGGAGGTCGTAGCCTTTGAGATCTGAGATCTCAGATCTGAGATCACAAAAGGCTTTGGGCGGGCAGCCCTGGTGACGCCTCCCTATTTGGTCTTGCACTGCGAGGAGTTTGCCTGGCCGCGCGTGTCACCACGCGCGCCGGTGCGCTCTTACCGCACCATTTCACCCATCACCCTCTGCGATCTGAAATCTCAGATCTGAGATCTCAGAGGGCTGGTTTGTTTTCTGTTGCACTTGTCGTCGCTCAGCGCTGCTCAAATCTCACAATTCGAACATCGCCAGACGCCCCGCCGTTAGCGGGCTCGCTGCCCTGTAGTGTTCGGACTTTCCTCTCCCGGCTTTCGCCGGCAGCGACCGCCCGACCTGTTCTCTTGCAAGGCTAGCCAGATTATAGCAAACGAGTGTTCAACAGAGCTACAAAGCGCCATAAAAGACACAGAGTTAAAGGTCAGCCAAAGAATTTGAATCCCACTCGCAACCCGTTGATCCACTGCGGCGGAAACAACACCGCGACCGCGATCGACGCCGCGGCGTGCGACAACGCGAGGGCAAACAGGTTCGGCACTCGCTGATAAATAACGGCCCAGATTGTCCCACCCGCCAGCGTCAGCACAGACAGGATTGGGTTTGGAAAATGGATAATGCTGAACAACAGCCCAACGAACACCGCAGTCTTCCAACCCCTTCCCAGAACAATCTGAGCGCGGCGGTTGATGAACCCCTGCAACGCGTACTGCTGAAACAAGGCCCAGAATGGGACCAGCAAGAATCGCCAACGCAGCGGCTCCCTTGCTGACAGATCATGGGACACGAGCCATACACCGACGGCGATAAGGGCTATCGCGGCCAACGTCGGCAAGATCAGCAATTTCACGGCCGCGACGAAGTTGTCCCAACGAAAACCGATGTCGCGCAGTGATTCACCGTGAGCGCGATGCGAGCAGATCATCAGCGCCAGCGCCAGCGCGATCGGAACCGCGAGCACCACTTTGTTGCGGCCCACAAAAGCAAAGACCACCCACTCGGCAATCAAACAGGAGACGACGACCGACACGATCTCCCACAACGCGAGCGCGCGTCCGCTGATCTCTTTATCTGTCTCTTTTGTCGATCGCTCGCCAACTGCCATCGTCATTCACCACAAACCTGATCGGATCGCCGAGCAACTGCAACGTGTAACGCGTCGCGCCGCCACTCTCGCGCAACGCGTAGACTCGCGCTTCGTGAGCGCCGGCTGCGAGTGACGGCGCCGCGAACTTATATCCGTGCCATTCGTCTCTCGCCCATCCTGCCGCCGCAACGTCGGGACGTGAGACGTTTGCGACCTGTGTTCCAGCTAATTTTCCGTTGATGAAGATCTGGACCTCGACACGTTCCCACGGATCTGAATCGTTCACGGCCCAACCCGCAATCGATCGCTCCTGCGCGACAGCTTCACCCCAGCCATGAAACGTTGGCGGAAACGCGTTCAGGAAAACGCCGACAGCGATCGCGCCCACCAGTACCGTCTCGGCGATCGATTTGCCGATTAGCAGGTTAACGAGTCGCGGCTTGTTCATGCGGAGGGCTCGGGTTGCTTGGGAAGTGTGCGCGGCGGAAACAGGTCCGGCCAGCGCGTGCGGAGCTCGTGTCTGACAATCTCTTCGACTTCGCCGGCGGTAGCGGAGTCGAGACACCTCATTGCGATCTCGCGCGCCTGGCTGGTGTCGATCTGCGAAAGCGTCGAGCGTACGCGCGGGATCATGGCCGGAGTCATGCTGAGGTCGATCGCGCCCATGCCGACGAGCAAAACGGCGTACGCGGGCGTCGACGCCATTTCACCACAAACAATTACCGGGATCTGCGCCGCGCGTGCGGCTTCGAGCGTGCGATTGATGCCGTAAAGCACTGCCGGGTGCAACGTGCGAAACCAGTCGGAGACTTTGTCGTTGCCGCGATCGACGGCGAGCGTGTATTGGACCAGATCGTTCGTGCCGAGCTCGAAAAAATCGACCTCGCTGGCGATCTTTTCGGCCGTCAACACCGCGGCAGGCACTTCAATCATCGCGCCGATCGGAACTCTGGCGCAGGCGATTCCGGCGGCGCGGAGTTCTTCGAGCTCATGGGCGATCACTTTCTGCGACAACCGCACGTCGGCGACGTCCGCGATCATGGGAATCACGAGACTCAAGCGTCCGGCAGTCGCGGCGCGCAGGATCGCGCGCACCTGCGTTCGCATCACCTGCTGATTGCGCAGATTGAAACGGACCGCTCGCAAACCGAGCGCCGGATTGCGTTCGCGATCCTTCACTTCGCTGCCGACTTCCCCGCCGACGTCGAATAACCGAACGACCGCACCATCCTCGCCCGCCGCTTCGGCCAGGGCCTTGTACGCCTGATACTGATCTTCCTCCGAATGCATCAGTCCAGGGCGTGACAAGAGAAACTCGGAACGGAACAGTCCGACACCACACGCGCCGAAGTTTCGCACCGCCTGAAACTCGTTTGGCAGCTCGACGTTCGCGCGCAAACAGATCGTTACGCCGTCGCGCGTCGTGACTGGACCAGTCTCGCCGGCAGCCATTCCCGACGCGGCAATCTCGCGAGATGCGCCGTTGATGAATTTGTACTCTGCGATGGTCGCCGCCGATGGATGAAGAATCACTTCGCCGTGGCGCGCGTCGACAATGATCTGATCTCCGGTGCGTGTGCGGCGATAGAAGTCGCGCAGTCCGACGACGGCCGTCAGACCGAGACCACGAGCGATGATGGCCATGTGCGACGTCCAGCCGCCGGTGTCTGTTGCAATCGCTTTGACGTGATTCAGATCGAGCTCGGCGATCGTCGAGGGCAATAGATCGCGCGCAACGATGACCGCGTCTTCCGACAGGTTTGGAGACTTTCGATCTTCGCCAGTCAGGTTTGCGAGCAGACGCTGAATCACGTCTTCGATGTCCGATCCTCTTTCGCGAAAATACTCTTCGTTGATCTGCGTGTAGATCGACAGCAATCGATCGCCGACGACCTTCGCCGCCCACTCCGCGTTCGAACGTTGCTTGACGATGTAGTCTTCGACGTCGCGCGTCAGTTTTGCGTCTTCGAGAAAGAGGAGATGCGCATCGAAGATGTAAGCGTGACCACGGCCCAATTCCTTTTCCGCGCGGTCCTTGATGGCTTCGAGTTGGCGTCGCGACAATCTCACGGCCGCGCGAAAACGGCGGCGTTCGCGTTCGACGTCCGCTTCGGCGATCTGGGCGCGATAAACCTCGCGAGTGCCTTCCTGCAAACGCAGCACGCGGCCAATCACCACGCCGTCCGAGACGCCGAGTCCGCTGCAACGCAGTTGCTCTGTCGCGGCGGACGAGTGCGCGACCTTTTGTCGTTCAGTTTCGTCAAAATCGCGGGAGAAGAGACCGACGACGGCATCCAGCGCTTCCTGTTCGTCGACGCCGTGCGCGGTGACGAGCAGCTCGGTGCCGCGGCCGGCGGCCAGGGTCAGGATGCTGAGGATCGATTTGGCGTCTGCCTCGACGTCGCCATCGAGACGATGCAGCGTGAGGGTGCTTTGAAATCGGCCCGCGACACGCACGAGGTTGGCGGCGGCGCGAGCGTGTAAACCAAGAGGGCCCGTTACGTGGAGTCTGCGTTCAGCCACTCTCAGTCAGCTCCGGATTTGGAAGGCGGAGCGAGCAGCGCGCCGGCAAGGTAAATTCCCTGCCGGCCCTGATCGCAGATCTTGCGCGCAACCTCCGCAAGCGGATCTTCCGTCGAGTACGAAGCCAGTTTGATCACCATCGGCAGGTTCACTCCGGTCACGACTTCCACGGAGCCTTCTTCGAGAAACATCGACGCGATGTTTGTCGGTGTGCCGCCGAACATGTCCGTGAGCAGCAACACTCCCGCGCCTTGCGAGACGCGCGTGATGGCTCGTTGTACTTCGTCTCGCGCGGCGTCGACGTCGTCGTGCCAACCGATCGATACGGCGGCGATGTGTGAAATCGGACCGATGATCATCTCGGCGGCGGCGAGCAATTCTCCTGCGAGATGACCGTGCGTGACGATAACGCCTGCAACTTTGTTACTCATCTCTCACCTCTAATCACGCCTTCGCTATTTTAGACCGCCGGCGCGCGGGATTCACCTTGCGCACGTCGCGATGCGTGGCGCGAGCGTCGAATCCTTCGCGGCGCAGGGCGCGGGCCAGTGCGTTTGCGATCATTACGGAGCGATGGCGTCCTCCAGTGCAACCGATGCCGACCGTGACGTACGACTTGCCCTCGCGTCTGTAAAGCGGGAGCAAATACGAAAGCAGATCGGTGAAACGGTTCAGCGTCTCCTGCACTTCTTCCTGCGACCGCAGGTAACGGACCACACGTGGGTCGTGACCTGACAATGGTTTCAGGTCGGGGACGAAGTGCGGGTTGGGCAGATGTCTCACGTCAAACAATAACTCCAGATCGCCCGGGCTGCCATACTTGTGGCCGAAGCTCATCACTTCTACGCGCATCGTCGCGCCTTTGCGATCGGGACTGAAACGGGTGAGCAGAAAACTGCGCAGCGTATGGACCGTGTGTTCCGATGTGTCGATGATCTGGTCCGCATGCGCTCGAATCTTTGACATCCTTCTGCGTTCGCTGCGAATAGCCGAGAGCAGTCCCTGACCGTGGTCGGCGGGATGCGGGCGTCGTGTTTCGCTGAAGCGATGCTGGAGAACGTCATCTGAGGCTTCGAAGAAGAGTACGGTTACTTTCAGGCCGGAGTCGCGGAGAGCGTCGAGTTGTTTTTCGAAGTCGGCGAGGAAGCCGCCTTCGCGGATGTCGATGACGAGGGCAGCGCGGCTGATCCCCTTCTCCTCGTCGCCATCGGTGACGAGACGTCCAAAAGTCGAGAGCATCATCACGGGAAGATTGTCGACGCAGAAGTAGCCGAGATCCTGGAAGGCGTTGGTGGCGGAGGACATTCCGGAGCCACTGAGGCCGGTGATGATTACGATGTCAGCAACGTTATTCTTTTCGACAGGCGGGGAGTTTTTCGCTTTGCGGGCCATCTCGGTGAGAGACAGTTATACCATTTTATTTGTCATTTTGGAGCGTCATGGTATTAAGGCCAGGGGTCGAGGAGGTCGCCGTCGAGGTTCGCGTGCTTGAGGTAGCGTTGTTCGGGTGGGTATTGAAAACTGGCAGTCTTCGATCTTCCAGGCGTATTCATTATCGTCGGCGACAAACTGTTTCAATACGTCCGCGAGCATTCCGTTGCGAAGTTCAATCGGCAGTCGAGGTTGCCCGGATGGGCCATCTCGAGACCAACCGGAGTGTTCGCTACTCGACTCAGCGTAAATGTTAAACCAGTCTTAATTGCACTTTCTATTGTTCCATCGGATTGTCACGATCTCCGTCATCGACCTTTCGCTTGGCTGGAAATCGTAATCGGACGGCGAGCGGGTCTCTTCCTTC
The DNA here is from genome assembly GCA_036279935.1 of Pyrinomonadaceae bacterium. Classification (GTDB taxonomy): domain Bacteria; phylum Acidobacteriota; class Blastocatellia; order Pyrinomonadales; family Pyrinomonadaceae; genus PSRF01. Next base: position 9,616 of record DASURS010000193.1, read on the forward strand.
GCACCTCGGTTCGCTTCTGATAGTGGGAAAGTAAATTCACCCTTTCTCAATGGCGAAGAGTCGTCGGATTTCCCACGGGAGAAGGAAGAGGTGAACGTGAATGTTACTTTGTCATATGGGTAGGTGGTCCAGGTGGCCGGCCCACCGGTAGCCGTCGCACCAAAATTTATTTTCGATTTCATACCACGCTGGTTCGGAGGCACCAGAGAGTTCAAGAGGCCCCGAAGTTCGTTGTATTGAAGCGCTGCTCCCACAACATCGGTATTACCATCAACACGCTTCGGATAAAGCCGCATCCGACACACCTGACCATCAGCTGCATAATCGGGTGTCATCCAAATGTTGCGGCTTACCGAGTACACCGGTTGTCTCTGTCCGTACTGGTGTTCGATGTCGCGAACAGTTTGCGCAGAGACTGCTGTGGAATACGCCAGGAAGAGCGCTATCAGAATAGCTTTCATAGTAGGACCTCCGGTTGCGGGCTGTCTTGAGCCCTGTTCTTGTCGATGATCATCGCTTTATGACTCGACCACTAAGGTGCTGCATTTTGAATGTATATCCGGGCGTTCCCAGAGCCCGATCCACCTGTTGCAGCGTTCCATCTGACGTGAGATTTGTGAGACTTCTCACGTGAGTAACTTCAATTTCCATTCCGTCTTTTAGAGTTAACGTGAATGTAGCTTTCTGTTCAGTTATGAACGCTTTCGTTACCTGATCGTACATTTTTTGAGCTTCTGCACGATTTTGGGGCGTCGGCGCAGAGTTTGTCACGAAGTCCGACGCTTGACCGTTTTCGTCTAATGAGACTGGCTGCTTATTCTGAACAATAGGATCACCTTTGAGTGCCTGAACTGATTCGGTGACCTTCGCCCCTTTTAAAGGCTTTCCTTTTCGGGTGAACGTAAACACGAGTTGCACGCCGACGCCTGTACGTAAGACTCCGTTAACGGTTTTCCCGTCAAATGCAGCTGGGTCGTCGATCTGTTCAACCTTAATCTTAATGCCACCGACCGTGATTTCGTCTGTGGCAACGGGCTTGGGCTGCTGAGTCGTACTTGGTTTGGTTTGGTCGGTTGATTTTTCGTTGCGCAAAAATCTTGGGTCGTGACCAGGACTTGGGTTAATGCAAGACATGCCCGTCGGATCAATCTGCGTCACTGGAGAGTTGGTGACGTAGCTGTAGCGATTGAAGGTTTGTGGGTTCCCAAGGGCGGCGCTGGCCATCATGGGATCGATCGAGGTGAAGCGACCTTGCGTGGTTGAGTAATACCTTGCTTCCGCGAAGTCGAGACCGCTTTCGTTGTCGCGCTCGTACGCCGTGAACTGCTGCCGGACGCCATCACCAGCATAGCCCAGCGCTGCGCTGCGTCCGCCCGTTCCGGCATACAACTCCTCACCGAATGGAAGGTAGTCGTGGCGCTTTACGTTGGCCCGATCGCCTGTTTCATCAACGATTATGCGCGGCGTGCCAAGATGATCCGGGACCAGCCACTGCACTTTCTCCCCACCCGCTGAAGTGCCGAACGCCTGTATCTCAACTACTCGGCTCCACGCGTCAGGCACCGCGTTGATGAACACGCGGATTTTATTTGTCGTGATCGCAGAAAACGTAAACTTACGCCAGACTTTGTTATTTCCAGTCACACTGCCGCCCGGAATCGTCACCCAACTGCTGCCATTCCAGTACTGCACGTCAAAAGCCAACAATCCGTATAAGCTAAACGTTTGCGTTTCCATAGGCGTGTTTTCCTGCGTGTAGTTATCGTGCAGACTAAAGATGCTGATCTCATCAATCGTTTTACTACCGGCGAAATCCACCTGGATCCAATCCGGCACGACATTCTCCGTAGCGTCGTTCCAGCCTTCACCGAGTCCCCATGGACCACGGTTATTGCCATTAATCGCACCCGTTGTTGAAAATCCACAACACGTGTGCGCGCTTGAAGCAGTCGCAACAGCACCGTTTGCAGCCAGCGCCACGTTGAAACGGCCGCTCGCAGTGACAAGCAATTGTCCGCCGCGATAGCCGTACTCTTTTTCGGGCGATGAAGCGAGCGAAGACGCTCGATACTCAGCCAACAATTCACCGTCGAACCCGTAGACGTACCACTGCTCCTGACTCGATGCGACCTGCCGTCGCGTACGCTTCCCATCAGAGTTGTAAGTGTAGCGGCTGGTTTGGCCCGTACTGTCCGCCGCCGTGAGCATTCGATTTTCAGCATCGTAGGTACGCGCACCCGCACCCGTGTAAGTATCGGTGATCAGATTGCCGGCGTTGTCGTAGGTCATGACGCCTGATTGCCCCGCGGGCACACCGAGTCGATTCGTTGCGTTATCGACAGTGAACTCTTTTTTGTTGATTCCCGTGCCCCACGAAGACTGATTGATGGTGCGGTTGCCCCAGCGATCGTAGGTATAACTTTGCAGCGACTGCTGCGTCTGCGGTTGGGTGCTGCTAACGAAGTCTTCGGACACTGCCGCAAGACGATTCAGAGCGTCGTAGGTGTAAGTCTGGTCGTGGATGGCCCACGTGCTGGATGAATCGTCCAACGGAACGTAATGCTTTGACTTCACCACGTTCCCATTGTTATCCGGGCCACTGATCCCAAAGCCGTAGGTGCTCTCATAAAACATTTGCAGCGCGCCCCGATTCCAGGAACCGTTGACGTCCGATCCTGTAGCCACACGCACGTCCCACAATTGTCCGCGGATGTTGTATTGCAGCTTGTGGTACAGCGGCGTCTGTGTGCCGAACCGTTCCATGGTGAGGCTGCCCCACGGGCTATAAACGTTCCCTGACGCATACGTCCGCTGTACCCCGTCGCCAAGATTGCCTCTAAACGCCAGGTCTGAGGCGTTCTTATCCGCAAGCCGACCAGCGTTATCGTAGTTGTAAGTCACCGAGTGTCCCGAAGGATACGTTTGTGAGATGACGCCGCCCGCGGCATTGTAAGCCCGCGAGGTTTGATACGTGGCACTCCAGGCGCCGTTGAGCTTGAACAACTGCCGTTGCACCAGCGGTCTGCCAAGGGCGTCGTAACTATCGACCGACGTGTGATCCACGTTTGTCCCGGTAGCGTAATCACCACCTTTGTAGAAATACCAGAACCGTCCGATACCGTTCGTCGCGCCGTCGTAGAACCGCTTCACATCGGGATTGATGGAAGTTGTATCGGAGTAGTCGATGGTCGTGTTGCGATTGAGCGCGTCGTAAACAAACGTTGAAATTACTCCGCGCGCATCGGTCGTCTGCGTGACATTGCCGTTCGCGTCGTACTGATAACCCGCAGACCAGGCGCTGTTCCCCGTCAGCGCGTCTGAAAGATTTAAACCAGCGAGCGTGCCCTGTTCGGGATTCCGCGCGCGAATCAGCCGTTTGAGCGAATCGTACATGAAGAACCGCTGCTGGCTGCCCTGCGTGACTTTCACCAGACTGTCCAGTACGTCGTAGCTGTAGGTTGTCTGATAGTTCAGCCCGTTCGGATCTTCATAGACTTCTACTAAGCGTCCAAGCGCGTCAGTTACGGTCTTTTTCGCTTTTCCAGCCTGATCCGTGACCGTCACACTGTTGCCACTGTACGCGGTGCTAACGGCCGCGCTGTCCGGTGTTGTGACCGAAACTACGCGACCAAGTGCGTCAAACGCCTGTGTGGTCCAAACCGCGCTCTCGCTCTGCCAGGGACGGAACGGATTTGAACTCTTATAAGCTCGGCCCAGCGCATCATACTGTGTCTGGACGGAGATGTAGTTTCCACCGCCTTCATATTGACGCGTTTCGATAGTGCGCCCCATCTGGTCGTACAGAAGCTTTGTAACAAGCACACCATCAGTGTTGGCGTGCAGGTCGCTGGTCGTCGTAATGGTGCGATTTGCGTCGTCGTAACTGAACAACGTCTGACTGGCGGCCGGCGCGCCCACCGCGCGTTTTATCTGTGTGGGCCGATCAAGCAGATCGTCGTAATAACC
>DASURS010000194.1:0-5125 GCA_036279935.1 Pyrinomonadaceae bacterium
GGGAGCGCGAGTGATGATGGTGATCCGTCTTTGCGGATTGCGAGCGAGCCGGAGAGCTGTCGTCGCGCCCGCGATTCCGCAACCGATGATCAGGATCTCAACATTTTCCATTTGTCATCGGTCATTTTCCATTTGTCATTGTCATTTGAGACTTGTCAGTGGCCAATAAAAATGACAAATCAGAAATATCAAATGAGAAATGGAAAATGCTCAGTCTTCGCGCCCGATTTCCAGCATACGCTCGACGGAGCGCAGCGCCTTCACACGGATCTCTTCGTCGATCTCGATCTCGTACTGTTCCTTCTGCAACGACTCGAGCGTGTCTTCGAGCGTGATCTGGTTCATGTGCGGGCAACGCACGCTGCAAAGCCGCAACATTTCCTTGTCCGGATTCGCGGCGGCGATGTTGTCGCCCATCGAACACTCGGTCAACAGCAGGTAACGCGGCGCGCGTGTTTTCTCGACGTAGCGAATCATCGCCGTCGTGCTGCCTGAGTAGTCGGAAGCTTCGACGACTTCGGGGCTGCACTCCGGATGGGCCAGAATCACCACGTCCGGAAACTGCTTCCGCACGTTGTTGATGTCGTCGACGGTGAACTTCTCATGGACCTCGCAACGCCCGGGCCAGCCGATCATCTGGTAGTCGAGATCGTCCGGAAAACGCTTGAGCGGATCGCGCGTCGGAAAAATGATCTTCATGCCCGTTTCGCGCGCGACGTTGCCGGCGAGATATTCGTCCGGAATGAAGATCACGCGATCGGTTTTCAGTGACTTGACGACGGCGACGGCGTTTGACGACGTGCAGCAGATGTCTGATTCCGCTTTCACGTCGGCGTACGTGTTGATGTACGTAACAACCGGAACGCCCGGGAAGCGCGCCTTCAACTCGCGCACGTCGGCGGCGGTGATACTGGCGGCGAGCGAGCAGCCGGCCTTCAACGACGGAATCAAGACTTTCTTCGACGGGTTCAGGATCTTCGCCGTCTCAGCCATGAACTTCACGCCGCAAAAGACGATAATGTCCTTGTCAGTCTCGGCGGCGCGGCGGCTCAGTTCGAGCGAGTCGCCGACGAAATCCGGGATCGAATGGAATAGCGCCGGCTCCATGTAGTTGTGGCCCAGGATGACGGCGTTCTTCACGACTTTGAGCCGGTTGATCTCGGCCGCGATCTCGGCCTTCATGCGCAGTTCAAAATCCGGCACCGTGTCGGACAGCAGCTCGCTCAGCTTCTCGTATATTTCGTCAGTAGTAGTATCAGTAATCATCTAATTAAATCGGCGATTGGCAATCGACACTCGGCAATGTCATCCTGCCCACTCCAAACTCACGTCAAACACGCGCGGCGAATGCGTCAAAGCGCCTACCGAAATGTAATCAACGCCGGTGCGCGCAACTTCGAGTACGTTTTCGAGCGTAACGTTGCCGGACGCCTCGAGTTTTGCCCGGCCATTTGTCAACTGGACGGCCTCGCGCATCGTCTGCGGGCTCATGTTGTCGAGCAGGATCCGCTCGACTCCGAGCCCCAGCGCTTCGCGTACATTTTCCAACGTGCGGGTCTCAACTTCAATCGGCAGCGTGGTCCCACCGGCCCGAACGCGCTCGACAGCCGCCGTAATGGAACCGGCGAAATCGATGTGGTTGTCCTTTATTAAGACCATGTCGAACAGCCCCGTGCGGTGGTTTTGGCCGCCGCCCAGGCGAACGGCGAGCTTGTCCAGCTCACGTAGACCAGGCGCGGTCTTGCGCGTGTCGAGAATCGTGGCGTTTGTCCCCGCGACCGCATCGACGAACTGGCGCGTCAACGTGGCGATTCCCGACATGCGTCCGAGGAAGTTCAAAGCCGTTCGCTCACCCGTGAGCAGCGCCCGCGCGTTGCCGGCGACGTCAGCCAGGACAGCGCCGCGGTCCACGCGTTCGCCGTCTTTAACGTTCGCCTCGAACGTGATTTCAGCGCTCAACTCGCGGAAAACCTCGTGAGCGACGTCCAGACCGGCGACGACACCCTGTTGCTTGGCGATGATGCGTCCGCGCAGCGAAGCTCCGGCGGGCACAATGCTGTCAGTAGTCACATCGCCGCTGCCGATGTCTTCTTCGAGCGCACGTCTTATATAAACAGGGATCTGGGTCAAGGTGTATCTTGCAATATCCGGACACTCAGTGCAATCGGAGGTTCCTAACGGATTATAATGTTTACGTCTCGGCCCTTCTGCGCTTCGTTTCCTGAATAATCCGCCGCGATGATCCGCAACACGTAATCGCCTTTCGACAACTGCGACGTGTCCCAAATCCCGCGCGCCGCGTGTCTGTCGCGCAGCGTGTTTGTTACCTCGTAGAGGAACCGCGTCTGGGCGCTGCCGTAGACAGTGATACCACTCTCCGCGGCGTAGATTATCTTCGTCGCGTCGTCATCGGCAGGCAGACGATCGAACACGAGCGTGATGTGCGGCTCTTCCGCGGGAGAGCCGTCGGCCTTCAGCAACTGGTACCCGAGCTTGTAAAGTCCCAGCCGGCGCCGATCCGGGTTCATGTTCGTTCGATCGTATGCGTCGACGACGATGCGCACCTTGCCAACAACGATCAGACGATCCTTCTGTTTGTCTTTGAACAGCGTCCCTGTCTCGTCGAATAGCTGAATGCTCTCGATCGTCGGCAGGACGTCGTCCTTGAAACCCACGGGTGACAGCGACAACGGATTGATCTCGCCGCCCGGTGGACCAACGTTCAGGTGGACGTGGTACATGCGATTGACCGTGCCGAGTGCGTCGCCGGTGTTGAAACGCGTGCCGCGCTTGATGCGCACGCGCGTGATCTTGTCGTCCTGTTTCACCGGAATGAAGCGCGGATCGGCGAACATGTTCGCGTCCTTGTCACGCCCGACGTGCATGTGAATGTATGAGATGACGCCGACGCGGAAACCTTCGTTGAGCGAGCCGAAACCCCAGTTCGGAAGCGGGCTGGTGACTTTTTCGTTTCGCACGGCGCGCACGGTTTCGTTGTACGCGCCGAAGACGTCGAGCCCGCTGTGCAGGTGATGCCGGCTGTCCGTCGAGTCGAAGCTGCCGCGCACTTCGCCGACCGTGGCGACGACTTCGTGCGGCGATTGTTGTGGATCGAGTGGCCAGATGAGCGATTGTAGGCCCAGTGTCTCGTTTGTCAGCCTTGGCGCGTCGGTGGAAACAGAAGCGGCGTGATCGTTCGGGATCAATTTCCAGACGAGATAGTTTCCGCTGTCTGCTACATACAATTCATTGGCCTGCATCGCGACACTGCTGGGCTGATTGAACGGTGAGGCGATGGTGTACGTCGCGCCGTCGGGCGCGATCTGGATGACGCGCGATCGATCGAGCTCCGTAACGTAGATGAAGTTGTCGTGCGTAACAGCCAAACCAACCGGACGTGAGACATCGATGCTGTTTACGATGCTGCCGTCAGGCGCGATCCTGTGTAACTGATTGTGCCCGGTGTCCGCAACGATCAGCGATCCATCCGCGGTCACGGCGATGCCGCAGGGCGTGTCGAACTGCTGCTGCCCGACAGTCGTCACCTGACCGTCCGTAGAGATCTTGCGAATACGATCGTTGTAAGTGTCGGCGACGTAAACGGTTCCGTTCTTATCGACGGCGACGCCGATTGGCCCATTGAACTGCGCCTGCGCCGCTGGGCCATCCGCGTAACCCGCCGTGCCATCGCCGGCGATCGTCGAAACGCCGCCTTCCGGAGTCACTTTGCGTATGCGGTTGTTGGCAGTATCCGCGACGTAGAGATTGCCGTCGTCATCGATCGCGAGGCCTGAAGGCGTATTGAACTTCGCCTGTGCTCCGGCGCCGTCAGCGAAACCCTCGTCCCCGCCGGCGAGCGTCGTCAGGTTCCCCTCAGGCGTGAGCTTGTGAATGCGATTGCTGTTGCCGGCGTCCGCGACATAAACCGTCCCATCTTCAGCGGCAGCAACGCCGAAGGGATCCGCCAGTGTCACCGGAGAATCATCGCCGGCGATCGGAATAGCCTGCGCCCGCCAGCCACGCAGCGTCGGCGCGGGCTTGCGCGTGAATCGAGAAACCAGGTAAGCGGCTGCGCTTCCGAGAACCAGAAGCAGAAGGATGACGACAAGAAATTTACGCACGCGAGATCGGGGGTTTAGTCCAGAAAAGTTTGCGGGTTCGCCAGCATCTCTTCCATGCGCTCGACGTAACGGCCAACGTGCAGCCCGTCCATCAGCGCGTGATGCACTTCAACAGAAAACGGCATCAACGTTCGTCCATTCTCCTGCACGAATTTGCCGAACGAGATCTTCGGCACCGAGTCTTCCCTGCCCCACCAACGCCGCGCATGTGAAAAACTCGTAAACGCCATCCACGGCAACGTCGTGCAGTGGATGCGCGCGTCGTCCTCGTGCTTTGGCCGGAACTTCCAATCGCCGGATCGAATCTCGTCAACTGCCCGTGTCGCTCCTTCCATGAACTTCCTGTAGCTCTCGGAGTGGTCCCAGTAGACCAGCGTGAACGTCTCGTTCGGCAGGATCACCGTCGTGCCGCCGTTAATCACTTCATGGACCAGCACCTTGCCCTCGCGCAGCCGATAACGAAACGGCTCGATGTCGTTCGCCGCGCGCAACGCGAGATAGTGATACGTCAGCCACGTGCTCGGTCGTTCTTCGCGGCGGCGCAATTCGCTCAACAACTCGGTCACATCGAGTCTCAGGCAGACGTTGAAATAGGGTTTATCGAAATGCCGATAAAACTCGAATACATCACGGCGCGGCCACGTGTCCAGGTCGAGATAATAAGGCATGGCGGGCGATTGTAACCCGAGATCGCAGATCCGTCAGATCCGGGGTCACGCCGTGCGCGCAATGTTCGGAATTTTCTGTGGGCGGTGAGAAGGAAGAGTTGCGTCTTCGGCGATAGAGCAAAACAACTGACTTTTGCTATACTCGGCCCTTCATGGCGGGGTAGCTCAGATGGTTAGAGCGTGGGATTCATAATCACCGCTTCGGCAAAAACCTAAGTTTTTGTCTTTTCAAAAGTTGCAGCCACCACGAGTTTATTAGGGTTTTGCAGTTCTTTCCCATTCGCTATCAGCGCCTCACCCTCATGTGCTGCGAATTCTGTCCACAAATTGGCCACA
>DASURS010000195.1:0-2720 GCA_036279935.1 Pyrinomonadaceae bacterium
AAAACGAGCACCGGCAGCGTTCTGATAAATAAGTTCCACGCCGGGCTGGACGGCGGAAAATTGACCGCGTACGCAGCCCAGTACGACAGGATCACGAGCACGACGTCGAGCAGCACCTCGAAAATGCGCCGCTTGTACGAGACGTCGACGAGAAACGTGTACAGCGGTTTCTCCTTCAGCGCCGCCTCTGCCTCGCTCTCGTCGTAGACCTTCACGCCGGCAAGATAGACGCCGAGCAGCGTCAACAGGATCGTGAACCCGGCGATTGCCGCGAGACTGACGTCGAGCCGCGCTCGTTGGACGAGTATCGCCAGCACGCCCGATAACGCGGCGAAACCGTAAAGCATCAGCACCGCGCGGCGTTCGGACATGCCCAGCGCAACCAGTCGATGCGACGTGTGATCGCGCCCGCCGACCGACGCCGACCGGCCCGAAAGCTTGCGCAGCACGGTTACGAACGTCGTGTCGAAGATGGGAATGAACAGGACGAGGATCGGAACGGCCAGCACCGGTAAAAGACTGCGCGATCTGCCGCCGCTGACGTTGATCAGCGCGGAGCTGGCCAGAAAGAACCCGATGAACATCGAGCCGCAGTCGCCCATGAAGATCGACGCGGGGTTCGAGTTGTAAACGAGGAATCCCAGCAGCGCGCCGGCGAAGATGAGCATCACGAGCGCTTCCGCGTATTGCCCCGTGTCGACGAAACTGAGCGCGAGAAACCCGGCGGCGATCACGGCGATGCCGGCCGCGAGCCCGTCCATGTTGTCGAGCAGGTTGATGGCGTTGGTGATTCCGATCAGCCAGAAGATCGCGAGCGCCATGTTCAGCAGCGCCGATCCCGTCCATGGCAGCGACAGTCCGTAGTAGACGACGTAAGCCGCGCCCATCACCTGTCCGATCAGTTTCTGGTACGGCTTGATGTGCAGGAGGTCGTCGACGAGGCCGACGAGAAACAGGAACGTGCTCGCGAGCAGGATGAACTTTCCGTAAGTGGTCCCCGAGATGAAGATGGCGTACGCGATCATCACGGACAGCCACACCGCCGCGCCGCCGAGCATGGCGGTCGGTTTTTTGTGCCAGCGATCGCTCTTCGGCGCTGCGACGAAGCCGAAGCGACGCGCGAAAGCGCGCACAAGCGGCGTCAGGATCATCGCCGCGGCAAATGAGGCTGCAACAGCCAGCAGCGTACGCGGACTAAACGGCATTTACTTCTGTCGACCGGTTTGATAGTCGATCACGGATTTAAGAATCCCATCCAAACTCATTTCGGGGCGAAAGCCCACTAACTCGTTGACCTTTGAAATATCCGGCACGCGGCGCGGCATGTCTTCAAAACCTTCTTCGTAAGCTTCGTCGTACGGCACGAACACGATGTCTGAATCGGACTGCGCCAGCTCCTTCACCCGGTTCGCGAGCTCCAGTATCGAGATCTCCTGGTTGGAACCGATGTTGAAGACCTGGCCCACGGCTTCCTGGTGATCCATCAACCGGATCAGCGCGCCGACAACGTCGCCAACGTATCCGAAACAACGGCTCTGGTTGCCGTCGCCGTAAACGGTGATCGGGCGCCCCGAAAGGGCCTGTTTCACGAAGGTCGGAATCACCATTCCGTACTGGCCCGTCTGTCGCGGACCGACCGTATTGAACAGACGCACCACGATTGTCGGGAGCTTTTTCTCCCGCCAGTAAGCGAGGGCGAGAAACTCGTCGATCGCTTTCGAGCACGCGTAGCTCCAGCGTCCCTTCGTCGTCGCGCCCATCACGAGATTTCCGTCTTCGCGAAACGGCACGTCGCTGCTCAGGCCGTACACTTCCGACGTCGACGCGACGAGCACCTTCTTCTTCTTCTTGTTCGCCAGCCCAAGGACCACTTCCGTGCCGCGGACGTTCGTTTCGATCGTCCGCACCGGGCTCTCGACGATCAGCTTCACGCCGACGGCGGCCGCGAGATGAAAGATTACGTCGCACTGGTCAACGAGCTCGGCGGTGACCGGCTGATTGTGAACGGTGTCAATAGTGTAATGGAAACGGGATTGGCCTTTGAGATGTTGAATGTTCTCGATCGTTCCCGTTGAGAGGTCGTCGATGACGTAGACTTCGTCGCCTCGTTGAAGATAAGCGTCCGCCAGGTGCGATCCGATGAAACCAGCGCCCCCGGTAATCAATACTCGCAAACGTTCTGCTCCTTTAGGGTATTTTCCCGCAAAGGCGCAAAGGCGCAAAGAAAAGCGGTTTGCGTCTTAACTTAGCGCCTTTGCGCCTTTGCGGGAAACATCGCTCAACTCTGAAGCGAGTCCGTGATTCACTAACTCGCCGTACAAACGTTTAATGTCTTCGACCAATCGTTCTTTTGCATGAGCCCGCTCGACGTATTGCAACCCGCGCGTGCCCAACTCCTTCTGCCAATCTCGATCAGCAGCCAGCTTTTCCAGGGCCTCGGCGAATGCCGCTTCATCGCCTCGCGGCACGCAAATGCCGCGTCCGTCAGCGAGCAGATCGACGACGCCGCCAACGGCCGTCGCAACCACCGGACGCGCGTTCGCCATCGCTTCGATCAGCGTCAGCGGTGTTCCTTCGTTCAGCGAAGTCAGGGCGACGATGTCGAGGGCCGGATAGAAGTACTCCGGATCTTTTCGTCCGCCCGCGCAGATCACCTTGTCGTGTAACCCCAGCGACTGCGCCTGCTGTTCGAGCGCCTGCCTCAGCGCGCCGTCGCCGAT
>DASURS010000196.1:0-53428 GCA_036279935.1 Pyrinomonadaceae bacterium
GCTCGTTCGGCGGAAGATCGACCATCGTCTCACGGCCTTCCTTCTTTTTGGCCCAGGGCGCTTCCTTCTTCAACATGCGGTTGGCTTCGATGATTTTCTCCGAACGCTCGCGCCCCCACGTATCGAACGCGTCTTCCGACTTCGCATCGATCTCGGTGATGTCAACCGAGCCGCGTGTCGCGACCGCGGAACGCTTCTCTTTCACGCGCCGGCCATCGATCATCGCTTCGCCTCGGCGGACGATCATTTCCGTGCGCCCGTCGGCGCTCGTGTTGATGCGAAAGATGCCGGGCTGCGTGATGAAGATTTCGGAATTTGGCGTGATGACGCGGATCAGCTCGAAGCCCTGTTTCAGCGACTCGAAAAAGTCTGACGTGTCTTCCCAGTCGTTCTTGATGAGCTCAAAAGTGATCGAGCCTTTGTTGAGCAACAGCTTGAGACGGTCATAGCGATCGTCGACGAGCTGGAACTCGGTCTCTGCCGCGAGGCGAAGAAAGTTTCCGGGTTGGAGGAGCAGTTCGGCGCGGCTGCGCGGCGCGCTGCGAATTATGTCGCCCTGCTTCAACTCGAACGACTGTTCCAGATCGAATTTCGCGTCTTCGCGCACGTATGCGATGCTGCCTTCGACCGCGTTAGCGCGCACGCCGCTGAGGACCGCCGCGATGTTCTCGAGCTCCTTCTCCTGGTCCTGCGCTGTGGTCGCCGGGATCTGGATCAGCAGAGTTGCTAACGCCAGAACCAGCAACAGTGTGCGGCGATTGGGTCGCATTATGATTTCAGGTTCGCTATGAAATCGCTGAGCAGATTCAACGTTACTCGCAGACGGTAACTTGCCGTCGACCGGACGTCGTCGATGGGAGAGATCTCGCGTAACAGGCTCGCCTGCGCCGATTCTACGGTCGCGGAGTCGGGCTTCTGGCCGCGCAACGCGGATTCTGTTTGCAGGCAGCGGACGACGATTGGAGCGACGCTGCCGACGACGACGCGCGCGTCTTCGATGTGGCCGTTGTTGGTGCGGCCGATGGCGGCGAAACAGACCTTCGAGATCGCCTGTGCTTTGCGCGTGCCGACCTTGCGATAGTAATGCGTTCGGTTGTTCGTGTTGCGCGGCAGCCGGATGCGAGTCAGCAGTTCATCAGGGCGAATCAGCATCTGTTTGTAGCCGGTGTGAAAGCCCTGGTACGGCAGCCAGCGCGAGCCGTGTATTGAGACTAACTCAACTTCGGCGTCGTAGGCGAGGAGCGCCGGAGGTGAATCGGCGGCGGGCGAGGCGTTGACGATGTTGCCGCCGAGCGTGCCGCGGTTCTGGATCGCGAGACCGCCGGTTTCGCTCGCCGCCTGGCACAGCATCGGAAACTCGCGACGCAGGAGCGAGTCCGACTGGATGTCGGTGTAGGTTGTCAGTGCGCCGAATGTGATGTGGTTATCGTTTGCGTCGATGCCACGGAGCTCGTCGAGGTTACGGATGTTGACGTAGTTGCGATGCGTGAGTTTGCCGGCTTCGAGCAGGACCATCAGATCAGTGCCGCCAGCGAAAGGCTTCCACACGCCGGGCTCGCTCGCGAGGATTGTTAGCGCCTCGTGCAGGGAGCGTGGAGTTGTTAGCTGATAACTCGGAACGTACGCTCTCATTTATTTGCGACGGCTTTAGTGACTGATTCGAAAATCTTCATGTAGCCGGTGCAGCGACAAAGATTTCCCGCGAGTGCCGTGCGGATGTCAGCTTCGGTTGGCGCGGGATTTCGTTCGAGCAGATCGACCGTAGCGAGCACCATTCCGGGTGTGCAGATCCCGCACTGCGCTCCGCCGTGTTCGATGAACGCCTGTTGCACCGCGTGAAGTTGATCGTCGTCGGCAATACCCTCGATCGTCGTGATCGCAGATCCGTCGACCTGGCCCACCGGCACGAGACAACTATTCACGATCTGCCCATCGAGGATCACGGTACACGCGCCACACTCGCCCTCTCCGCATCCCTCCTTCGTCCCCGTCAACCCCAACTCCTCGCGCAACACATCGAGCAATCTCGCCATCGGGAAGGCGCCGGATTTGTGTTGTTGGCCGTTGACCTTAAACGTGACTTGGCTCTTCGTCATATCGTTCCATCAGCATCTCCGGCATTAGGGGGATGCGGGTGAAGTGGATGTTGGTGGCGTCTTCGAGTGCGTTCAGGATGGCGGGCGCGGCGCCGTCCATCGGTAGTTCGCCGATTCCTTTTGCTCCGCCTGGACCGTAGGCGTACGGGTTTTCTTCGAAGTAGACGCGAATGGGCGGAATGTCGACGGGCGTCGGGATGATGTAGTTGGTCATCTGGTTGTTGGCCATGCGCCCGTCTTTCCAGACGACGTTTTCAAACAAGGTGAATCCGATCGCCTGCGCGACGCCGCCTTCGATCTGCCCCGCCGCCAGCACCGGGTTCAACACGCGTCCAACCTCCTGTACGGCGACGAAATCCTCGACGCGCGCCTCGTAAGTCAATTCATCATACGAAACGGCGGCGACGTAAACAGCCCATGCATACGCGCCGTACGCATCACCCTGATACTTTTCGTCGTCCCAGTGAACGTTTGGCGGCGGCTGATACGTGGCGGACGTCTTCAGTGGACCAAAGCGCGCGATGTACTGCCGGCACGCCGCACGAAAGTCTCCGGAAGTGTACTGGTCAGACAAGAGCCCACTGCCGATCAACGTCTGCTTCAAAGCCGTGACCGCCGATTCGACGAGCTTGCCAACCACCATCGACGTGCGCGAGGCGACCGTCGGACCGCTGTTTGGCACGTGCGCTGTGTCCGGCTGGACGATCTCGATCGCGTCGAAGTCGAGACCGAGTGCTTCGGCGGCGATCTGCGAGAAGATGGTATTCGTTCCCTGACCGATTTCGGTGCTCGCGGCGAGTATCTGCACTTTGCCGTCGGCCGTTGCTTCAGCAGAGACGACGGATTGCAAGTAAACTTCGCCGGAGCCGGTGAACCCCGCGCCGTGCATGAACGTGGCGAAGCCGATCCCGCGCTTCACGCCAGACGAGCCGTGCCCGTTTTGCGAGTTTTCGCGCGCGAACCGTTCGCGTTTCGCGTGATAGTCGCTCAGTTGCAGCGCGCGGTCGAGTAACCCGCTCATATCGACGCGTTCGCGAATGACCTGGCTCGTCGCGGTCGTTTCACCTTCGTGAATGAAGTTGCGGCGGCGAAATTCATCCGGCGCGAGTCCAACGACGCGCGCGACCTTATCCATGTGACGCTCGAGCGCGAAGATGCTCTGCGGTGCGCCGAAACCCCGAAACGCGCCGTGCGGCGGAACGTTCGTCGCAACCGCACGACTGTGAATGCGAATGTTAGGACAGACGTATGGTCCGCCAGCGTGAATCGTCCCGCGTGAAAGCACGACGGGCGACAGCGTACAGTAAGCGCCGCCGTCGATCACGAAATCGATCTCCATCGCGAGCAGCTTGCCGTCTTTCGACACCGCGGTCTTGTGACGCGTCCGCGACGGATGGCGCTTCGTCGTCGCGACCATGTCTTCCGCGCGATCGTAGACGAGCTTCACCGGTTTGCCTGACTTCCACGCGAGCAGCGCGGCGTGGCCGGCGATCAGCGATGGATACTCTTCTTTGCCGCCAAACCCGCCGCCCGTTTCAGTCTGAATGATGCGAATCTTTTCGGCCGGCAGTTCAAACAACTGCACGAGCGCTTTGTGAACGTAGTAGGGACACTGCATCGACCCCCAAACTGTCACGCCGTTGCCCGGATTGGCGATCGCGATCGCGCCGTTGTTCTCGATGTAGAGTTGCTCCTGCGCGCCGGTTTCGTACTCGCCTTCGACTATGAAATCCGCGGTCGCCCACACGTCGTCAACGTTTCCCTTGTCGACAAGATACTTTTTGAAGACGTTGTCGTCGCCCCAGATGATCTCGCGTCCGGCGAGCGACTCTTCGAGCGAGAAGATCGCCGGCTGCTCTTCGATCTCGATCCGAACGTTGCGCCGCGCCTCTTCGAGCAGGTACTTGTCGCGGTGGGCCAGCAGCAACACCGGCTCCTCAGCATGATTGACGAACCCATCCGCCAGATACGGCTGGTCATTGAGAATGAGCGCGACATAGTTAACGCCCGGAATATCTTTCGCGGTGACGATCGTGAACTCATCCCACGGAATATCGCCGCCGAAAGTAATTCCCGTGATCTTCCCACGCGGCGACGGACTGCGCACCGTCGCTCCGTGCAGCATCTGAGGAAACGTCAGATCGTCGACATACAGCGCCCTGCCGGTGACCTTCTTGCGCCCCTCTTTGCGAGGAAACGATTTGCCAATGGGGTTCGACATGTTTCGTTTATTCAGCCACAAAGGGCACAAAACGCACAAAAGGCACAAAAAGAAATAGGGATGGAAAGGGGCTACTCTGTTTAGTCAAAGGAGTCATCTTTTAGTCGACGGCCTCACCTTTCTGCCCATGCTTTCTTCGTTTGTGCCTTCTGTGTCTCTTGTGCCTTTTTGTGGCTAAGGTTTCGCGATGATCAATGGATTCGCTTCCAGTTCGCGACGGTAGAAGACGCGCGGGCGTTGGACCGTGCGCTTCTGCGGATCGGCGACGTCCGCTTCTCCTTCGGTGAACGCGATGCCGAGACCGCGGCCGTTCGCCATCTTCTCTTCCTGCATTCGCGGCACGCGCTCCGTCGCGAAGTCGAGCCACTCGCGCGCGATGAGCACGCCGTCTTTCGGTTCAGCGTCTGCGACGGGCGTTTTCAATCCTTCTTCGACGAGCGCGTACGTCAGATATCCGTGACCGAGTTGCGCCGCTTCGAGCGCCGCTTGAAAACTCTGCGCCGCGGTCAGGATGTACATGCCCTTCTCGTACGCAAGCTGGGCCAGTCCCTTCGAATTCATCGGCCCGCGACGCTTCTCTTCGGCTTCGAGCGCCTGTCCGGAGTTACAAGCATCGATAATCAACAACAGGTGACCGGCGTCCAAACCCTCGACCGCGGTTTCGAGATCGATGTCGGAAATACTGTGCGACAAGATCGTCTTCAACCCTGCTTCGCTGAGTTTGGTGCGGTCGCCGGTGTAACCGAGATCGTGCGGGATCAGGTAAAAGCGTTGTTGCTGCGCCGTTCCGTGACCGGCGTAATAAATGATAACGGTATCTTCCGGTTCAGCGCGTTTGAGCGGTGTATCGCCGGCCTTGAGGGTTGGTGGCCCAGGTTCGCCGGCAAGTCGCCTGATAACGGAAAGAATGTTTTCCTTCGTGGCGTTTGCGTCGAGCAGTTCGATCACTTCGACGCGCTCGAACCCGGCGATCTGCGTTTGCTTGCGACGTACTTCGTCGGCAAAACTCCGCGCGTCCGCCACCGCGTACTTCAGATTGTACTGAGAATTCGCATACTCATTCACGCCGACGGCGATGATGTACGCCGTGCCTTTGCGTTTCAAACTATCCGCGCCGGCGAACACGAGCGGCGCGTCCTTGCTCTTCACGTTATCGCGATTGAAAGCGTAAGCGACGAGATGGTTCGTCCCGGCAGTCACTGTGATCTCTTCTTCGAGCGAGACGGCCGACTCGCCTTTGAGCACGTCGCCGTGCCACACCTTCACGAGCGAGCCGTTGCGAAACAGCCGCACGTCCTGCGCACCGCTTCCCTTCGGATTGTCTTTGTCCGCGGGCGCGTCGGCGACGTCGATCTTCACCTTCACAGTGCGCGATGCGATCGTCGGATCAGAAGGCCCAACCAGCGACAACTTCACCACCGGCTGGCGTCGATCTTTCTTCGACACGTCCTGCGCGACGCGCGGGCGTTTCCCATTGAAAACGTCAGCGAGCAGCCCCGGATAGTAGAACTCGTTGAAGAACCACTCGATCGGAGCGACGTTGAACGTGTCCTGGTTGTAGCGCCACAGGATCTGGTTCCAGGAAATGGGCGTGCCGTCGAACAGTCCCTGAGGCGTGACGACCATCCATTCGGCGCCGTCGTCGAGCGAAATCAGCGTCAACAGATGCTCACCGCTGCGCGTGTCCCACAGAAAAGTGCTGCCATCGTCGCTCGCGGAGGCGAGCAGCCGCCCGTCGGGTGTGAACGCCATCGACTCGATCGGCGACGTATGGCCCACGAGTGTACGCAACTCGCGCTGCGCTTCGACGTCCCAGATCCTGATCGTGTTGTCGCTGGCGCCGGAAGCGAGCAGCTTTCCGTCACGACTGAACACCACTTTCGTAACGCCGCGGCTGTGACCTTTCAACGCGCCGACTTCGCGACCGGAAGCGACGTCCCAGAGTTGCACCTGTCCCACGGCTTCGACCTTGAGGTCGCGCATCATGTCAGCCGGATCCGGTTGCTTGGATCCTTTTTTCTGCCGCGGGTTCATCGCGCCGCTCATCATCGCCGCGATATCGATGTTTGCTTTCGACTCGACTCCGCCCGTTGCGAGTGTCTTTCCATCGGGACTGAAGGCAAGCGACGTAACGGAGCGGCCCATCGTGCCGGCCGACATCGTACCGAGGACGTTGGTCATCATGGCGGCGATGTCGGTCATGTTCGGCATCTGGCCCGGCTTGATCTTGCCCATGTTCTGCATGGCGGCCATCGGCGAGGACGTCAGCTCGCGTTTGTTGCCCGACTGCGCGTCCCAAAGCGCGATCTGGCCCATCGATCCGATCGTGCCGATCGTCCGTCCGTCGCCGCTGAACTCGGCCTCTGCCGGCAGTTCACCGGTGGCGAGTGACCGTAGTTCACGGCTGTTCTTCACGTCCCAGATTTTTACCTGACTGCCGCGCGAAAAAGATCCCGCTGTCGGGTGCTGTGTTTCCACCTGGCCGTACGTGATGGCGAGCATCGTTCCGTCCGCGCTGAAACGGACGCGCTGCACCGGGCCCGTTTCGCCGGACGGCGTCAGTGTTGACAACTCGCGTCCGCTCGGCGTTTCGAGCAGCGAAAGCGCATTGCTGTTCGGCCGCATTACCGCGAGCATCCTCCCGTCAGGGCTCGGTATGCCGAATGTCATTTCGACAGGTCTCGCCGCGACTCGGAAACCGCGCCCGGTGCGCAAGTCCCAACGCGTGCGATCGCCGGAGTAAAGCAGCGTGCCGTCCGCATTGAACGCGACGCTGTACGCCAGGTTCGTCCGTCCGCTGAGTTTCGCGACTTGCTTACCTGTCTCGGTTTCCCAAACCGTTGTCTCCGTAACGAAGCCGCCGGTCGCGATCCGTTTTCCGTCTTCGCTGAACCCTACGAACGCGTCGCCTTGCGGGTAGGCGCCGCTGTTCGGCAGTTTCAGACCAGGCAGCTCGCGCATGGTCGCAACTTCCCAGATCCTGATGTTGTAGTTGTCGGACAGCGCGAGCAATCGGCCATCGCGACTGAACTTCACCTGCGGGTAATCCTTGGTTGTGGGTGCGACGTCCTGTTCTTTCTTCGACGTGAGGTCCCACAGTTTGAAATGGCGCTTAACGACTCCGCTGGCGAGCAAGCGGCCGTCGGCAGTGAACGCGAGCTGAAGGCTTTCGATCTGATCGTCGGGGAGTTTGACGCTACGATTCTCGCGTCCGCTTGAAATGTCGATCAAGGACACGTGCGGGTCGGAGTCGTCGCTCGCAATCGCGAGTTGAGTTCCGTCGGGTGACAGGACCATGCCGCCGTCGGTACCGTTAAAACCCGAGACTACGGGCATGGTTTGTGATTGCAACGAACGCAGCTCGCGCCCGGTGTTCAGATCCCAGACTTTCGCCGAATCGCTGACCGTGACGAGTTGGTTGTTTGCGGCGAACGCGATGAAGTAAACGCCGATCGCGGCGGACATCGAACCTTGCGGGCCTGCGAGAGTTTGCAGTTCGCGGCCGCTCGTCACGTCCCAAACTTTCACTGAAGCGTCAGGGCCGGCCGCTGCAACGAGACGGCTGTCGCGGCTGAACGCGACGAATGGAGCGATGCCCGGCGCGCTTTGTCCGCTGCTCGACAGGTCGCGCAACTTCCGTCCGGTCCCGGTTTCCCAAAGCTTGATCGTGTTGCTGCGAAACGTCGTAGTCGCGAGCAGGCGTCCGTCCGGACTGAAGGTCAAGCGGGTCGCGCCGTAGAAGTTGTTGTAGCCCGTTTGCAGGACGAGCTCCGGTTTCGCTTCGCGCGACTGTTGGCCTGACTGTGCGCCTGCGTTTGCAGTGTTGCTCTGAATGCCGAGCCCGCGTTGGTCAGTGGGAGTCGGACTGGGCGTCGGATTCTGGGCAAAAGCGGTGACCGCAAACAGCGCGATCAGTTTTACTACAAGGATACTTCTCATAAAGCCTCAGAAGGACAGCGTTGAGTGATCGAGCAACAACAACCCGATGGCAACCACCGCTAAAACATACATGACTGGATGAATCTCTTTCCGGCGGCCGACAATAAGATAAAGGCCAACGTGCGCGATGAAGCCCCAGAGTATTCCCTGGGTTATCGAGAATGTCAGGGGGATGAGGATTATAGTCAAAAACGCGGGCAGACCCTCCTCGATTTTCGTGAAGTTGATCTGACCGACGCTTTTGAACATCGCGGCGCCGACGAGAACGAGGACGGGCGCGGTCGCATACGGCGGAACCATGCCCGCGAGCGGCGCCAGAAAGAAGCACGGCAGAAAGCAAAGCGCTGTGAATACTGACGTCATTCCCGTGCGTCCGCCGGCGTTGATGCCGGCGATGCTTTCGATGTAAGCCGTTCCGGACGACGTTCCTGCGAGACCCGCGCCAAACGTCGCCACGGAATCGACGATCAATCCCTGTCGCAGGTTGCGCGGATGTCCCTCCTCGTCGAGCAGATCGGCGGCGTGCGCGACGCCCATGAACGTCGAGATCGAGTCGAAGAGATCGGTGAAGAGTATGGCGATCATCGCGGGCAGTAGCGAGAGTTTGAGCGCGCCGAGAATGTCGAGTTTCAGAAAGACGGTGTGAAAGTCGGGCGCGCTGAAGAAGGTTGGCGGCGCGGTGACGTGCCCGCGAAGCAGAGCGACGATCGTTACGAAAAAGATTCCGGCGAGTGACGCGAGCGAGCTGCCGCGAGTCGACAGAACGACGATGACGACGAGGCCGAGAATCGCGATGAGCGTCGTTTCGTCGAGTTTTCCGAGTTTGACGAAAGTGACGGGATCGGACGTGATCAGCCCCGCGTTTCTGAAACCGATGAACGTGAGGAAGATGCCGATACCGGCGGCGGTCCCGATTCGCAGTTCAGAAGGAATCGCTTTCGCAACCGTCTCGCGAATGGGTGTCACGGAGATCAGCAGAAAAAGCACGCCGGCCCAGAAGACGATTCCGAGCGCCACCTGCCACCAGACCTTCTGCGTCAGAATTATCGTGAACGTGAAGAAGGCGTTGATGCCCATGCCGGGCGCGACCGCGAACGGCAGTTTCGCGTAGAGGCCCATCAGCAGCGTCATCGTGAAACAGATCAGAACGGTTGCGGTGAGAGCGCCGCTGAAGGCAATGCCGGTTCCGGGTGTGGAGAGAATCGACGGGTTCACGACCACGATGTAGGCCATCGTGAAGAAGGTGGTGATGCCTGCGATCGCTTCAGTGCGAAGACTGGTCGGTGTCATCCGTGTGAGATTAACAGATGACACCGATTTAACAGGACAAATTACGGATCAAAAAGCTGCGACGGTGGTGTTTTCAAACGGCTGTTTCACTGCCCGCCGGATGGACCGTTCAGACCGCGACCTGGAAGCGACGAGCGCCGTCGCGTTTCCGGCCACCGCGATCTGCGCGAAGAAGTAGTGATCGCCGTAACGGCGAAACACGAGCTTCGTCGCATCGATGTGACGTGCGGAGACAGCGGTCGTCTGAATCATGGCACTGAAGCGGCCGTTCTCGCTCCGTATCTGCAATGCTTGCCGATCGGAATTAGGGTTGACGACGGACAGCGTGTAAGCACCGGCCGGCAGAGTTTTCTCACCGACGCTAAAGGCGAACGGGACGTTCGCGTGTATCCTTTGCGGCGCGGATGTTTGTGCCTCGGCGTTGAGTGCGAAAACCGCGGTCACGATGATGATGGCGATGGTTAAGCTAAGACGTTGTTTCATATCGAATCTCCTTCTAAAATCTGCCTTCATTAACTTACGCGCACGTCTCGCTCGGATCCCCTCACCAAATTATTTGTTGTAGAATTTCGCCTTATTTTTGACGGAAAACACGATGCAATCGCCCGAAGGCATAACGCAGCTCCTGATTGACTGGGGCAAAGGCGATCAGGCGGCACTCGAAAAGCTGATGCCGCTGGTCTACAGCGAATTGCGACGGCTGGCCACCAACTACCTGCGCCGCGAGCGCACGGGCCATACGTTGCAAGCGACGGCGCTGGTCAACGAGGCGTATCTCAAACTCGTCGGGCAAAAGAACGCGAAATGGCAGAATCGCGCCCAGTTTTTCGCGATTTCTGCTCAACTGATGCGCCGGATACTGGTGGACCACGCGCGCCGGCGCCAGGCATCGAAACGCGGCGGCTCGGAACTGCGACGTCTTTCGATCACCGCGGCGGAAGAGCTTGTCAAAGATCCCGCCATCGACCTGCTCGCGCTGAACGAAGCGCTCGACGAGCTCGCCAAAATGGATCCGCAGCAGAGTCGCATCGTAGAGCTGAAATTTTTCGGCGGGCTTTCGATCGAGGAGACGGCGGAAGTCCTCGGCATCGGCCACGCGACGGTTGAGCGCGAATGGAAATCCGCGCGCGCCTGGCTGCGCCGTCAACTTGAATGAGGGGATCAGCGATCACGAGCCGCGTACCTAAATAGGTGGCCCAGAAGCAATGACTCCGGAACGCTGGCAACAAGTTAAGGAAATCTTCGATTCGGCGCTGAGATACCAGCCCGAACAGCGCGGCGCGTTTCTGTCGGAAGCGTGTTCGGGTGACGAGGACCTGCGTTCCGAAGTCGAATCGTTGATTACGTCTCACGAAAAAGAGGGCAGCTTCATCGACGAGCCGGCGTACTACGTCGCCGCCGAAATGATCGCCAACGGAAAAACGGAGCTGCAATCGGGTTATTCCATCGGGTCGTACGAAGTGATCTCCTTCATCAGTCGGGGCGGCATGGGCGAGGTCTACCTGGCCCAGGACAAACGCTTGAACCGCAAAGTCGCGTTGAAACTGCTGCCCGACGCATACACGAAAGACAACGATCGCCTGCGCCGCTTCGAACAGGAAGCGCGCGCTGCGTCCGCGCTGAATCATCCGAACATCATCACGATCTACGAGATCTTTCAAATCGGGTCGACGCACGCCATCGCGACTGAGTTTGTCGAAGGTGAAACCCTGCGCCAGCGGCTCGCGCATTCGCGCTTGACCCTTATCGAAGCGCTCAACATCGCGATTCAGATCGCCGACGCGCTCGCCGCTGCTCACAAAGCCGGCATCATCCATCGCGACATCAAGCCCGAGAACGTCATGTTGCGTCCGGACGGTTACGTGAAGGTGCTGGATTTCGGTCTCGCGAAGTTGAGCGAACATGCGTCGCCGGCAGTCTCGACCGAAGCGCCGACGATGGAGGTTCGCACGGGTTCGGGATTCGTACTCGGCACGGCGGGTTACATGTCGCCGGAACAGGCGCGCGGGCTCGCTGTTGATAATCGTTCAGACATCTTCAGTCTGGGCGCGGTGCTTTACGAGATCGTCGCTCGGCGCAAGCCGTTTGAAGGCGAGACGCCGACCGACACACTCGCGGCCATACTGAAAACAGAACCTCCGCCGCTCTCGCACGTCGCGCCGGACGCGCCGCCGGAGCTCGTTCGGATCGTCACGAAGTCGCTGCGAAAGGATCGTGAAGAACGCTACCAGGTCGTGAAGGACCTCTGGCTCGATCTGAAGGCGCTGAAACAGGAGATGGAGTTTCAGGCGAAACTCGATCGATCCGTTCCGACTGACAACGGCGACGAACGGACGGACGGTTTCGGTCGGGCACCGACGACCACGCGCGCCGAGAAGGCGCAGCATTCGACTCAAGCTCGCAGCGCCGTCCATTCGATCACCGAGTCGCTGACGATCGAAATGAAGCGACACAAGTTCGGCTTCGCTGTTGTGCTGGCGGCTGTGTTGGCCGTGATCGCGCTGGCCGGTTTCGGAATTTACAAGTATGTGAATCGTCAGTGGCCCGTCCCTGCGTTTCAAAACATCAAGCTGAGCCGCCTCACAAACTCCGGCGACACCATTGACGCGACGATCTCTCCGGACGGCAAGTACATCGTTTACGTTTTGAGTGACCGGACTCTTCAGAGCCTTTGGATCCGGCAAGTCAGCACCGCTAACGACAAGCAGATCGTGCCGCCGGCGCCGGTGGGTTACTTCGGGATGACGTTCTCGCCGGACGGTAACGATCTGTATTACGTGGTGAAGGCGAACCTCGACACGGGAACGCTCTATCGCATCCCGTTTTTGGGCGGCGTGCCCGTGAAAGTGCTCGAAAAGATCGACGGCCCAGTCAGTTTTTCACCCGACGGAAAGCGTTTCGTGCTCGTGCGCGGAAACTACCCCAACGCGGGCGAGAGCGCGCTGGTCGTTGCGAACGTCGACGGCACCAAGGAACAGATACTCGCGATCCGCAAGCGTCCTGAGCTGTTCTCGCCCATCTTTTTTACCGGACCATCGTGGTCGCCTGACGGCAAGCTCGTCGCCGCAACGGTCGCGACTTCAGCTAAATCCGCGCAGGTGGTGTTGTTTTCGGTTGAGGATGGGAAGGAGCAGGTATTGACGCGCGAGCCGTGGACTTTCGCTGCTCGCGTCCATTGGTTGCCGGACATGAGTGGCTTGCTCGTCGTCGCCGGCGAAGGCGTAGGCTTCGCGCAACACTGGGTGCTCAGTTATCCCGGCGGTGAAAGACGGCGCGTGACGAACGATCTCAGCACGTATCGCGCGATTGGCTTGACTGCGGACGGACGGAAACTCGCCACGGTTCAGCTCGATGGTCTAATGAACGTCTGGGTCGCACCGGACGCCGACGCAGCGCGCGCCGTGCGGCTGCCGACGGGCAACGTCGGGTTTTACGGCGCCGCTGGAAACAACGTGAGTTGGACGCCGAAGAATCAACTGGTATTCGTCTCGAACGAGAGCGGAATGGCGGACATCTGGATTGCCGATCCGGACGGTAAGAATCGGAAGCAACTCTCGACCAACGGCGGCGTGACGCCGGTTGTTTCGTTTGATGGGCGATACATCGTTTTCAATTCCGCGCGCAGTGACGGGCGAAGTATTTGGCGCATGAATATCGATGGCAGCAATCCGATTCAACTGACGAAAGGGACGGCCGATTTATCACCTGCGATGTCGCCGGACAGCAAGTGGGTGATCTACACGGCGAACGATGGCGCGGAGCCCGCGCTTTGGAAGGTGTCGATCAATGGCGGCGAGCCGGTCCGGATTACGGACCACGTGGTGACTTCAGCGGTTGTTTCGCCTGACGGTAAGTTGTTGGCGTACACGTATCCTGATTCGCTCGATCCGTATGCGCCGCCGAACCGCATCACGGTGGTCTCGTTTGATAGCAACACGCTGGTGACGAATTTCGAGTTTACTCCCAGCGGCACGGTGCCGACGTTGATTCAGTGGAGCAACGACGGAAAATCGCTACTCTACTCGGTCAATCAGTACAGCGTTTCGAACGTCTGGGCCCAGCCGCTCGCCGGTGGTCCGCCGAAGCAGATCACCGACTTCAAAGATGGTTTGATGACGGGCTTCGCGTGGTCCCGCGACGGTAAACAGTTCGCCGCCATTCGTGGGTCGCTTCTTCGCGATGCGGTGCTAATCACGGATATGAGGTAGTTCTGACGGCGCTGGCAAATACCAGGCACGGAAGGGAATGGCTCTGGAAAAGAATACCAGGCACGGAAGTGGAATGGCTCGGGAAAGGAATACCACCCACGGAAGTGGAATGGCGCGGGGA
The DNA here is from genome assembly GCA_036279935.1 of Pyrinomonadaceae bacterium. Taxonomy (GTDB): domain Bacteria; phylum Acidobacteriota; class Blastocatellia; order Pyrinomonadales; family Pyrinomonadaceae; genus PSRF01. The sequence continues at coordinate 13,876 of DASURS010000196.1, forward strand.
AAGGAATACCAGGCACGGAAGTGAATGGCGCGGGAAAGGAATACCACCCACGGAAGTGGGTGGATTGTTAGGTGTAACCTACACAAAGCCGGACAAATTCATGAATCCCACCAACGGCAGTTGGTGGAAGTTTCACTTAGTGAGACCGAAGGTTGGAAGTGAACCGTCCACCAACTCCCGTTGGTGGGATTTACTCGCATGGTGTTTGTACGTTTTGTGTAGGTTGCGGTTGAATGATCCACCCACTGCCGTGGGTGGGATTGAGTTCAGTCCATAGTTCGGAGACAAAATGGATCTACGTGTACTACTGACGACCTTCGGCATCATCTTTCTTGCCGAGATGGGTGATAAAACTCAACTGGCGGCGATGACGATGTCGGCGCAGACGAAGAAGCCTTGGGCCGTGTTTATCGGCGCGAGTCTGGCGCTGGCGGCAGTCTCCGCGCTTGGCGTGTTAGTTGGCGGCGCCATTGGACAGTACGTGCCGCTGGAATGGGTCAAACGCGTCGCCGCGCTTGCGTTCATTATTATCGGCGTGCTAATGCTCGCCGGTAAATTTTAAATGCCGCAAACTCCCCACATCGAACGCCACTTCACCGCAAGTGACGTCGTCCGCGACATCGTAATCGGAATGGCTGACGGGCTCACCGTCCCGTTTGCACTCGCCGCCGGCCTCAGTGGAGCAATTGACCAATCGGGAATCATCGTCACCGCCGGTCTCGCCGAGATCGCGGCGGGCTCGATCGCGATGGGCCTCGGTGGCTACATGGCCGCCAAGAGCGACGCCGAGCACTATGCCAAAGAACGCGAACGCGAGAAACGCGAAGTCGCGGAGATTCCGCACGAAGAGATGCGCGAAGTCGCCGAAGTCTTTCAGGCTTACGGTCTCAGCGAAGACGAGACGTGGCCCATCGTCCAGGCACTGAAACGACAGCCGCGCAACTGGATCGACTTCATGATGCGTTTCGAGCTGGGACTGGAAAAACCCGATCCTCGTCGCGCCGTGACAAGCGCACTGACCATCGCCGGTGCATACATCGCCGGCGGGCTCGTCCCACTCGCGCCTTACATGTTTTCGCACGACACCACGACCGCGCTGATGTACTCAATCGTCATGACCCTCATCGCCCTGCTCGTGTTTGGCTTTGTAAAAGGCCGGTTTACCGGCACTCGGCCGGTCAGAAGCGCGCTCCAAACGGCTTTAATCGGAAGCCTGGCCGCGGGCGCGGCGTTTGCCATTGCTCGGATGATCGGCGGCTAATATAATTTCCTCAGCTTTCATAACCCAGGCAATCAAATCACCGCCCGCGCGTGCGCGCGTCAGCAATCAGGAGGAAAACCCGTATGGCAACGGAACTACAACGCTCAGCTTCAGTCGACCGAATCGCGGAGCTTCTCGGCCCTGACGCATCAAAACTGCTCGATCACACCTCGCAAACGATCTCGAAAGACGACGTGCAATTGCCGGGGCCTGACTTCGTCGACCGCGTTTGGGGCATTTCGGATCGCCCGGCCGGCGTTCTCCGTTCGCTACAAACGCTTTTCAACAACGGGCGGCTCGCGGGCACCGGTTATCTCTCGATTCTCCCGGTTGACCAGGGCATCGAACACTCGGCGGGCGCTTCGTTCGCGCCGAACCCGCAGTACTTCGATCCGGCGAACATCGTGAAACTCGCGATGGAAGGCGGTTGCAACGCAGTCGCTTCGACGTTCGGCGTTCTCGGCGTTGTCGCCCGGAAGTACGCGCACAAGATCCCGTTCATCGTGAAGATCAACCACAACGAGCTGCTGACGTTGCCGAACAAGTTCGACCAGGTGTTGTTTGGAACTGTAAAGGAAGCGCACAACCTCGGCGCGGTGGCGGTGGGTGCGACGATCTATTTCGGCTCGGATGAGTCGACCCGCCAGATCACGGAAATTAGCGAGGCGTTTGCGCAGGCGCACGAGCTTGGAATGGCGTGCATTCTCTGGTGCTACCTGCGGAATCCCAAGTTCAAGACGCCGGAAGGCGACATGCACGCGGCCGCGGACCTGACAAGCCAGGCGAACCACCTCGGCGTCACGATCCAGGCCGACATCATCAAGCAGAAGCTTCCGGAGCGAAACGGCGGTTACAAAGCAGTCGAAGCCGCGCTGGGCGGCTCGTACGGCAAGACTAACAAGCTTGTCTACGAAAAGCTCACTACGGACAATCCGATCGATCTCGTCCGTTACCAGGTCGCAAACTGCTACATGGGCCGTTGCGGGCTCATCAATTCCGGCGGCGAGTCGAAGGGCGCGAGCGATTTGGCTGAGGCCGTGCGGACCGCCGTCATCAACAAGCGCGGCGGCGGAATGGGCCTCATTTCCGGCCGCAAAGCGTTCCAGCGCCCGATGGCTGAAGGTGTGCAACTGCTAAACGCTATCCAGGACGTCTACCTCGCCGACGAAATTACCGTCGCGTAAATCCGTTTTCATCCGTGTACCCGTATTTCGGGTACACGGATACACCTGCCTTGCGACCCGAACTCTCCCACAAAAACGACGTCGAGCTGCTAAAGGCGATCGCCGCCAAGGACGAGGCCGCGCTGGGGCAGCTTTACGACAGTTATCGGCTAATCCTGTTCGGGGTGCTGATGCGTATATTGAATAACCGCGAGGAGGCGGAAGACGTTCTCCAGGAAGTGTTTCTTCAGGTTTGGCGGCGCGCGGGAGACTTCGACGAGAACCGTGGGCGTCCGTTTACGTGGTTGGTAACGCTGGCGCGGAGTCGCGGGATCGATCGGTTGCGGACGCTGGCGTCGCGCGAGCGCGTGGCGGTGGCGAGTGCTGCCGAAAGTCGTGAAGAGGTTTCGGACGCGGCGAGCGATGCGATCCGATCGGAACGCTTTGGTGCGGTGAACAGCGCGCTTGCCGATCTCCCCGATGAACAACGGCGGCCTTTGGTGCTCGCGTATTTCGATGGGCTTACGCAGTCGGAGATTGCGGTGAAGCTGGGACTGCCGTTAGGGACAGTGAAGACGCGCATGCGGACCGGGATGATCAAGTTGCGCGACGCTTTCGGGAAGAGCAGCCTTTTTGGTGGTAGCTGATTTGTAGACGATGGCGCACGAAGATTACAAAGCAATGTTACCGGCGCGAGCGTTGTCGGCGCTTGATGCGGGCGAGGCGCAGGCGTTGAATCAGCATCTGGCGGAGTGTGCCGAGTGTCGGGAGGAGTTGGCGAGTTGGGAGCGGACGGCGTCGGCGTTGGCGCTCGATGCGAAGCCGATGGAGCCGTCGCCTGAAGTTCGTCAGCGGATCATGAGTGCGGTTCGCGAAGAAAAAGACACTCGCGATGAGAAACACGCTCGCGCTGACAACGACGCTCGTGTTCTTCCGTTTGCTCCTGTGCGGCGCAACGTATGGCGTTCACTCGGCGCGATCGCTGCGGTGGTTCTGTTCCTTGCGCTGCTCGTCGGCCTCGTCGTGCTCTGGCAGCAAAACCGAACGCTGCGGCAGCAGAATGAGTTGGCTAATATCCTGAGCGAACCTGGATCTCGACTGACTGAATTGAAGGGAACGGCGCAGGCTTCGACCGCGACAGCGAAGCTTGCTTACGCGAGGGATGGCCGCGCGTTGTTGTTGGCGACTAATCTTCCGCCGGCGCCGGCCGGGAAGGAATATCAGCTTTGGTTTATCGTCGGCAGTAATCCACCCTTGCCGGGCAAGTCTTTCGCTCCTGACAGTGCGGGACGCAGCACGTTGCGCGACAAGGTCCCCCGCCAGGCACTCGATTCTGCCGTGTTCGCCATCACTCTCGAGCCTGCGGGCGGCGTCGACGCCCCAACGGGCCAAATCTATCTCAGCAGCGGATTTTAGTGATGGTTTTTGGGGCCTTTTTGTGGCTCTAAATCCAACCACCCACTCTGCTCCGTAAGTCTCTTTGAAGCTTTTCAACCCCAAAAGGAGACATGACATGCAACGGAGCAAGCGTTTTCAGCAAGCAACAATCTTCACATTGGTTCTTTCCCTGCTGTTCACGACCGGCGCGACTGGCATCACCGCATCACAGCCGCAGCAGAAGTCGCTGTACGACCGCATCGGCGGTTACAACGCACTCGCCGCAGTCGTCGACGACTTCATCGTCCGACTCGTCACAGACAAACAGTTCGAGAAGTTCTTCATCGGCCAGAGCACGGACTCAAAAAAGCGTATCCGCCAACATATCCTCGATCAATTTTGCGCCGCGACGGGCGGTCCCTGTGTCTACACCGGCCGCGAAATGAAGACATCCCACGCCGGACTCGGGATCACGAACGCCGAATGGGACGCCGCCGCCAAACACCTCGTCGCATCCCTCGACAAGTTCAAAGTACCCGAGAAAGAGAAAGGCGAGATACTAGCCTTCGTGACGAGCCTGAAGAAAGACATCGTAGAAGAACACTGAAACACGGCGGGTGGAGCTTGGTGCTTTGTGCTTAGTTCTTTGTAAAGCGAACAAAGCACAAAATACAAAAAACCAAGCTCCGCCCTGATCGCACATGTCGAGCAAAGCTGTTACACTTCATGCCACTTTTTCAAGGTGAGTAGAGTAAAGGCATGAATTCGGAGCGGAAGAAAGAGCCACGCGAGCTCGACAACTCGGTCTCAGACTCCACTGGTCAGTACGACCTGCGGTTCGTCTTGTGGCGGCAGTTCTGCGCGCAAAACGGAATCGCCGTGGACACGTTACCGAGCCAATTAAACAGCGAGCAGAAGGATCGCTGGGAAGAGATGAAGGCCAAGCGGTTGCGTTGATAGTGTGTCAGAACCGGCCGCGTCCCAACGGATAGCCGCCGGTGAGAAATGGGTTCGTCAGCCTCTCCTCACCGATAGTGGTGACCGGCCCGTGCCCCGAAAAAACTTCCACGTCATCATCGAGCGTCAACAGCTTCGTCTTGATTGAGTCGAGCAGCTGCTCGGTTGATCCGCCGGGCAGATCCGTCCTGCCGATCGAACCCGCGAAGAGCACGTCTCCAACAAACACCTTCTTCTCGCCGGCCTCGTAAAAAACAACGTGACCGGGCGTGTGTCCCGGACAGTGCCGCACTTCAAACTCGAGCTCGCCGACGGCGTATTTCTGCCCGTCCGTCCAGTATTCATCGACCGGCGGCGGGGTTTCGAACTCCATTCCCAACACCGTCCACTGCGAACGCGGAATGCCGAGCCACCCGGGCTGTTCAGGCAAGCCGAGATACATGAACTCATCGCCTTTGTGCAGGTTGATCTTCGCCTCGGGCTGCAACTTCTTCAGCGCCGCGACGCCGCCGACGTGATCGAGGTGTGCGTGAGTCAACGCTATCGCCTGTAAGTTCAGTCCGCGCCGTTCGAGTGTCTCAACGATGCGTTCCGCTTCGTCGCCGGGGTCGATGCAGATCGCGCGTTTTGTTTTTTCGCAACCGAGGATTCGCGTGTGTTGCTGAAAGGCTGTCGTCGTTATTTGTTCGATGATCATAGTTAGTGCTTGGTACTTGGTGCTTTGTACTTTGTAATTCCAAGTCTCGGCTCGTAGGATAATACTGATCTCCCAGGACAGACGACAAAGCACAAAGACCAAAGCACAAAGCTCTAACCAATGCCTATTGCAGTAAAATCAGCGCCGCTTGCCAACGTTCTCGATTCGATGACAGTCGAAGGCGCGCCCGAGTTGACGGAACATCTCGACGCAGGCGCCCTGAAGTGTTACGCGTGCGGTCATCGCTGTTTGATCAACTCAGGCAAGCGCGGCATCTGCAAAGTCCGCTTCAACGAAGACGGCCAGCTGCGCGTCCCCGCAAACTACGTCGCCGCACTCGCCTGCGATCCCACGGAGAAGAAACCCTTTTTCCACGTCCTGCCCGGTTCGGATACGCTCACGTTCGGAATGCTCGGTTGCGATCTGCACTGCGCGTACTGCCAGAACTGGCTCACCTCGCAGGCGCTCCGCGACGACTCCGCCGGCACGAACCCGTCGCCCGTTTCCGCGGAGCGCATGGTGACGATGGCAAAAGCTTACGGCGCCGCGATGGTCGGCAGCAGTTACAACGAACCGCTGATCACGGCTGAGTGGGCCGTCGAGGTTTTCAAACAAGCGCGTCCCGCCGGTTTTAAAACTGCGTTCATCTCGAACGGAAACGCGACTCCGCAGGTGCTCGACTATCTGCGTTACTGGACCGACTGCTACAAGATCGATCTGAAGTCGATGAACGACAAAAACTATCGGCAGCTCGGCGGCGTCATCGACAACATTCTCGACACGGTGAAGATGGTCCACGAGCGCGGTTTCTGGGAGGAGATCGTTACGCTCGTCATTCCGGGGTTCAACGACTCACGAGACGAGCTGCGCCGCGCGGCTGAGTTCATCGCGTCCGTGTCTCCAGATATTCCATGGCACGTTACCGCGTTCCACCAGGACTATCGCATGACGGATAACTCGAACACGACGGCTGAACAGTTGATCGAGGCGTGCGAGATCGGGCGGAACGCGGGATTGAATTACGTCTACGCCGGAAATCTGCCCGGAAGAGTCGGGCGTTGGGAGAACACTCATTGTCCGGCGTGTGATGAGTTGTTGGTGGAGCGGTTTGGTTATCTGATCCGTCAGGTGCGCGTTACCGGGGACGGGCGCTGTCCGAAGTGTTCAACGACCATCCCCGGCATTTGGACCACCGATTAACTTGCTTACTGCGGCGTGATCTTCGTGGTCTGTGAAGCCACTGCCTGCCACTTTCCATTCCGTTTCGCGTAGACGTCGATGAAGCGATAGTCGCCGGCGATGTCGATCGTCTTTCCAGTTTTTGGATCTTTCGCGGAGCCTTTTTTGATGGTGCTTCGTCCCGTGATGAACGCGGCGTCGGCATCGAGCACCGTCACCTTTGTCTCGACGATGTCCCACGTTTCGAGCGTCACGGCGCCGCTCTCGACCGAGTGTACTTCGTCGGACTTCGTGCCGGTTGTGCCGTCGGGGTAAGTCATGATGGCGTCGTCGGCGACGATGCGTTTGACTGTTTCAGTGTCGCGGTTTTTGACCGCGCCGGCCCACTCGCGTTCGAGTTTATTCAATTCAGCTTCGATTGATGCCGTGTTGACGGGTTCGGGCGCGGTGTTTCTGTTGGTTGTAAGACTCGCGTTCAGGTTCGTATCCGCCTGGCGCTGGCAGCCGGACAAAACGAGCGCGATGACGATGGCAACGAGCGCCACCGGCAGCAGGTATCTATTCATTGATTTATGACTCCTAAGCAGGGTTTGAAGACGTGGCCCACAACAACCCACTGCTTCTACGCGAAACCGATTTCCGAGTCAATAAAATACTAAAAAGTGCCTCCCGCCAGCGGGAGACACATGGAAAAAAATTGTATGAACCCCAGACATTGACACAGCACTTTCTTGGGATTATTGTTCGGCCATGTGAGCCGGATGGGGCTTTTTTGGATAACTTTTCCGGGTTGCGAACCCTGCCAAGTCGGTGTCCTAAACATTTCATTTCCTGGGAAGGAGGTAGCCATGACTTACCTTTCTAAATCCTCAACTTTTCGGTTACTCAACCGGGCTGCGCTTCTGGGGATCTGTCTTTTACTTTCCGTCACTTCAATAGCGCAAACGAAGAAAAGCGGGGGCGACGACGAACCCGTCTTTCTCGACTATCGCGGCGTCCAGATCGGCTGGCTGGCCGACGACGTCCGTAAAAAACTCGGCGTCCCAGCTGACAAAGGCGACGAGCAGGACTTCTACAAGTTCAGCGACAACGAGACCTGCCAGGTCCTTTACGACAAGACGACTCGCAAAGTGACCGCAATTTCGGTAGATTTCACCAGCGGCGCAAGCAGCGTGATTACGCCTCAGCAGGTCTTCGGATCCGACATCGAAGCCAAAGCTGACGGCACGGTGTACAAGTTGGTGCGGTATCCGAAGAAAGGCTACTGGGTCTCCTACTACCGCGGTGGAGGCAACGCGCCGAGCATCACGATCACGATGCAGAAGATGTAGTAAGCAGGATCGGCGGGCGAAGATTTCTTTTGGATCAGCAAGGGCGTAGTCAGGCAGTTACTTCGGTCGCGATCAAAGAGCGCGCTCGCCTCGAAGGTTTTAATAAAACCGGCATTGTCAGCGCCGTCTCACTGGACGACGAAGCGCGGCGGTTGAAAGAGTGGCTGGCTCGCGGTTACCACGGCGCCATGTCGTGGATGGCGCGCGACGTCGACAAGCGCGTCAGCCCGCGAGAGATCTTTCCCGAGGCGCGCTCGGTCGTCGTCGTCGCCCTCAACTACTACACCCCACATCAACACGAGCAAAACTCGAACACAGGAAAAGTGTCTCGTTACGCCTGGGGCGATGATTACCACGACGTAGTCAGCGAGAAACTCCGCTCGCTGCTCGCTTGGATCCAGGAACAGGATCCGCGCGCGGCCGGGAAGGTCTGCGTCGACATTCAACCGATCATGGACAAGGCGTGGGCCGTCCGCGCGGGGCTTGGCTGGCTGGGCAAGCATACGAACGTGATCACGCAGGAGTACGGCTCGTGGGTCTTCATCGGCGAGCTGCTGCTCAATCTCGATCTCGACTACGACGACGAACGCGTCGAGGACCACTGTGGCACGTGTACGCTGTGCATCGACGCTTGTCCGACCGATGCGATAACCGAGCCTTACTTAGTGGATTCAAACAAGTGCATCTCGTATGCGACGATCGAGCTGCGTGCGCCAGAGTTACCGCCGGAAATTCAGGAGAACCTTTCGGGATGGATGTATGGCTGCGATATTTGTCAGGACGTTTGCCCGTGGAACCGATTTGAACAGGTAACGGACGAGCTGCGCTTCGCGCCGCGCGACGGAAACGTGAATCCCGAGCTGCGAAACATCGTGGACCTCACGCACGACGAGTACGTCGAGCGGTTTCGCGGCAGCGCGATGAAACGCGCCAAGCTTTCAGGGTTACAGCGCAACGCGCGTGCGTTAATATCCAATCCATGAAACGAGTTCTCCTGCTCACGTTGCTGCTATTCACTTTCACGACAATCACGATGGCCCAAACACCCGCCGAGCTTCGCCGGCTTGCCGACGACTATTACCAATGGCGCAATCAGAATTATCCGGTCGCATCGAGCGACATGGGCCTCCACACGTGGGACGACAAGCTGACCGACTATTCGCTGTCCGCGATTCTCGCCCGGCGTCTTCACATCAAAGACGTGCTGAAGAAAGTGCAGGCGATGCCGGCGACCGGCTGGTCCAAAGACGACCAGATCGACTGGCTGCTGTTTCGCTCGCAACTCGAAACCATCGACTTCTTCAATCGCGTGATGGATTCGGAGGCGACTGATCCGCAGCTTTACGTCAACGAGTGCAGCAGCGCGATATTTTCCCTGCTAAAGAAGGAGTACGCCGCGCCGCGCGTCCGCGCACTGGCGGCGACTGCTCGTCTGAAGCAGATGCCGTTCGTTATCGAAAAGGCAAAAGGAAACCTCACGCGGCCAGTCCAGCTTTACGCGAGGCTCGCAATCGACTCCGCCCGTTCGATCGACGGGCTTTTCAACGACAGCCTGATGACGCTGGCAAAAGACCTGACGCCGGCGGAGAAGAACAGCCTCGTCAGCGCCCGCGATGCGGCAATTGCGTCGCTGCATGGTTTCGCCGACTTTCTCGAAAAGCGTTTGCTCGGCATGGTGCCGTTCAAGCCGATGGGTGTCGAGAACTACAACTACCTGCTCAAGAACATTTACCTGCTGCCGCTCGACGCCGATCAGGTCGAGATGTTGGGCCAGACTGAGTTGGCGCGTTATCGCGCATTGGAGTCGTTACTTCCCGATCCGTCGCTGGCGGATCCGAACCCGGCGCGAAGCAAGAGCATTCCGGTGGACCAGCAGGACTTTCTCAGGAAATATGAAAGCCGCCAGTCGGAAATGATCGATTTTCTCAAGAGCCACCACCTGGTGACGATTCCCGCGCACGTTGGCCCGTTCCAGATTCGACAGTTGCCGGAAGCGTTCAAGCCGACCAGTCCCGGTGGTTTCATGAATCCGCCCGGGGTTTACGACAAGGACAACAGCGGCTTTTATTTCATTCCGACGTACAACCCCGCGAGCAAGAACTTCTACATCCGCGCTGCGATTGAAGACCCGCGCCCGATCCTGGGCCATGAAGGAATTCCGGGTCATTTCCTGCAACTCTCGATCGCCAATCACGTCGCGAACGAGATCCGGCGACAGAACTTCGACGGCATCTTCGTTGAGGGTTGGGCTTTGTACGGCGAAGAGATGTTGATGCGGACGGGTTTGTATCCTGACAACTCCGCGGCGCAGGCGCAGATACTGAGGCTCTCGCGCTATCGTGCCGCCCGCATCGGCGTCGACGTGAACCTGCACACCGGCAAATGGACGTTTGAACAAGCGGTCAACTATTTCATGGAAGCAGGCGGGCTCGACCGCGAAGCTGCGGAAGGCGAAGCCGCTGGCGCCGCTTCGTCGCCGACTCAGAAGATCACGTACATCACCGGCAAGTGGCAGATCATGCGGCTGCTCGGCAAGTATCGCGACAAGCGCGGCGCGAGTTTTCAACTCGGTCAGTTTCACGATGAGCTTTTGCAGAACGGCAGTCTTCCGCTGTCGATCGTCGAATGGATCCTGCTCGACGATCGCTCCAGCCTGGACCAGGCACTAAAATGATCAACATCCTGCTCGCCACCGTCGCGCTTAGTCTGTTCAATACGAACACGGCTTCAACGCAATACACGCTGAGTTGTCCACAGTCCGCGTTTGCGGCTTTAAAACGGATGCCGGAATTGAAATATTCGTGTGACGGTCTGGCGAACGAATGGGACGAAAAGATCCTGCAACATCCTCCGCGAGTCGCCGCCATCAAGGAACTGATGGCGAAGCTCGCATCGTTCTCAAACGCCAACTGGTGGCAGGCGGACACGGAGGATTTGAACGTCTGCGATTTCACACGCAAACCGCGCACGTTGACGTCCGCTCAGCGACGGGATTTTCTACGCGGCGATTACGTTTTCTGGTTGTTTGGCGATGAACGCATTCGCCTTGTCTTGATTCCCGATCCTTGTTACCAGACCGAGTACGGCGGCGCGAACGCTTTTCTCCTCCACCGCAAGGGCGATCGCGTTTACGTCTCCGAGGCGATCGACGGATACTTTTCACGCGCCGACAACTCCGTCAACATCGCGTTCGCGAAACTGAACACCGAAGACATCATCGAGATCTCGACCGGAAGCGGCGGCCTCAACCCGACGCTCACCAACTACTACTTCACCATCGATCCGGCGACGAACAAGGCAGTGCCGAAGAATCTCTTCATGGGCGAGCACGGTCCAACGAACCAGATCACGTCCGCCATGCTTTTCGAAGATTGGCACGGCGCTTCTACTCCGCTGGTCATCATTCGCCGAAACACGCTCGCCCTGAGTTTCAGGATTTACGAGGACGACGAGGACGGAAAGATCGAAGACAACGGGCGCAAACTCAAGCAGACGATCCTGCGCTGGAACGGAAAGATGTATCGATGACGACGTATCACGCGAGTAATCCGGCGTTTGCCGAGGAGATCCGGGAGAGTTTTGCGAAGCAGACGATCATGGATTTGATCGGCGCGTCGTTGACGCTGGTCGAGCCGGGAGTCGTGGAGATCACGTTGCCATATCGTGCGGATCTGACTCAGCAGCACGGCTACGTTCACGCCGGCGTCGTGACGACGATCGCCGACTCAGCGTGCGGTTACGCCGCATATACGTTGATGCCGGTCGAGTCGGACGTTTTGGCGGTCGAGTTCAAGGTCAACCTGCTGCGGCCGGCGAAAGGCGAACTGTTCGTCGCGCGAGCGGAAGTGATGAAGCCCGGCCGGACGCTGACCGTCGTGCGAGCGGACGTTACGGCTGATGGGTCGGTAGTCGCGGCGATGCAGGGAACGATGATGCGTCTGCCGCGGCGCGGCGAGTGAGCGCAATGTGCGTCTAAAAACCGGCGTGGTATCATTTCCCGGCAATGTCAGTTTTACGTGATTCATACGGCCGGGCCATCCGCGATTTGCGCGTTTCGCTCACGGATCGGTGCAATTTCCGGTGTTTTTACTGCCTTCCGCACGGCGAGCCGCCGATCGCGCCGAAGGAGAAGATGCTCTCGTACGAAGAGATCGAGTACATCTGCGAGATCTTCGTGTCGCTCGGCATCGAGAAGCTCCGGCTGACGGGCGGCGAGCCGATGATGCGCCGCGACATCGAGACGATCATCGGGAAGTTGTCGCAGTTTAAAGATCGCGGGCTTCAGGATCTGGCGCTGACGACGAACGGTTATTTCCTTCCGGAGCGCGCCCGCGGATTGAAAGAGGCGGGGCTGGATCGCGTGACGATCAGTCTCGACAGTTTGAAGCGCAACGTTTTCAAGCAGATGACGGGCGTTGACGTGTTGGAGAAAGTTCTCGCAGGGATTGCGGCGGCGAAAGACGCGGGGCTCGAGCCGATAAAGATCAACGCTGTGATCGTGCGCGGGCACAACGAAGACGAAGTCGGGGACTTCGCTGCGTTTGCGCGCGAGCACGATGTGAAGATGCGTTACATCGAGTTCATGCCGCTGGATTCAGGTCACGAATGGTCGCGTGACGATGTGGTTTCCGGCAGAGAGATTCATGATCGAATTCACGAGCGGTTTCCGCTGGTTAAGCTGGATGTGAAGCGTGGTTCGGAAACGTCGGCGCGTTATCGTTTTGCTGACGGCGCGCCGGGTGAGATCGGCATCATTGCTCCCGTGACTGAGCCGTTCTGTGGTGCATGTTCGCGAATCAGGTTGACGGCGGACGGGCAGATCCGGACGTGTCTCTTCTCGACTGTCGAACACTCGTTGCGCGACGTTGTTCGCAACGGCGCCACGCGCGCCGAGATCGTCGACTACATCGAATCAGTTGTTTACAAGAAAGAACCCCGCCACTTCATCAACGACCCCGACTTCATCACCCCATCACGATCGATGAGCTTCATTGGCGGCTAACCACAAAAAGATTAGCCACAAAAAGGCACAAAAGACACAAGAGGCACAAAGAAAGTAAGTGAGTGGGAGTTCAGCATTTTCCGTAGTGCGGACTCACACTAACTATTGTCGTTGTGCCTTTTGTGTCTTTTGTGCCTTTTGTGGTTACTGATCGATCTCCTTGACCGCCTTCAGCCCGGACCATAAAGCTCCCTGAATCCACGAAGACCACGGCGAGAGGTGTTCGCCGGCGAAGTAGATGCGCCCATCGCGTCGCGACGAGCTCGATGATTCAAGCGGCCCGACAAAGCCCCACGCACCTCGCGACCACTCGTCTTCGATCCAACACTTTGTCGCGCCGTGTTCGAAGTTCCCACGCAGCCCGGTGAAGATCGAATCGAGTTGGTCCAACGTCGACGCAATCCGTTCGGGCTCTTTCAACGAAGCGATTCGCTCAGCCTCGCCAGGCCGCGCATACGTCATGAGTATTCCACGCGTGCCAGGCTGGTTCCACGTCGGTTGCCAAATCTCAACCGCACCTTTCGTGAACGCAAACCCATTGAACCCCTTGTCTTCCCAAAACCGGTTCTTCGTCTGGAGATAAACTCGCGAAACGCCGTCGTAGTGCGCTCGTTTCACGATGTCTCTCGTTCGGTGCGACAGCGCGGGCAATTCGAGCCTCCGCAAAACCGAAAACGGAATCGTGCACAGCACGACGTCAGCCGACAGCATTTGCGTCGCGCCTTTCTCCAGAAACTTCACGGTTGCCTGTTTCGCGTCCTGATCGATCTTCGTCACCGCCGCGCTGTAGCGAATCTTCTCCGCGAGCCGCACGGCAAACGCTTTTGGCAGCACATCCATTCCGCCGTGAATCTTGCGCCAGCGCTTTGGATCCCCGCCGAGCTCTTCGCTGTAGTTTTGCGTCATCGCGTCGGTGAACCCGTCGATCGGCACTTCCTCGCGGTCGCCGTGATCGAAACGCACCGCCTTCAACCCCGTCGGATAAAACGGATCGAGCGGAAGATCAAACTCCTTGACGTACTTGAGCGTGAGATCGTGCGTTTCAGGAATGCGTGCCGCGCCCGCTTCGGCGTAGAGACCGTCATCGAATGCGTCGCGGATCGTGTGGACGCGCCCGCCGGACCGCGGTCGCGCTTCGAGGATCGTTACGTTGTGACCGAGTTTTGAGAGCTCGTAACCGGAAACAAGCCCGGCCATTCCAGCGCCGAGTATCAGCACCTTTTTGGCCGGGCCGTTGAGAACTGTCGCCGCCGTTGCGTGGACCAGTTGCCGGCCCATCAGACCCGCTCCCGCGATTGCGAGAGCGCTGCGCCCAAGAAACTGGCGGCGAGTTAAAGCCAAAACGATCAGTTACCTCTTCGTCTGTTGACTGTCGCCGGCTGTCTCGCATCGCTGTCCGTTCGCTGACGAGTCGGGCGCGCGGGCGTCGCCGGAGAATCTTCTTCTGATGGCGGACGCGCGGGCATGTCGGCGGCAGCGAGTCGCGGCAGCAGGTCATCGCGCGTCGCCAACTGATAGACAGACCACGCGACGACCATCGCGTCCTTCTTCACGTCGTCTTCGAGGATGCGTTCGTAGGTGTCGAGGTTCGTGTGCCAGGTATGCGTGCCGTACTCGATCGGATCCTGGCCCATGCCGATGCCGGGCAGTCCCGCCTGATTGAACGACGTGTTGTCGGAACCGCCGAGTCTGCGGCTGCGCGAAGTAACCGCACCCACGACGCCGTCATCTTTGAACGGTGCAAAAATCTCGCGCATGATGTTCGCCGCCTCGGGGGGCCCAAACACCGACGCGCCACGCACTCGTCCCGTGCCGGAGTCGATATTGAAATAACCGCCGAATTTTTCGTAGCCAGACTTCTTTTCTTCGAACGAACCAAAATGTTGTTTGACGTAAGCTTGCGAGCCGAGCAGTCCCTGCTCTTCGCCGCTCCACAGGGCAACGCGAATCGTCCGTCGCGGTTTGACGTTCAGTGCCTTCAGGATGCGCGCGGCTTCCATCATGATCGCGCAGCCAATCGCGTTGTCGGTGGCGCCTGTGGCGGCGTGCCATGAGTCGAGGTGTCCGCCGAGCATGATCACCTCGTCCGCTTTGTCGGTGCCGGGAATCTCCGCGATCGTGTTGTATGACGTCGCTCCTTCGGGATAGACGCGATTGACTATGTTGAACTCGAGCATGACTTCAGTTCCGTCGTTGAGGATGCGTGTGATGCGTCCGAAGTCTTCGTTGCTCATAACGACTGTCGGTACGACTTTGTTCACGTCGAACGTGTTGTTGTTGAAGGCGCGAATCTGACGAAACTCGCGGCCCGCATCGTTGACCCGCACGAGCGCGCCGTTCTCTTTCAAAAACTTGTCGAGCTGTTCATTAATTTGGCGGCCTGTCAGCGGACGCGGTGCGTTTGGAGCGGGAGTCGGAGTCGGCGATGGCTGCGGAAAGCCCGCGCCGGGCCGCGCGTTCGGACCGAAACGTTGTTGCACCTGTTCATCGCTGCTTCGTTTTGCCGGAGGATTCAGGTTGACGGGAAGCACTGCGGGTTTGCCGACCAGCACGATCTTGCCGCGCACGTTCGCCTTCTGTCCTGCGAAAAATGCGGTCAACTGTTCCTGCGTGGGACGCTCCGGCAGCAACAACTGCTGAGCTTTCGCAGTGACGGGGCCTCTTGTGCTGGGCGTCCACGCCAGCACTTCACAAACGAGCGCGTCTTTCACCGGCGAGATCAGGTGCGCGGTGAGTCGTTCGTTGGCCCAGCCCGGATGTTTGAAGTCCCACGGTTCGAGGTGCGCGTTTTCGAGCCCCCACGCCGTCATCTGTTTCACCGCCCAGTCGGCGGCGGCCTTGTGGTTGGGCGAACCGGTCAGGCGCGGGCCGTAAACGTCGGTGAACATGTGCATGGTCTTCATGATCTGCGAGCGCTCCATTGCTTCTTTGCGGATGCGCGCGAGCAGGTCTCCGCTTCCGTTTTGGGCTGCAATTGGAAGCGTTAAGAGCGACAAAACGAGCGACAGGGCGACTAGCCGTTTCAGCATCTTGTTTCTCCGGAAAAGTTCGATTAGGTTGGGTACTAGCGGCGAGATTATACTTTAGGCAACATTCAGGAGAAAAACAGATGAGCGCAGTAGTTAAGTCGACTGAGAGCAACTCAACTTTGCCTAATTCGCGGCGTGTTTACGTCGAGGGCAAGCAGCCGGGCGTCAGAGTGCCGTTCCGCGAGATCACGCAAACGCCGTCGCGCAACTTCGACGGCACGTTGGCGCAGAATCCGCCCGTCCGTGTTTACGACACGAGCGGGCCGTGGGGCGATGGCGATCAGCATCCCGACGTGACGAAGGGGTTGCCGGCGTTGCGGTCGGAATGGATTCGCGCGCGCGGCGACGTCGAGGAGTATGAAGGCCGCGAGGCGAAGCCGATCGACGACGGTTATCTCACGTTCGAGGCTGCGAATCGCGCGCGGATCAAAGACGTCGGGAAGCTGGAAGATTTTCCGGCGTTGCGCCGGCGTGTGCTGCGTGCCCGGCCTGGTTCGCCGGGAGCGTGTGTGACGCAACTGCACTATGCCCGCAGAGGGATCATCACGCCGGAGATGGAGTTCATTGCAATTCGCGAAAATATGGGACGCGAGGCGGCGTGGCCTTCGATCAATGCTTCGGGTGACGCGCCGCGAGATTCCGTGTTGCATCAGCATTCGGGGCAGTCGTTTGGCGCGTCGATTCCGTCGTACGTGACGCCCGAGTTTGTGCGTCAGGAAGTGGCGCGCGGGCGCGCGATCATTCCCGCGAACGTCAATCATCCGGAGTCGGAGCCGATGATCATCGGGCGCAACTTCCTCGTGAAGATCAACGCCAACATCGGAAACTCCGCGGTCGCGTCGTCGATCGACGAAGAGGTCGACAAGATGCGCTGGTCGATTCGCTGTGGTTCCGACACGGTGATGGACCTCTCGACCGGAAAGAACATTCACGCCACGCGCGAGTGGATCATTCGCAACTCGCCCGTGCCGATTGGCACTGTGCCGATTTATCAGGCGCTGGAGAAAGTCGGCGGCAAAGCGGAGGAGTTGACGTGGGAGATCTTTCGGGACACGTTGATCGAACAGGCGGAACAGGGCGTCGACTATTTCACCATTCACGCCGGCGTTCGTCTGCCTTACATCCCTTTGACCGCGCGAAGGACGACGGGGATTGTGAGTCGCGGCGGATCGATCATGGCGAAGTGGTGCCTCGCGCATCATGAAGAGAGTTTTCTTTACACGCGCTTTCGCGAGATCTGCGAGATCATGGCCGCGTACGACGTTTCGTTCTCGCTTGGCGACGGGTTGCGGCCGGGATCGATTGCGGACGCGAATGACGAGGCGCAGTTTGCTGAGCTGGAAACGCTGGGTGAGCTGACGAAGATTGCGTGGGAGCACGATTGCCAGGTGATGATCGAAGGGCCCGGACACGTTCCGATGCACCTCATCAAGGAAAACATGGACAAGCAGCTCGAAACGTGTCATGAAGCGCCGTTCTACACGCTTGGGCCGTTAACCACCGACATCGCGCCCGGATACGATCACATCACGTCGGCGATCGGGGCCGCGATGATTGGATGGTACGGAACGGCGATGCTTTGTTACGTCACGCCGAAGGAGCATCTCGGATTGCCGAACAAGAAAGACGTGAAAGACGGCGTGATCTCCTACAAGCTCGCGGCGCACGCGGCGGACCTCGCGAAGGGACATCCGGGTGCGCAGTATCGCGACAATGCGCTTTCGAAAGCACGGTTCGAGTTTCGCTGGGAGGACCAGTTCAATCTTTCGCTCGATCCTGAAGTGGCGCGGGAGTATCACGATGAAACGCTGCCGCAGGAGGGTGCGAAGCTGGCGCACTTTTGTTCCATGTGCGGCCCGCATTTCTGCTCGATGAAGATCACTCAGGACGTCCGCGACTACGCTGCGCAGAAGCAGATCGAGGAAGCGGAGGCGCTCGGAGTCGGGATGAAAGAGAAGGCGAAGGAGTTCGTCGAAACAGGCAGCGAGATCTACCGCCGGTAAGCTATTTCAAAACAGATTGACCTCTCGCCTGAACCCCGTCCAAGCGGGAATCACATTGAACAGGATTCGAAAAATTTCCTATTCATGAACCTCCCGCAAGTGGGAGTCACGTGGTGAAGATGATTTTAGAAATTCCTTTCTAGTACAACCCGGCGCGGCGTTGCATTTCTTTCAATGCGTCCGGAATGAAGGAAGTGATCTGGTGAGTCTCTTCGCGGCCGTCGGAGAACGTTTGGTAGAGATTGAAGTCGGGCAGTGACAGACAACTCAGTGGCGACTGGCGTTCACAGCCGGTATCGAGTCCGACAGCGCTGTTCGAGATGTAAATCCCGTGACGGCCGAGCCGCCCGCGCAGCGGCAGCAGCGGTGTCGGCGTGTGGCCGAAGATACACGGCTTCCCGCGGTAGTTCTTGTAAAAATCCATGTCGCGCATCCACATAAGCGACATCGGCGAGCTCTCACTCGGATGCTTGCCTGCGTCGAGCCCGGCATGAACGTAGATCGCGTGCTCATCCTCGTGATAGAAGGGCAGACTCTGCATGAACTCCAGGTGCTCGTCCGGCAACGCACGTTCGAGAGTGACCCTGACTTCTTCCGGATCCTGCTCGGGATCGGCGTACGGTGATTTTCCCGTGTATTGCTCGTACGTCCGCTGGCCGCCCACGATCGGTTCGAGCCAGATCGTCGCCTGCCCTTCCAGAAAGTCCATGCACATCTGCTCGTGATTCCCACGCAAACAAATGACTCGTTCCCGATTTTCGCTGCACAGTTTGAGAACGTGTTCGACGCAGCCCGGAGCATCGGCGCCGCGATCGATCAGGTCGCCGAGGAAGACAAGCGTATCCAATTGAGGATCTCGCGGCAGCATATCGAGCAGGTTGAGGAGCTGCGCGCAACGTCCGTGTACATCACCGACGATGAAGGTTTTCATTCAGTTTGGTCCCGGGGCTCATCACGTTGAGTCTTGATGCCTTTCATCAATTCGAGGAAACGTGGATCCTCGTGCATGTCCGTCCAGTTCGGGTCTTTCTCAAACCAGCGATAGTTCTCGTTACCGAGACTAATCGCGGTCTCCAGCCAGCGGAGCGCTTCAACCTGGCGGCCTTGCAAAAGGTAGGCGGAGGCCAGCCAGTAGGATATATCGTAATCAGCTTCGGCGACCAGCCTAACTTTCTGCGTGAGTTGTTCGTTGGCTTTAGTGTGCTGGCCCTGCGCGCTCAGGCCGATCGCGAGAACCGGACGGACGCCGTCCATCTGCGGATGCTTCTCCAGCACGTCCTGCACGATGTTCGTCGACTCGTTGACTTCCCCGCGATAGAAGAGCACACAGGCCCGGATCACTTTGATCATCGGATGCTCAGGTTCGAGCGCGGCGCCCTGGTCCAGCTCCTGCAGCGCGCGATCGTAGTCGCCCTGATACATGTGAATGCGCGCGCGGTTGTAACTCGCCGGGACGCGCTCAGCAGGGTTGAGTTTCACCATCCGATCGAAACTTCGCAGCGCTCGCTCGTAATCACCATCGAGCCGCGCAACGACCCCGCGAACAAACTGCACGCCCGGATCATTCGGAAACTCGTGCCGCAGCATCTCGATTTCCGTGCGCGCTTTCTGCTTCTGTCCGCCGGTCAGGTAAATGAAGACCATGTGCATGCGGGCTTCGAGCAGTTTCGGATCGAGCGCGAGTGCTTTCTTGAATGCGTTCTTCGCCTTGTCGTGATCGCCCGCCTGGCCGAGACCTTTCAGCACGCGGTTGACGTACGCGCTTCCGAGCGCGGAATAGGCGAGCGCGAAGTTCGGATCGATCTCGATCGCGCGGCGGAAGTGTTCGATCGACGAGTCGAGGTCTTCGCGTTCAATCGTGTGATAGATGAACCTGGCGAGACAGTCGCGTCCGCGCATGTACTCCTCGCGCGCGGCGGCGTCGGCGGTGCTGCCTTTCGCGAGCTCGTCTTTTTCGTCGGGACTCAACTCCAGACGCAGCCCCTGAACGATGTGGTGCACGATAATGTCCTGAACGCCGATAACGTCGCTGGCGTCAGCGTCGATCCGGTCACTCCAGAGAATCTCGCTGGTGCGGACGTCGAGAAGTTGCGCGGTCACGCGAAGCTTTTCGGCGGCGCGCAGGAACGTGGCGGTCAGAATCGCGTCGACGCTCAGATCGCGTCCTGCTTCAGCCGGATCTACTTCACGATTCTGATACTTAACGATCACCGACGACGGCCGCACGACGAGAGAACGAAGTCGCGCCAGCTCGGTGATCACGGCGTCGGCAAGCGAGAACTGGTAGAAGTCGATCTCGCGGTCGTTCCCGACGTTCTTGAACGGCAGTATCGCGACGCTCTTTCGATCGCGATCGCCCATGCTCGTCAACGGGCTTTCATGAGCTTCGCCGACGCGTCCCGACGGTTTCGAAGGGCCTCCGGAAGCACTTTCCCCCGTCAGGCTCCCGGTCAGCCAGCGCAGCGCGCGCGTCACCGGACTGCGCGGCGTCATGTGTTTCGGCGCGACCGGCGTGGCGCCTTCGTCAATGCCGGGCAGCGCGTCGGAACCGAGCTCGCGGATAACGGCGCGGAGGTCGTTCGCGAAGTACGAAATCTTCTGATAACGATTGCGCGGATCCTTCGCGAGCGCTTTGTCGAGTATCGACTGCAACTGGTCGGGCACGCGCCCCGGACGCACTTTCGACAGCGGCTGCGGCTCGGCATTCAAAACCGAATGACGCACTTCGACCGCCGTGTTGCCGCGGAACGGCCACGTGCCGGCAAGCATTTCGTAAAGCAGAACTCCGGTCGAGAAAATGTCCGCACGCGCATCGACGCGATCGCCGCGCGCCTGCTCGGGCGCTGCGTACGTCGCGGTGCCGTACGGCACGCCGACTTCAGTTATCTCCGTGTGATGAATCCCGGACGTTCGGGCGGCTTCTTCGTCGAGTAGTTTTGCCAAACCGAAGTCGAGCACTTTCACCTGGCCGGTCGGCGTGACCATGACGTTTCCGGCCTTGATGTCGCGGTGAATGATGCCGCGCGCGTGGGCCGCGGCGAGTGCGTCGGCGGTTTGCAGCGCGATCGACAAGGCGCTTTCGAGAGACAACGGGCGGCCGTTGACCAACTGCCGCACGTTACGGCCCTCGATGTACTGCATCACGATGAAGTGGATGCCGTTGATCTCGTTGAGATCGAAAATCGTGCAGATATTCGGGTGATCGAGCGCGGAGGCGAGACGGGCTTCGCGCTCGAACCGCTTGAGGTTGGCTTCTTTGGCGGTCAGCTCGGCCGGGAGAACCTTGATCACTACCGTCCGGCCGAGCTTTGAATCGACAGCTTTATAGACCGTCCCCTGACCGCCCTCACCGAGCTTCTCGAGGATTTTGTAATTCCCCAGCGTCGAACCGATCATTACAAACTTAATCCGCGATACCCATTTGCCACAGCATGAACGCGTAGTCAAATGCAGTCTCGCGCAGGGCGTCGTAACGTCCGGACGAGCCGCCGTGACCGGCGCCGAAGTTGACCTTCAACAACAGCGGATTTTTGTCGGTCTTCATCGTGCGCATTTTGGCGACGAGTTTCGCGCCTTCCCAGTATGGCACCTGGCTATCGTTGACGGACACTTTAACCAGTGTCGCCGGATAATTTTTCTTTCCGATGTTGTCGTACGGCGAGTACTTCTTCATGTAGTCGTACGCCGCTTTGTCGTTCGGATTGCCCCACTCGATGTACTCGCTGGTCGTTAACGGCAGCGTCGCGTCGAGCATCGTGTTCAGCACGTCCACGAACGGCACCTGCGAGATAACGGCTTTGAAGAGATCCGGACGCATGTTCGAAACTGCGCCAACGAGCAGTCCGCCGGCGCTGCCGCCCTGAATCACGATCCGATCGCTCGACGTGTACTTCATCTTAACGAGCGTTTCGGCGCAGGCGATGAAGTCGGTGAACGTATTGATCTTCTTCATCATTCTGCCCGCTTGCCGCCACTCTTCGCCGAGTTCGCCGCCCCCGCGAATGTGCCCGATCGCGAAGATCACGCCGCGATCCAACAGACTGAGGCGGCTGGACGAGAACGTCGGCGGAATCGAAATGCCGTACGAGCCATAGCCGTAAAGCAGCATCGGCGCGGAACCGTCGAGCTTCACGCCTTTGCGATAAACCATCGAGATCGGAATCTTCGTTCCGTCGGTTGCGGTCGCGAACACGCGCTCGGCTTTGTAGTTTGTGCGGTCGAAACCGCCCGGCACTTCCTGTTGCTTCAACAGCGTCGACTTGCCGGTGTTCATGTCGTAATCGAACGTCGAGTTCGGTGTCACGAGCGAGTTGTAGACGTAGCGGACGACGTGCGTGTTGTACTCGGCGTTCGGACCGAGCCCGGCGGAGTAGACCGGCTCGGGAAACTCGATGCGGTTGCGTTTGTTGGTCTTGAAGTTGATGACTTCGAGCTGTTGCAGGCCGTTCTCCCACTCCGAAACCACCGCGTGATCGGCAAATAGACTGACGCCCTCGACCTTCACGGCCGGACGATGCGCCACAAACTCTTTCCAGTTGGCTTCGGACGGATCGTTCACGGGCGCGGTCACGATACGGAAGTTCTTCGCGCCTTTGTTCGTGCGGATGTAAAACATGCCGCCGCGATGATCGACGTCGTACTCGTGTTCCGGCTGGCGCGGCAGAATGATTTTGACCGTTGCGTTCGGTTGATCTGCCGGAAGATAGCGGACTTCGGTCGACGTCTTGCTGAACGCTTCGAGGAAGATCACGGCTTTGTCGCGCGAGCGTCCGGTGCCGATATCGAAGAGTTCGTCTTTTTCGTCGTAAACAAGGTCGTACTTGTCGCTGCCGAGCACGTGCCGGAAGAACTTGTCGCTTCGTTTCGTCGTCGCGTCTTCGGTGACGTAGAAGAGCGTCTTGTTGTCGGTTGCCCAGACGACGCTGGTGACGCGTTCGACGCGGTCGGGCAGTAGCTGGCCAGTGCGCAGGTCTTTCACCTGGAGCAGATACTGTCGATAACCGGTGTTGTCGGTGCTGTAAGCGAGCAGGTTGCCGTCGTCGCTCGGCGAGAACGCGCCGAGGCTCATGAACTTCTGGCCTTTGGCTAGTTCGTTGACGTCGATCACGATCTCTTCAGGCGCGGTAGTGCTGCCCTTTTTGCGGCAGAAGATCGGATACTGCTTACCTTCCTCGGTGCGCGAGTAATAGAAGTAGTCGCCTCTGCGATAGGGAACGTTTTGGTCAGTCTGTTTGATATGACTGAGCATCTCCGTGTAGAGCTTTTCCTGCAACGCCGCGGTTGGTTTCATCACCGTTTCGGCGTAGTTGTTCTCAGCCTGGAGATGGGCCATGACCGCGGGGTTCGTTTTTTCGCGGAGCCAGAAGAAGTCGTCGACGAGGGTTTCGCCGTGGATATTCGTGGTTTTGGTTTTCTTTTCTGCCATAGGTGGTTGGGGTGCGGCCGCTCCTACATTTGACTGGGCGAACGCGGCGCTACCGGTTAACACGACGCTGATAAAAAGAACTGCGAACGTGCAAAGAGATCTGCGTTGTTTGTGCATGATTCAATCCTCAATGCCGGGCAATTGGGCGGTCGGCAGGAACAAACACAAAGGGAGACGATTGCTTTTTTGTCTTTCGTTGCCGGCACACGGCCGGTTTAATCGTGGACGGTTCAACCGCGAGGCGGGTCTCCCCAGCCCGAACCAATGTACTTACCGTTTTCGACCAGGCACGGCACCGTCGGATCGCCGCCGGAGTAAGAGAACATCTCGGCTCTGCGGGCGAGATCGTTTTGCGCGTCGTAGTCGATGAATGGAATGCCCTTCGAGTTGTAGTGATCGCGCGCCTGCTGACAGTAGGGGCACCCCGGTTTTGTGTAAATTACTAACGCCAATTGGTTACTCCTGAGTTATTTGATTATGCGCAAGACGGGATTATACTGCCGCTGCCTATGAGTGAACAAAGCGCGGGCGGCGCGGATATCGAGCAGTTTGCGTCGGATCTGCTGGATCCGTACGAGAAACTGATCACCGTCGAGATCGCGGGGCGCGAGGTCAGCGTGCCTGAGAAGAACCGTCTGCTGCGGTGTTTTCAATACCTGTCGATTAATACCATTTCCTATGGTGATTTTTGCTGGAACGGAGACTGTACGAACTGCCAGGTCTGGTATCACATGAAAGGGCAGGCCGCGAGCGGCGACCGTCCGGCGCTTTCGTGCCGGTTGGAGTGTGAAGACGGAATGGTAATCACCCGCCTGAGCCCGTTTATTAAGCTGGACGGTATTACGAAGTAAATCCGTGTTTAGTATTTAGGCACGGATGGATCGACCTGATCCGACCAGCCAAGGATCCCGCCTTTCAAATTCATCAGTTTCCCTGTGAACCCCGAACGCTGAAGCGCATCGATCGCGCGGGCGCTGCGTCCGCCCATCTTGCAGTGCACGACGGTCTCGCGGTTCGGATCGATCTCGTTCATCCGCGTCAAAACCTGCGCCAGCGGGATGTGCATCGAGTTCGGTATACGCCCGATCGCGACCTCACTGTCCTCCCGCACATCGACGATTTGAATGTCATCGCCCTGATCGAGGCGTTGCTTTAGCTCAGTTGAGGTGATCTCTTCCATGCTCACTCCATAAGATTGTTGAATGAAGACATCTTACAATACACTTGCCCATCATGAGATTCCAATTCTACTCAGAAGCCCTCGACAACATCCCCAAACTCTCAGTCGACGGAACAGTCGCGAACAGCATCCACTTCTCGCACTGGCAAGGAAACACGACGCCCGCGGAAGTCAAAGCCGACACCTCGACGGAGATCGCACTGAACCTCGTCGCCTCGCCAAATCGCGCCGCACTAACAAACAACATCGACCTCGTAACTAACAACCATTTCGACACTGACGGCGTGTTGTCCTGCTGGACCGTTCTGAACGGCGAACGCGCGCTCGAGTTTCGCGATCTGCTGATTTCGTCCGCGGAGGCTGGAGATTTTTCAGAGCATACGAGCGACGACGGCGTGAAGGTAAGTATTGCGATACAAGGCAGCGATCAGGCCGGTTCAAACAACGACGACGCTTCGCCGTTGGCAGGCTTTCTCGCGGGCGTTGACGTCGACGACGAGGCGCGCGCGTACGAGTTGGTGCTGCCGGAGGTCGAGCGGTTACTCAGCAATGTCGACGCTTACGAGTCGCTGTGGCGTGAAGGTTGGAACAGCGTTGCCGCGGCGTTGGAGAGCTTTGCGAGCGGCGCGTCTAAAGTCGTCGAGGCTTCGGGAATTTCGATAATCGAGTTGGCCCCAAATCTGATCAATCCGACGATGGCAATCGCGAAACACGCTCGCGGCGAAATGTTTTTAATCGCAACGCCAGCGACGGGCGGCTGGTTGTATCGTCTCGATTATCCCTACTACTCGTGGGCCGAAACGGTCGTGCGTCCAGCCATCCCGCGACGCGATCTGACGAACGTTCTCGCCATACTCAACAACAAAGAAACAAACCGCGACGCGCGCTGGAAGACTGATACTCGCGAGATGACGTCGGCTGCGAAGTTTCTCGATTCCGCGGGAACGCTCGCCGTGTCGCAGTTGCAGCCTGATGAAGTTGTTGGGGCGCTTCATTCTTCAAAGCACAAAGCTCAAAGCTCAAAAAACTAATAAATGCACGACGTGATCATCATCGGCGCTGGACCAGCCGGGCTATCGGCGGCGTTCTGGTGCGATGAGCTGGGCCTTGACACGCTCGTTCTCGAACAAGCGGACCAGATTGGCGGACAACTCCATCGCGTCTACAACCCGATTCACAACTACCTCGGACTCAAGACTCGCAACGGACAGGAACTGCTCGAACACTTTTCGCGCGACGTCGACGATGCGGAGTTCGACTTGTGGACCGGCACGGTTATCGATGCGGTCGACGTGCGCGCGAAACGGATTTCGTTGCGCAGTGGCGAGGTTTTGCAGGCGATTGCGATCATTATCGCAACCGGCGTGCGGCCGCGAGAATTGGGTATTCCTGGCGAGAAGGAGTTGACCGGCAAGGGAATCATCGAGTCGGGAACGCGGGATCGGGACTTGTTCGCCGGGAAAGACGTGTGCGTTGTCGGCGGCGGTGATGCCGCGGTTGAGAACGCGCTGTTGCTCGCGGAAGTTTGTCCGACGGTGACGGTGGTCCATCGCGGGAAGAAGTTGCGGGCCAGGCGCGAGTTCGCCGAACGGGTTCAGCCAAACAATCGCGTTACCGTTTTCACTGAATCGGTGCTCACGCGTATCATTGGCGACGCCGAACTCGAAGCCGTGGAGATCCAGCGCAAAGGCGGGCTGAAGCCATTTCAACTTGCGGTGCGGGGATTGTTGATTCGCA
Organism: Pyrinomonadaceae bacterium; assembly: GCA_036279935.1. GTDB lineage: Bacteria > Acidobacteriota > Blastocatellia > Pyrinomonadales > Pyrinomonadaceae > PSRF01. Next base: position 40,217 of record DASURS010000196.1, read on the forward strand.
TCGGAGTTGAGCCGAATACGGAACTGTTTCGCCAGCAGCTTGCCGTCGACGACCGAGGGTACGTTTCCGTGAACAGCGAATGTGAGACGAGCGCGCCGATGGTGTTTGCGGCAGGCGATGTTTCGAACCCGACGGCGCCGACGATCAGCGGCGCGACTGGGACCGGCGCAACGGCCGCGAAAGTGATCGCCGCGCGGTTGAATCGCAGCAAAGCAGATGGGTGAGATCGACACGGCCTACACGGACGCGCACATCGCGGCATATCCGGTCGAATACATCGCCGGGATCGATCTTTACAACGCGGGCGAGTTTCATGCGGCGCACGATGCGTGGGAAGAGCGGTGGATGGGCGAAGTCGGGCCGCAGGAGAAGCTGTTTTTGCAGGCGATGATCCAGTCGGCGGTTGCGTTTCATCATCTGGACATTGGACGTCCTGGCGCTGCGCGGCAGATGTATTTGCGAGCGAAAGAGAAGTTTGCGCGGTTGGGCCACAGTGTTTTCATGTCGCTGGATCTGGAGGAGTACCAGGCGCAGCTTGATGCGGCGTTGTCGTGGTTGTTGAGCGTTCCCGATCCACGCGAAGCGCCGATGCCGCTCGTCGTTCCACCGAAGATTCGTTTGCTGTCTGCGATCGACGAGTCTTTTTGAGAATCATTTAAATGAGTATCACAAGAATCGTGATGTTGGCGGCGTGGCTGGGCGCGGCGCTTTTCTTCGGCGCGGTGGTCGCGCCGGCGGCGTTTGGTGTGTTGCGGTCGTTTGGTCTTGCGAATGCGAGCGAGATTGCGGGATCGATCGTTACGCGCACGCTCGGCGTCGTGAACGTGGCCGGGTTCGCAATCGCATTGGTTCTGTTGGTCACGGCGTTCCTGCGCCGCGGCTCACAAGGCCGGATCGCCTTCATCGTCGAATGCATCTGCCTCGGGCTGATCGCATTGATGACGGGCGTGGGCCACTGGGTCATCGCCGCACGCATGCGCGCGCTTCGCGCCGCCATGGAGTTGCCCATCGATCAGATCGCCGCCGACGACTCGCGCCGCGTCGCGTTCAACGCCCTGCACGGCTATTCGGTGAACGCGCTCGGGATTGCTATGATTGCCGGTCTCGTGGCGCTCGTCTTAATGGGCCGCAACCTGCGCCACTGACTTAACGAAGGCGAAATCACGAAATCAGGATGGATGGAAAAGCCGTTGGATATTATTGAAGACATTGAAGATTGGCGGCAGCGCTACGATGCGTGGCGACACGGCGCCGCGGCTGGATCGGACAACCTCGACGACTACCCGTTTGTAAGAAACCGGCGCGCGCCGTTCACGCCCGCCCGCCGAGCGTTGCCGATGCTGAATCTCGCGCTCATCTCGTCAGCCGGCGCGTACATCGATGGCACGCCCCCATTCGATACGAGTTCCCCGTCCGGCGACGCGAATTTCAGAGAGATTCCGATTGAAGTCGAATCGTCAGACCTCCGCTTTGCCGTGCGCGGATACGACGGCGCCGCCGTTCATCAGGACGTGAATTCGCAATTGCCGATCGAGCGGCTGTTGGAGTTTGAGAAAAACGGGATCATCGGCCAGTTGAACCCTGTCTTCTGGAGCTTTTGCGGTTTCAATACAGATGCGATGGCCGTCGCGAATGAGCTGGCGACGCGACTGGTCGAGCGCGCGCGCCGTTACGAAGTGCAGGCGGCGCTGCTGGTTCCGGCCTCGCGGCTGTGTCACCAATCGATCGGTTTAGTCGCGCGGGCGCTCGAGATAGCGGGTATTCCGACGATGACGTTGGCTGTGGACAAGGAAATCGTTGAAAGTGTGCGTCCGCCGCGAGTCGCGCTCTACAACGGCGAGATCGGCAGCGTTGCCGGCCAACCGCTTTTTCCCGAGCATCAGCGACGCATTCTCGACGAAGCATTGCGGCTGATCGAGCCGATGGATCAGGCCGGCATACGCAGGTTGGTTGTTAATTTGGAAACGCAGGTTGAAAAGGCGCGCGGCGAACGATGAGCGTAACGAAGCGCGTCGTCGCGATCCTCGTCCTCATCATCGTCGCCTGTATTGTTTATTTGCTGATTGCGCCGGTGCCCATCTCACCGGCAGCGTGGACTCCTCCCGCCGCACCCGCACTCTCAGGCCAGTACGAACAAAACACACGGCTCGCTTCGGTCCAGCGACTGGCGCTTGGCGACGGTCACAAGCCTGAAGACGTAGCACTCGACGCGCAGGGACGCATCTACGGCGGTTTCGAAGACGGCCGCATCATCCAGCTTCAACCCAACGGTACGCAGCCGCGCGTGTTCGCCAACACGCAGGGACGTCCGCTGGGCCTTGTTTTCGATCGCGGCGGAAACCTGATCGTGGCGGACGCGCTCAAGGGGCTGCTTTCGATCTCCCCGGGCGGCGAGATCAAGGTGCTTGCGACGGAGTCGGACGGCGCGAAGTTTGGCTGTCTCAACGATCTCGACATTGCGGCGGACGGGACGATCTATTTCACGGAAGCGTCCAGCAAATATCCGATGTCGCAGTTCAGTAACGACATCCTGGAGCACCAGCCAAACGGGCGTCTGATGGCGTTTGATCCGCACACTCAGAGACCGCGGACGTTGCTGCGCGGCCTGTATTTCGCGAACGGCGTCGCCGTCAGTCCCGATCAATCGTTCGTGCTGGTGGCGGAGACTGGAAGGTATCGCGTCCAACGAGTTTGGCTGAAGGACCCGAAAGAAGGAATGGTCGACACGTTCGTTGACAACTTGCCGGGATTTCCGGACGGCATCTCGTCAAACGGCAACGGCAAGTTCTGGCTGGCACTGGTGACACCGCGCAACGCCGTTCTGGACAAAGTCCTGCCGCACCCGTTCCTGCGCAAGGTGATCTATCGCCTGCCGAAGTTTCTCCAACCCGCGCCCGAGCGCTACTCGTTCGTCGTCGGCCTCGACTCACAGGGCCGCATCGTCGACAACCTGCAAAACGGCTCGTCAGACTGCTACGCGCAGATCGCGAACGCCGTCGAACGCGACGGCAAACTCTACTTCGGAAGCATCGGCGAGGACACCGTCGGCGTCTTCCCACTTCGGTAAGCCGTTGCAGCAGTTACTGCATGGTTTAATTCTGTGCAGCATCTCACTATTGTCCTAGTCGCCTAGTCGCCTAGTCGCCTAGTCGGGCTTTGCACAAAAAGTCCTTGTTCGGGGGCTCCTCTGTGCAACCTCAGTGTCCTTTGTGTCTCGGTGGTGTGGTTTTACTCGGAATTCATCAACCACAGAGACACAGAGGACACTGAGGTTGCTCAGCGAAGAGCGCGCTCGGGACTTTTCGTGCAAAGCCGCCTAGTCGGATACCAAATACCCACCTGTATATCTCTGTACCAAGCGCACTTCCGGCGGATCAACCGAAAATCGGCGCATTCATTCAGGTCCCCAACGGGCTGTTTAGCTGGTATCCAATCGCGCGTTCCAACACGCAGAACCACGCGACCTCCAAACGCACTTAAAACCCGCGTAAATAAAGGCTTATGTCAAAAGTTCTGCAATTGTCACAACTTCGGCACGGCGGTTGTAAGTGAAAGAGCGAAGTAAAATTAGTGCGTGGGATACGTGGGAACCTCAGCGCGGCAAACCCCTCTTGGAGTACGACGACAATGATAAACCTGTTATCGGCAGCTACTTCTGTGCCTAAACATGTCTTCAAGACCACTGATTTGGTGGCGAGTGTGATGCACAAACTCTCACCGGAGCTCATCAACACCATCAGCGGTCTTGGCGTAGACCAGCGATATTCAACTCTCGAAAACTACCCCGATTTTCTGATGGGGAAGGCGAAGGTGGCGACCAGCTCGACCACCAGGCTCGCCGTAGACGCGACCAAAAGCTGCATCGAGGAGTGGGGCGGAGACCCCAGACGTATCGGCCTGCTGGTCGCAGCCACCAACACACCCGATCAAATGCTTCCGTGTCTCGCGTCGGAGATCATGGGCCAGACGCACGGACTGCTCTCGCGCTCGCTGCGCACCGTCAGCATGCAGGCGCAGGGCTGCTCGGTGCTGCTCAAGTCGATCGAAGTGGCCCAATGGTACCTGTCGGCGAACCCGACCAAGCTGGCGATCGTCGTGATGTCCGAGGCGCACACGCCTTACGTTGCGCCGCTGACGGCGCAAGAGTATCTCGGCTATCGCGAAATCATCCGACTGAGAAAAGAACAGCGCCTCGATCCCGAGCAGTTCGAGCAACAGCGCCTGGACACGACTTTCGTGATCCAGTCGATGCTCTTCGGAGACGGCGCCGTCGCTTTGCTCGTCGGACGTGAAGAAGGCAAACCGGCGTTTGGACCAATCTCGCACCTGACCAACGATCAGCCAAACGACATGAACCTGTTGACGATGGTGAGGCACAGCTCGCACCCGTCGCTGAAAGGACGCCCGCAGTATTTCATGCAGCCGAGCGTTCCCAGCCGCGGTGCGCACTACGCGGTGACGACCGTCAAAAACGTGCTTCAGCATCCTGATTCGCCGGTGAGCGACCTGGACCAGGTTGACGACTGTCTAATTCACACCGGCAGCAAGAAGATTCTCGACGGCGTTTGCTCGCAACTCGCGCTGCAACCCGAGTCCGCGAAAGTCTCCAACTCTTACAAGGTGCTGGAGCACTACGGAAACCTCTCCAGCGCTTCGACCGGTTTCATGCTGGCGGAGAAGAACGACTGGTCAGGTCCGACGATGGTGGTAGGTTTTGGAGTTGGATTTACGGCAAGCGCGGGGATAATGAACTTCAAGTGCGATGGTTCACACTAGCTGCATCGTCTTCGCGAGAGAGTTGAGCGCGGCGCCGACCTGGGTGAAGTCGAACGGCTTGCCGATGATGGCGTCAACGAGGTTTTCCTCACCGGCCGGCGGCGTTATAGTTGGGCCATAGCCGGTCACGAGCACGATCTTCACGTCGGGCCAATCTTTACGAATCGAGCGGGCGGTCTCCCACCCATCCATCTCCGGCATCGCCAGATCCGTAAACACAAAATCAAACGCGTGCTGCCGCATCTTTTGCAGCGCTTCCTGCCCGCTTCCAGCCAGTTCCACCTTGTGATTCACGGCGATGAGCATTTCGGCGAGCGTTTCTCGAACGGGACGCTCGTCGTCGATCACCAAAATACGCAGACTCGGTAGCTCATCGCGGATCGGATCGACGTCCTCGATAGTCGACTCCGCGACCGCAGCCGGCAAGTCGATCGTAAATCTCGTCCCGTTGCCGGGGTCGGAAATGACGCTGATCGAACCGGCGTGTCGTTCGATGATGCTGTAGCTGACGGACAGGCCGAGCCCGGTGCCGTGCGCGCCCTTCGTCGAGAAGAACGGTTCGAATATCTTCTGGCGCACGTCGTCAGGCATGCCCATTCCGTTATCGCTGAACTGGAGTTGCAGTCGCGTGTCTTTGCGACGGCACGAGATCGACAGTTTGCCGCCGCGCGGCATCGCGTCGACCGCGTTGACGATCATGTTCACGAAAACTTCGCGCAGTTCCGAAGCGCTGCCGTACGTTGTGTGACCGCGGCCCGCGATCAGTTTGACTTCGTATTCGAGTCCGCGAACGCGCGCTTCGTTCTGCCAGCGCGTTCTCGTGATTTCAACGGCGTCATTCAACAGACTGCCGACGTCGACGAGTTCAAACTCCTTCACCGGCGACTTGCGCGCGAACGTCTGGATACGCCGAACCGTAGCCGCAGCGTCTTCAGCGGCGGTCTGAATGATGTCGAGGTTACGGACCAGCGCGGGCTCGTCGATCTGCCGTCGCAGCAACTGCGCGCGTCCGAGTATTGCGGCGAGCGAGTTGTTGAAGTCGTGGGCCACGCCTGAAGCGAGTTGTCCGAGCGCGCGCAGTTTGTCGGCCCGCGCCGCGCGCTCGCGTTCTTCCTTCTGCTCGGTGATGTCGCGCGCGATTCCCAACACGCCGGTGGTGCGACCTTCAACTACGAGCGGCGAGTTGTCGACGCGGGCGTATCGCAAGCGGCCGTTGTGAGCGAAATAGCGCATCTCGTACGTTTGCGGCGCGCCGCTGAGTGCGAGGTCGAGCTTCTCCTGGACCAACGGGCGATCGCCTTCGTAGATCATGTCGAGCAACGAGCGGCCGATGAAGTCGGAGCGTTGATAACCGAGACCTTTCAGCGTCGCAGTGTTGCACCACTTGAACCGTCCATCCGTATCGACAGCGTAAATCGACTCGCGCGCGCTCTCGAGGATATTCGTGAGCAGCGACTGGTGCTCGCGTGCAACCGCCTGCACCTTGCGCAGGTCCGAAAGATCGCGTGCCGTGGCAACCACACCAACGGCCTTGTTGCTTTCGTCGAGCACCGGCTCGACTGACACGAGCAACGGGCGGTTGAGACGATTCGGAGTGATCTCGATCGTGACGCTGCGGCCCGTTTCGAGCGCTTTCTCGACGACGCAGGTCTCGTCTTCCTCGCTCGTGCGAAGAATGGCGCAACAATGCCGGCCCAGCAGCAATCGCGGATGAAGCGCTTCCATCGCCGCGCCGGCACGGTTCACGCGTTTCAACTCGCCCGCGCCGTCGAAGATGAAGATACCGTCCGACATCGCGTCGAACGTCGTTTCCCATTCCGTCTTGCCGCGCGCGACCATCTCGAACAACTCCGCCTGCGCGATCCCGATTGAGAGTCGTTCCAGCAACGCCTCGACGAGCGAGATTTCGTCTTCCGTCCAGCGCCGCAAACGATCGGATTGATGAATGCACAGCACGCCGCGGAAGTGGTCTTTGACGATCACCGGGTAGTTGATCTGCGACTGTAAGCCGAGCAGTTCAGCCTGCGAGCGAACATACTCGCCTAGCGCTGCCGAGCCTTCGTTGTAGTTCCGCGAGTCGTCGATGATCAGCGGCAGACTCGAATTCGAAAGCTGACGTCCAATCGGATCGTCGTAGTTGATCTGAAACGGTTTGATACTCGCGACGCCGTCGGCGAGATACTCATGCTCGAGCGGCGAGGCAACTTCTTCGCTGTTGTACAGGAACAGATGAACTCGCGACGCGGAAAGCGCGCGTCCCAATTCGCGCGTCGCCGTGCTCAAAACCTCCGGCAAGCTCAACGAGGCGCGAATCAACATCGTCAGACGATTCACCAGCGCCTCGCGCGTCGAGGTCGATTCCGCCTTCTGGTAAAGCTCGGCCTGGCGGATTGCGATTCCGGTTTGATCGGCAACAGCCTTGGCGAGATCGATGTCCGCATCGGTCCATTGGCGCATCTGTTTGGTCGTCGAGAGAGCAAACGCCGCGGGCACGTCGTCGCCGACGCGGATAGCGACGTACATGATCGACTGCACGTTCGCCTTCGACAGGATGTTGTTGTACAGATCCGTGATTCGTGGATCGTGCGCGGCGTCGGTAAAGGGGAGGACGCCCGTCTTGTCCAACGCTGTAACGAGCGTTTGCAGGTGGGCCAGTGCGAAGTCGGTCGCTGCCGGTTGGACGCCTTCGGCGTGATACTCGGCGACGTTCGTTGCGCACTTCGCGCGATCGTCTCTCATGTAAAGCGAGCAACGATCCACGGCGAGGTACGAGCCCAGTTCGCGCACCGCGGTGCGGTAGATCTCGCGGCTATCCAACGAACAGCGGATGGCCTGCGAGATGCGATGGCTCATCGCTTCGCGCTGCGCCTGTTGGGCCAGGTACGCCTGGCTCTCGCGCAATGCTTCTTCGGAGTGTTTGCGCTCGGTCAGATCGCGAGCAATGCCCTGGACGCCAACCGGGCGGCCTTCGCGAAAGATGAGCCGCGTGCTGACTTCCAGTCGAACACGTTTTCCCTGCTTGGTGATGATGTCGATCTCGTAAACGGTCGAGACTCTCTGCGACGCCTTTTGCGCGATCATCTCTCGCGCGAGATTCAGATACTCGGGCGCGATGACGTCCGCGACGTTCATCTGCATCGTCTCTTCGCGACTGTAGCCGGTGATGCGCTCGCCGGTGCGATTGAGTGACGTGAAGTTGCCCTGAAGATCGTGCGTGTAGATGATGTCGTTCGCGTTTTCGAAGAGCTCGCGGTAACGCTCTTCGCTTTCGCGAATCGATGTTTCGGCGCGGCGGCTGTCGGTGATGTCGGTCGCGACCCCGATAACGCCGAGCACGTTTTCACCATCGTCGTCAGTCAACGGCGAATACCGGACTTCGAAGATCAGATCGCCGATCGCGACTGACGAAGCGAAAGACTCACCAGCTAGTGCGCGCTGAATGTTTTCTCCGACCTTCGGCGAATCAGCGTAAACGTCGAACACTGATTTCCCGACCAGCTCGCCCGGCTGCAAGCACAAACTCTTCAATCCCTCGCCTTCGGACAACGTAAACACGCCGTGCTTGTCAGTCGCAAAAAGAATCAGCGCCGCACTGCCGACCACCGTGCGCAAACGCTTCTCTGCTTTGCGCAGCGCCTCGCGCGCGTGCTTCTTTTCCGTGACGTCGCGGAAAACACCGAGCACCGCCGACTGACCCTCAGCCGTAAACGGCAAACCTGTAACTTCGACGTCGATCACAGCGCCGTCGAGACGAATGCACTTCTGCTCCGCGAGCGGCGCCGGTTGTTGAAACTGTTCGATGTACTCGACCTGCTCGCGAACGTGCTCGTGAAAATCAGGATGGACGACGCTGAGTAACGGTTTCCCGATCAATTCGTTTGCGTCAGCGGCTCCCCAGAGTTGGACCGCGGCGGGATTCAGATACGTGAACTTGCCCTCGCGATGAATCACGATCGCGTCCGGCGAGAGCTCGACCAAACGGCGATACCGTTCCTCGCTCTCGCGCAAAGCAGCCGAAGCACGATTGCGCTCGACGAGGCGAGCCACCTTCACGAGGAGCTCTTCGTTTCGGAAAGGAAGATCGAGATAGTCGTCGGCGCCGGCGTAAAGGCCTTCGATCCCGGCCTCGTCAGCCTTGCGGATGCCGCTGATTAGGAGCACGGGAATGCGGGCGGTGCGAGGGTCTTGTTTGAGCCGGCGGCACAGCTCGAGGCCGCCGACGACGGGCATTACGACGTCGCTGATCACGACGTCCGGGGAAAACGTCTGGGCGAGGCTTGCCCCTTCCGCCCCGTCGACCGCGGATGCGACTTCATAACCTTCGATTTCTAGCAAATCAACCAGAAGCTCGAGTACGCGGTGGTCGTCATCGACGATAAGGACTCGGCCTCTGTCTGAGGTGCTGGTGCTCATGAACTGTATCCGGACGCCTTACGAACGAGACCTCGGGAGGAGGACTGCGAAGCGGGTGTGGAAGTTCTTGAAAACTAGAGCGGCGATCTCACAGCCGTACGGGAGTATAACAGCTTTTATCCGTGTTGGAAATACGGATAAAAGCTGAACTTACTGGCCCGAGCGTTTGCGCGTGGCAGGCGTTTCCGGGGCCGCCGTCTTGGCGAAATAACCGGCCCGGTAGTTGAGCTTGAGGTTCTGCTGCCGCAGTTCCGGATTGACTATCTGAATCTCGATTTTCCGGTATGAGCCGTCGCGCGCCTTGTTGACGGGCGAATAGGCCACGAGGTACTGCTCGCGGAGGTCTTTTTGGATCTGCGTAAAGGCGTCGCGGAGGTCGCGCTCGTGCCGCGGAAAATAGGCGCGCCCGCCCGTCTTTTCAGCGATTTTTTTCAACGAGCTTTCGTTGACGTTGAACGTGTAGCGGTCGCCGATGCCGATGGCGTAAATGAGCGCGTCCGCTTTTTGGGCGCTCTCGATGGCCTCGTCCATCTTCAAACGGCTGCTGGTGTCCTGGCCGTCGGTCAGGAGAATGATGGCGCGGCGCGTGTGCTCGGCGGAGGCGCCGATCAGCTCTTCCGAAGTGGCAAAAACAGCGTCCCAGATGGCGGTCGAGCCGGCGAGCGCCTGGTTAGTCCCGGAGATTGGCGGTGTTCCGTTGACGACGACTCCGCCGCCGATGTAGCCGGAAGGCGGCACAAACTCGACGCGATCGACTGCGCGGCGCAGCCGTTCGAGGTTTCCGGTGAAGCCCTGTTCGAGGGTCGTCTCACCCGTGAATGAAACGATCGCGGCTTCGTCCCTGCTGGCGCGCAAGACGTTTTCGAGAAACGCCCGCGCGGCCTCTTTTTCGTCGGGCAGCGTGCGCTCTTCGGAGGCGCTGGTGTCGATCAGGATCGCTAGCGAGAGCGGGAGATCGATGTTGGTCTGAAAGGTGAAGATCTCCTGTTGCTGTCCGTCTTCAAGCACGCGGATGTCTTCCGCTTTCAGGTTGCTGATGAAACGTTTGTTGCGGTCGGCGGCGGTGAAGAAGATGTTGGTTAGATTAGTGTCAACCTTGATGACTTCATCCGAGTCCTGCGGCACCTCTTCGCGCGTGCGCGGGGTCGGCGAAGGCGAGGGCATCGCGCTCGCGGCGGTCGAGTCACTCTTTGCCGACAGCCCGCGAGTGGCGAGGCCGCCGCAAACGATCGTGACGACGAGGAGCAGCAATACTAACGCACGGTTGATTTGTCGATAACGCATCTTACTTTCAATCTTCCTATGGCATTACGCTGTCTGCGATGGCTTTGTAGCCTCGCTTGGTTCTCACTTTCAGATCGCCGTGGCCGTCGGAGAGTTTGACGTCGATCTTTCGAAATGTGCCGTCGTAAGTCTTGTTTGTCGGGTCGTAAGTGACCAGGTATTGCGCTCGCAACTCTTTGGAGATCCTGGTGAACGAGCGTTCCAGCGAGAGCATGTCGCCGGTGAAGAACGCAGTGCCGCCGGTCTCTTCGGCGAGTGTTTGCAGATCGCGATCCTTTTTGTCGGCGACTTGTCCGGCTTCGACGCCTGGCACTGTTGACAGGAAACCTGCTTTCGTCGAGATCGCGAAGATCGTGGTCTCGGTGCGTTGCGCGATGTCGATAGCGTCGCGAATGTTCGCGCGACTGTAGGTGTCTTCGCCGTCGCTGACGAGCAGCAGAACGCGGCGGCCCGGAACTGAGCGCATCTTTTCGTCGCAGAACTGCCAGACGGCGTCAAAGAGTGCGGTCTGTTTGCCCATCTTCTTCACGCCGTAGACGGCCTTGTCCAGCAGGTCGAGCTTGTCGGTGAAATCCTGAAGCAGCGTGATCTCGTCATCGAACGTGCCGAAGAGGACGCGATCCTTGCGCGCCTTCACGACGGTCTGGATGAAGTTCATCGCCGACTCTTGTTGAAACTTCAGTTTGCCGGCGGTTGATGGAGACGTGTCCATCAGGACGGCAACGTAGAGCGGCGTCGTTTGCGAGAGGTCGTCGGAGAACGTCTCGATTGACTGCGGCACTTTGTCTTCGAGGACGAGGAAGTCGTTCTTCGTCAGGCCCGGAACGAAATTCCCCTTCTTGTCGATGACGGTGATCGGAAGACGTACGCGGCGAACGGGGATTCTGATCGGGCCGGTTTGGGGATCTTGCGGTAGTGGCGTCGGGCTCGGCTTTGGTTTTTGCGCCGAGGCGGTCAGCGAGACGGCGGCCACAAGGCAAACTGCCGAAACAGACTTGATTAGCAGGTGTATCAGGGCTTTTGACATGCGACCGGATTATAGTTCAGGGGACGACCCTGAGTCTGCTGGGTACGGCGGTTCGATGCCTCTTTGACCGAACCTGTTGCCCTTTGCGACCGCCAACGAAGACACGGATGTTTCGGATTTAGTACAATGCGCGGAAACTGATCGGACCAGCTTAGTCGCGCAAGTTTGACCTTCATGCCCGACAACCCACACAGTTCGAACACAGTCAGCGATGATAAGCCTCCCGAGTACATCGCCCATTATCGCATCCTGCGCCGCCTCGGCAAGGGTGGCATGGGCGAAGTTTTACTCGGAGAAGACACTAAGCAACACCGCCGCAAAGTCGCACTCAAAGTCCTCCCCGACGAGCTCACTCGCTCCGAGAGCCGCTTACGCCGTTTCAGACGCGAAGCACGCGCAGTCCTCGCGCTCAATCATCCGAACATCCTGACCGTCTACGAGATCGGCGAAGCCGGCGACAAGTATTACATCGCGACTGAATACATCGAAGGCGAAACACTACGCCAACGTCTCTGGCGCGAACCGTTGAAGATCGACGAAGCGCTCGGCATCGCGATTCAGGTCGCAATGGCGCTCGAAGCCGCGCACGCCGAAGGCATCGTGCATCGCGACATCAAACCCGAGAACATCATGCTGCGACAGGATCGCTTCGTTCGCGATCGCATCGTGAAAGTGCTCGACTTCGGACTCGCGAAACTGACCGATCGCAACACCGATACGTCCGATCCGGAAGCAGTCACGATCCCGATCTCGGAAACGAATCCCGGGATCATCATGGGCACCAGCGGCTACATGTCTCCCGAACAAGCGCAGGGCGAAACGATCGACACACGCTCCGACATCTTCAGTCTCGGCGTCGTGCTTTACGAGATGATCGCCGGAAAGCCGCCGTTCAAAGGACGGACCGACAGTCACACGCGAGTATCGATCATCGATCACGAACCGACGCCGTTGGTCGAACACGTTCCGGACGTGCCGCGCCAGCTCGAGCGCATCGTCGCGAAAGCGTTGGCGAAAGACAAACTGAAGCGTTATCAAACGATCACGGACCTCAAACTCGATCTCGAGCAGTTGAGAGACGAGGTCCACACGTCTACCGGTGAACGCCCTGAACGGCGCGCGGGAAACGGCCATAGCACGGATACGGAATTGATCCCCGCCGTCTCCACCGGCACGCGGTCGGGTCTTGAGACAGTCGCGGACACGTCCGCGTCGAAAGGCGTAGCAGCAACGGAAGCACGCTCGAATCCGAGCTGGTTGAAGTACGGCATACCCGCGCTGCTCATCGTGCTGGCGGTCGGCGCTGTCGCGTACTTTCGATCGCCGTCGCCGGCGGCGATCAATTCAGTTGCGATCCTGCCGTTCGTCAACGACAGCAAAGATCCGAACGCCGAGTATCTCTCCGACGGATTGACGGAAAGCATCATCAACAGTCTCTCGCAACTGCCTAACCTGCGCGTGATGTCGCGCAACGCGGCGTTTCGTTTCAAGAGCGCGAACGTCGATCCGCTGGAAGCCGGCAGAAGCCTGAACGTCGGCGCTGTCTTAACCGGACGGCTGGTGAAGCTCGAAGATCGTTTTGTTATCAAGACGGAATTGATCAAGGTCGCTGACGGCACGCAGCTCTGGGGCGCGGAGTACAACAGCAGCCTCGCCGACATCTTCTCGGTCCAGGATGAGGTGTCGCGAAAGATCTCGCAGAGTTTGCGAGT
>DASURS010000197.1:0-2463 GCA_036279935.1 Pyrinomonadaceae bacterium
AGCCTGATTGCCAGCATCGTTTCTCCTGCCCGATTTGTTTCAGTACTAACTGAAAACGCGGAATGTAGGGAGGCTTCCAGATCGAACAGTCACTGTCTCGATTCTAGAAGTGGCGTCCACATCTTGGACGATACGCTCTTACTCAACACTCGCAGGTTACATTTTTCGTGAGATTTTCGAGGGAATGAATATGGACCACGAATGGCCCCCGACTTGCGAGTAGATCGGCGCATTCTGTACGTCAACACCTGCCAAAGTGCGCGTGGAAGGCTTGATGATTGGCGAAAACCCTGCAGCCAAGCGTGCGTGACGCGTTCGAGGTCTGGTGCTAGGATCTAGGGACTTTCGAGTTAGCAGTATCCTAAGCTTTACCTAAAACCGGTTTTACACGGTCTCGTCAAGTTTCCTTACTAGAGACACAACATAGCCGAGGTCGCGACCCATGCCCCCCGAATTGGAGTTTGACCGCCCGGGCACCCATCAAATCGCTGAAGTCACTGGCGATATCGGAACATCGAGTCCTTTAGAAGTTTTGTTATCACAGTTTTGAAAGGAGAGTGCTCCCGAGGTTGATTTCCACGCAGCACTCACAACGCAAGACAAACTGAGTGAGATCTTAGCCCCAGGAGTTCGTTTAGTTGATGCCCCTTGCAACTCCCACTGCTATCGATGGTTGGCCGACCAATCAGGCCCGCCAGACAAGTAATAGCGCCCCATCCAATTTAATCGCCCAGGATGAGGATGAAAACCCTGGAACCAATTCAAAAGCTCCCACTCTCATCGGCGAATCGCCGGTGATGAAGAAACTGTTCTCCGTGATTGAGCGCGTAGCGCCGACTGACGCATCGGTCTTGATCACCGGCGCGACGGGAACAGGAAAAGAGCTTGCAGCGCGCGCGATTCACGATCTGAGCCCGAGACGCGACGCAGCTTTTGTCGATATCAACTGCTCCGCCATTCCCGACACACTCATCGAAGCCGAGCTCTTCGGTCATCAGCGCGGCACCTTCACGGGCGCGCACGAGAACCGCAGCGGTCTCTTCGAAAAAGCATCAGGCGGTACGCTGTTTCTCGACGAAGTTGATGCCTTGAACCTTTCGGCGCAAGCGAAGTTGCTGCGAGTCTTGCAGGAACGCACAGTGCGCCGCATCGGCGCGCGCGCGAATATCGCGATCGACGTGCGCATCATCTCCGCGACCAACTGCGACTTGGCGCAGGCAGTAGCCGAGGGACGTTTTCGTCCGGACCTTTACTACCGTCTCCGCGTGTTGCCGCTGCAACTTCCGGAACTATGCACGCGCGGCAACGACGTCGACCTGCTGGTCGATCACTTCCTGAAGCTCAAAGCGGGTCGCATGGGTCAGGAGCAAGTGCGCAACTTTACTCCCGAAGCAAAGCGCGCGCTGCGTGAGTATCCGTGGCCCGGGAACGTGCGCGAGCTGGAGAACGCGGTTGAATACGCGCTGGCGATCGGAATGGACAACGAGTTGGACGTAGCGGATCTGCCGATCGAGATCGCCAACCACGTACCGTCGGATCTACACGATTTCCGCTCGGTGTTGCAGGCGTACATGAACGACACAGTGCCGCTTGCGGAGATCGAGAAGCGCTACATCCTGACAGTGTTGCAGCAATTCGGTGGCAATCAGGTGCGCGCCGCCGCCGCGCTCGGCATCGATCGCAGCAAACTGTATCGGCGGCTGCGACAGTACGGCGTGAAGGCAGTGAAGTTCTTCCAGGAAGAAGAAGAGCACGGGTTGCAATTCCGCGGCGCCAAGACGCAGGACACCGCGCATTGATTCCAACGCCGAGAGGACCAAGATGAGACAAAACTGGCCGACTATAGTCGCCGTGATAGTGATCGTCGTCGCCGTTGCGTTTTTGTTTTTGAAGCGACGAGGCCGTACGTAATACGAGAGCTTTCAGCCCCGACAACAACTGCAAGTGAGTTTGAGAGACTGCAATCGCGTTTGACGCCAACGGAGTTGTGTTTTAGAAATGGCGCTCCCACTCGAAGTTAATCCACCCGCGACAGTTCCCTTCCCGGAAAAACGGAAACGGATTGGGATCTTCGTAATCGCTTACAACGCCGTCAACAAGCTCGACTGGACGCTCGATCGCATCCCGGAAGAGGTCTGGAACAAGGTCGACGAAGTTTTCCTCTTCGACGACTGCTCGACCGATAACACTTACTACGCCGCGATCGGATACAAGCACGTCAAGACGGTCGACAAGCTGACGATCCACCGGAACGCGAAGAACCTTCGTTACGGCGGCAATCAAAAAGCCGGTTACGACTACGCGATCGCGCGCGGGCTCGACATCGTCGTCATGCTTCACGCCGACGGGCAGTATGCGCCCGAAGTCCTGCCGCAACTCCTCGAGCCGCTTGAACGCGACGAAGCCGACATGGTCTTTGGCTCGCGCATGGCCGCCGGCGGCGATCCGCTGGCCGGCGGAATG
>DASURS010000198.1:0-4664 GCA_036279935.1 Pyrinomonadaceae bacterium
GTGTACAGGAAAGCCACTATCGTGAGCAGCAGCGGGTTACGAGCAAGTGCGAGGATCGCGGGACGCTCGCTCAATGACGTAATAAGTTGTTCGATTGGCTTGTTGGCGGGCGGCTCGGGCCAAGACATGAGGAAGTTTTGAATCTGCTGATCCGAAAATTCCACGATCTCAAGTGTTCGCTCAGCTATATCGTCGAAATCTCTTCTATAAACAGCGGTTCGGCACGTGATAATTGCCGGACAATCTTCGTGTTCATCCAGCAAATCGATAATCTCGCGAACTACACATTCCCTTCTTGTCGGTCCGGTGCCTTGCCTTAAATTCGCGACTTCGTCAAGTCCATCAAACAGAAGCAATAGAGTGCCATCGTTTAGACTTGCATCGATGTAATTGGCAGCATTCGGAAAGTCGTTCACCGCGAGTGTCGCTATTAAATGATCGACGAGAGACTGTTCTCCCTCATTGAATCGTCTTAAATCAATGAGAACGGGAGTCTTTTCCTGAGGTTGGACCGGTTTAAGCGCATAGGAAAGAGCGAGACGCTTAAGAAGCATTGACTTGCCGGAACCCGGCGCACCCGTCACTACCACTCGTTTGAATCGATCGATAATGTCGGAATCATTGATCAATTCACTGTTGTCGGACCCTTTGATCTTTATCGGGATATAGATCTTTCCCATATCCAGATCGCGCTCAGCGCGAAACGGTATTTTGAAGTGTTGATATTTCTTCACCAGCGCTTTCTTATAATTTCTCAGGGCTTTCTTCTGAAATATTTTGTAGCCGGCAGTTCGTCTATATATCCGCCTCAAGAGCTTTTCAGCCAGCTCACCGACCGCTTTTCTAAATGTTTCCTGGAGAATCAGTAGGAAGAAGAAAACGATTGCCACTATCCAGCCGGCGTTTGGTAAAAACGATCGCCACCAGGGCTTGTTCTGCTTCGTCGCGAGATAAGCCTGATCGTAAGCAGTTACGACGTCTTGCATCGTCAAACCGGCCGCCTCCGCCTCTTTGCCAAACAAGATGCTCAAATCATGGGGGCTTGCCTTCGGGCTATCAGCGTCGGAGTCTCGCTGAGCTCGTTCTTGTATGGATCTGATGAGGGTGGCCGGCGTCGGAGGAACCTGCGATAACGTGATCGATGTAAAGCTAATGCATAGAAGACAAATTAACAACGATGGAAGAAGCCGGATAGGACGGCTAGGGAGAAATAGGAGCATGGATCCTCCGGGGCGGAACTGAGCAGTATGACAGTAGAAACGTTGCTTGGATTAGGCTTCACTTGAGGTAGAGCAATCCTGATAAATCTTGAGGAGAAACCTAGTCTGGAAGGGCCTTGTATCACGACTATACTGCGGCCGCAATATAAATTTGATCTGCAGACTGATAGCCGTTTTGATGACGTCCTAGGGCCGGCGACGATTGGGCCGAAAGGCGTCGGCGTTTGGACGGCGAGGGTTGTTCTGGCGCTGCGGCGCCATGACGTCGCGGAGCTGGAGGCGAAGGCGTTTCAGGGTTGCGAGTTGTTCGGGGTACAGGAGGCGACGGATGCGCATTTCCATGTGAATTCGCATGCGCGTCTGCGCTGCCTGTGCGGCGGTCAAGTCGTTGATGCGCTGTTCAATGAGGTTTTCGTCGACGGGATCGGCATCGAGCGCCTGGTCGAGAGCGATATTTGCTTCGCGGACACGGCGGTTTGTTTGCTGCCGTTCATCGCGTGTCTGTTCGGTGAGGAGCCGGATGCGTTGACGCTGTTCCGGTGTCAGGTTTAGCTGCTGGATCGGATCCTCAGCCGGCATCGGCGGGTTCTGAGCAAACGCGGAACCGACCGCCAGGACCAACATACAAAACGTCAGGAGAGTTTGTTTGAGCGTCATTTCTAACCTCTATTGACTGATGCGATCGCCAAGCAGTTCGACTTCGTCGTTGGCCGGAACCAGCCTGAGATCGGCCGCAAGTTGAGCGCGCTCGGCGCGCGATAATGGACGCCTCCCGTGGTCGATCTGTTTTTTTCGCGGCAGGGGAGTGACGGCGACGATGGGTTCCGCCACTTTTTCTTCAATCCGCGGCTGAATTTGCTGTTTCGCCAGAGCTTCGTTGATTAACTGATCAACCTGCTCTTGCGTGTAGCCCTTTGCCTTGAAGGGCACCACTTTCTCTTTCTTCCAGAGTGATATCGCCAGAACGCAAAACACCACGGCCGCAAACGCCGTTGCCGCTTTCAGCCATAGCGGCGACAGATCGAAAAATTGCCTGAATGCGGCGAGCGCGGATCTCTTTACCGGAACGGCGACAGTTGACGGAATGAAACCGGTCAGGACTTCGTCACGCCACGCCACCACCGACTGACGCACCTGACCGATCGCCGCCGCTTCCGCCTGACAACTCCCGCACTCTCGCAGGTGCATCTCGATTTCGCGTGTCTCGCGCTCGTCCGTTTCCCCGTAAAGGTAAGAAACGACGTCCACTCCTCGCTCACAAATCACGTTCTCGTCCATTGTCATACCTGTTCGTTGCCAAACTTCCGCAACCTCATCTCCAACTGCTTCAACGCCGTGTACAGCCGGCTTTTCACTGTGCTCAGCGGCAGGTCGAGCGCGTCCGCAATCTCACGAAACGTCAGCTCCTCGAACTCCTTCATGATCACGACCTGCCGAAGTTCGATCGGCAGACTGTTGATGGCGCGTCTCACGGCGAGTGTCTCCTGCCGTCCTTCAACGACCGACGCCGGCGAGTAATCAAGCGGCATCGAAAACTCGGTAACCTCGTCATCCAGGGCCGATTCGCTTCTGACTTTTGCCCGGCGCTGCCGCGTGATGCACTGGTTCACCGCGATGCGGTGCAGCCAGGAGGAGACCTTCGCGTCGCCGCGAAACCCGCGCAGATTGCGAAAAGCTGCGAGAAACGTCTCCTGAGTGGCATCGCGAGCGTCTTCCTCGCGGCCGAGCATGCCGTAGGCCAGCGCGAAGATGCGCCGCTCCCAGCGACGCACAATCTCGCCAAAAGCTTCGGCGTCGCCGGTCAGAGCCCGCTCCACGATGATCTCGTCCGTGCCCAAAGTCTCCATTTGCAAGAGGACGGCCCCTATCAACTCAACACTTTAGACGCTCATAAACCCAGCGCAGTCGATAAATTCTCTAGCGTGTTCAACGATGGCAAATCTCGTTGACACTGAAGGGGTTGGTCGACAATAATGGGTGGCGCGCCGGGCCGAAGGTCGCTCGGAACGAACTCGACAATCCTTCCGCAAACCTGCCGCGAATTGTACCGCCAGATTCTGCGAATGCTCGAAAAACTCGGACGAATCCGTCTCCTCTACATTGTCCTCGGAGTCCTGCTCCTCGTGGGCTTGCTGCCGCTCACCTTCGCCGGCTTCCTGCTCTCAGGCCGCAGCGCCGACGAACTACGCTCCATCGAGGGTCGGTACCAGGCTCAGCTCGTGCAGGACAAAGCCCGCCAGATCGAACTTTACGGGCAGCGCTACCGCGACGTCGTCACCGGTCTCGCCCGCGCTTTCGAGATTTCCGGAGGCATCCGGTCGTTCGACGACAAGGGCTACGACGAGCGCCTCCAGATGACGCTACAGGAAGATCCGAACCTCATCGCCCTCGCGCTCTGGCCGGTCGGCGGCACGCTCCACCGGGCTTTCCAACCGGACGTTATCAAGCTGGAAGAGGTCGACTCGCGCGTGAGCGAGGTGCTGGCGCGAATGAACGGACGCGGCGTTGTCGTCAGCCGCCCGCAGATCATTCGCTCCGGACCGGAAATGGCGCTGACCATAGCCGAGCCCGTACTCGGCGGCCCGAATAATCAGAACGTCGTGGCGGCAGTCGTCGCCATCGTCTCGTTTCAGGAAGTCTTCGACGCGGTGCAGCAGCCGACCTCCAAAAGCGAACGCGAACTGCTCGACGCCGGTCTGCCGGTCGTTTTCGTCGTCGATCAGAACGGCCGCGCGGTCGCGCATCCCGAAGCGAGCGTCGCATTTTCAGAGAAGCCGATGACGGACCTGAAAGTCGTGCAGGACTGGCAGGAGTCCGGCGCGCAGGTGCAATCGGCGTTAGCGCCTTTTTCCGCGACGCGCGACGGAAGAACGGTCGAGATGCTCGGCTCATACGCGACCGCCGAGCTCGACAAAAACTCGCGTCTCGGCGTGATAGCGATTCAGGACGAAGCCGCCGCGCTTCGATCAGTCGCCGACATGCGCTGGCAAACGTTGTGGATAAGCTTGATCGCGGCGCTGCTCACGATCCTGATCGGAATCTTCTTCGCCAACAAACTCACGCATCCGGTGCGAGAGTTGGCACTCGGCGCGCATCGCATCGCTTCCGGCGACTTCTCGAAGCGCATCGAAGTCACCAGCCGCACCGAGCTCGGCGACCTTGCCAGTTCGTTCAACATAATGACCGATCAGGTCGAGCGCTTTATCAGCGACTTGCAGAGATACGCCGAAGAAAACCGCCAACTGTTTATCGGGACGGTCAAAGGCCTGGCGGCCGCAATCGACGGCAAAGACCCGTACACGCGCGGCCACTCGGAGCGCGTCTCCCGTTTCTCGATGGCCATCGCGCAGCGACTCGGCCTTTCTGACGATGAAGTCGAAAAGATTCGCATCAGCGCGTTACTGCACGACGTCGGCAAAATCGCCATCGACGACAACATTCTCA
>DASURS010000199.1:0-3259 GCA_036279935.1 Pyrinomonadaceae bacterium
ATTGATATGGAGCTGCCTGTCGAAAGTGTCACATTCGCGATGGCGAAAGAGCTTCAGGCGTTGGAACCTTTCGGCGCCGGCAATCCGTGCCCGGTGTTCGTGACGAGGAATTTACGGAGTTTATCGGAGCCGGTCGTGTTGAAAGATCGGCATTTGAAATTGAGGCTAGCCGGACCACAGAACCGGCCGTTGGAGGCGATTTGGTTCAACTGTCTCGAGCCGGGAAAGGAAACTCCCGTCGTCGGCGGCAGCATCGAACTCGCCTACACGCTCGAGCTGAATGGTTGGAACGATGAATACCGGTTGCAGTTGAACGTGGTTGATTTGAGGATTAGTCAGTAGTCAGTGGTTACTGCGACGGACAACTGACCACTGACAACTGACCACGAACAATTAATGCAAGAACTAATGCGAAAACGTGCAATCGCACTTGGCCTACGGGCCAGGGTGCCGATGATCACGCGCCTCGTAGCGTTCGCGTTGCTGCTCTCCGGCATCGCGCTGGTCGGCGTCTCTTATTACAAGCTGCGCAACGTCGAAAAGTTCAGAGCGCGTTCAGAAAAGCCGGAGCTCTCGAAAGAAGTGACCGGCGAAGTCAACGGCTACGAACAACGCGTCACGAAAAACGATCGACTGTATCTGCTCGTCAAGGCTTCGCATGACAAGACCTTTTCCGACGGCCATCACGAGCTCACAAACGTGAGCATGCAGGTGTTTCCGCCAACGGGCGATGTGCCCGATCAGATCTCCGCCGCCCACGCGATCTATATCCCTGACACGAACGTCCTCTCGTTCTCCGGCGATGTCAAGATCGAGACCAAGGACAAACTCAAAGTTAACACCGAGGCGCTGTCGTTCGATCAAAACAGCGGTGTGGCCCAAACAGACTCCGCCGTCACGTTCGAACGTGAAAACGTCAGCGGCAAGTCGACGGGCGCTGTCGTCGAGCAAAAGTCGAAGCGGCTCGAGTTGAAAAAAGACGTCGAGATAACTGTCGCGCCGCGTGTGCCGGCTGAGACCGCCGCGAAGTCGCCGTCGCGCGCGCGTCCGGTGCTGATCAAGTCAGGGCAAGGCACCTTCGAACAGGAAGCGTTGCGACTGACGTTTGCAGGCGGCGTTACGATGGAACAGGATCGGGACATCCTCAGTGGCGACACGCTGTACGCTTATCTCACCAAAGAGCAGCGACTCGAAAAGGCCGAAGTCCGCGGCCATGCTTACATGCGCGCTATGAATCCGGGCCACGCCGCGGAAGTCTCGTCGTTGAATATGGACTTCTATCTCGACAAGGACCAACGGCCGGAACGCGCGTACGCCGGTGGTGAAGTCACCGCCCGTTCGCTCGATGCCGACTCTGACATGCAGATCACCGGCGGCAACGCGATCGACGTCAACTTCCAGGCGATCGGCGACGCGAGCGTTTTGAAACAGATGTACTCGGGCCATCGCTCGACGATCACTCTCAGCGCGCCGAAGTCGAAAGCGAACGATCCGCGCGCCGCAAACAAACGTTTGACCGCAGACACGGTCAGACTTTCATGGCGGGCCACCGGACGCGATCTCGAAAAAGCTGAAGCCTCCGGCAACGCTGAGTTGTACATCGAGCCGGTCGTCAACAGTGTTCACGCTGAAAAGAAGACGCTCAACGCCGGACGCTTCGACTGCGATTTCTTCGAAGCCGGCAATCTCGTGCGCGAGTGCCGAGCAATCGGCGGATCGAAAGCGACGATGGATCCCGTTCAGCCATCGCCCAAACGCGGCACGCGCACGTTGACGTCGCAAAACATGACCGCTGTGTTCGTCAAAGACACGCAGGACGTCGAACGCCTCGACGCGCAAGGTGACGGTAAGTTCAACGAGAACGATCGCAACGGCGTCGCCGCACACGTCTCTTACGTCGCCGGCGACCAAACGGTCAGACTGCGCGGCGGCGATCCAACCGTTTGGGATTCCCGCGGACGCACGAAAGCAACCGAGCTCGATTCCGATCTCGCCAACAACGTCTCGTACGCGCGCGGCAAGACCACGACGACTTACTACAGCCAGGAACAGACCAACGGCGCCACGCCTTTTTCGAAGACAAAAAGCCCCGTTTATGTCGCGAGCGAGCGCGGCGAGTTTCGTCACGAGAGCGGCCAGGCCATCTACTTCGGCAACGCGCGCGCGTGGCAGGACGACAACTACATTCGCGGCGACAAGCTCGTCATTTACATCAACGACAAACGCATGGAAGCGTCCGGCCGCGTACAGTCAACCATCTACAACTCGAAACGTCGCGTCGACAACAACACGGCCGTCGTTCCCGTCTTCGCGTCCGCCGATTCGATGTTCTACTCCGATCCCGATCGCACGATTCACTA
Organism: Pyrinomonadaceae bacterium; assembly: GCA_036279935.1. Lineage (GTDB taxonomy): Bacteria > Acidobacteriota > Blastocatellia > Pyrinomonadales > Pyrinomonadaceae > PSRF01. The sequence continues at coordinate 2,361 of DASURS010000199.1, forward strand.
CGAAGGCAACGTCGACATCAAGCAGGGAAGCGATCGACTCACCAGCGCGCTTGCTGACGTCTACCTCGAAAAAGATTCAAGCGAGATGCAGAAGACGGTTGCGCAGCGCGACGTCGTCCTGACTCAGCCGAACCGCAAAGGCACCGGCGATTGGGTCGAGTACACCGCCGCCGAAGAAGTCGCCGTGCTGAAGGGAAATCCCGCTCGCGTTGAAGACGTCGAGCAGGGCAACACGCAGGGTGCTCGTTTGACCATCTCGATGCGAGACAGTAAAGTCACCGCCGATGATTCTCGTGGACCACTCTCGCCTGGCCGCGTCCGATCCAGCCATAAGATCCGCAAGCCGTAACTCGGAAAACGGATTGATGGATTCACTCGAATGTAAGAACCTCGTCAAGCATTACGGCAGACGGCGCGTCGTTGACGAAGTCAGCCTGCGAATGGAGCCGGGCGAAGTCGTCGGACTGCTCGGCGCAAACGGCGCGGGCAAGACGACGACGTTCTACATGATCGTCGGGCTCGAGCGGCCCGACTCAGGCAGCGTTCTGCTCGGCGATCAGGATCTAACGAAGCTGCCGATGTACCTGCGCGCGCGGCTCGGAATCGGATACCTGCCGCAGGAGCCGTCAGTCTTTCGGAAGATGACGGCGGCGCAGAACATTCTCGCGGTGCTCGAGACGGTCGGGCTGCGGAGGCGCGAGCAGTTGAAACGTTTGGAGGAGCTGTTGGAAGAGTTCGGTATCAGTCATGTGCGTAACACGCGCGGCGACGCGCTGTCCGGCGGCGAGCGCCGGCGTACCGAGATCGCGCGCTCGCTGGCGACCGAGCCGCATTACATCCTGCTCGACGAACCGTTTGCGGGTATTGATCCAAAGGCCGTCGACGACATCCAAAATGTA
>DASURS010000200.1:0-20397 GCA_036279935.1 Pyrinomonadaceae bacterium
AGCGCAGAACGCGGAACGGATCACCGAAGCCGCCACGTTCGCAGCCGCCAGCGCGACTCAGATGGACCGTTCGCTGCATTCGGTGGTCGCGCTGACGAAACGCGCCGAAGAAGCGACGGGCCAGCTAAGCAGGCAGGCCGAAGAAGGCGGCGCCGCCGCGCAGAAGTCAATACAGGGACTCTTGCGAGTGCGCTCCGCGATGGAGCAGTCATCCGGCGTGATCCGCGAAATGGGCAAACGTTCGGAAGAGATCGGTGGCATCGTCAACACCATCAACATCATTGCCGAACGCACGAACATGCTCTCGTTGAATGCTTCGATCGAGGCGGCGCGTGCGGGTGATGCTGGGCGCGGCTTCGCCGTCGTCGCCGAAGAGATCAGAAATCTTGCGGATCGCTCGGCCCAGGCCACCTCTGATATCGCCCTGATCATTCGTTCGCTTCAGGAAGTCGTCCGTGAAGCAGTGGCGTCGGCGAGCGAGGGAACGCGCATCGCCGATGAGAGCGGCCAACTTGCAGAGGAAGGCGCGGCAGGACTCAAAAAGATACTTAGCGGCATCACGCAAACGGCAGAGCTTGTCGGACAGATTGCCGACGCTGCCGCCGAGCAACTGACGGCGGGCCAGCAAGTGGTTTCGGCCATCGGCACCACCGCCACGCAAACGAAACAAGTCTCGGGCGCCGTGATCGAGCAGGCCCAGGCCGCGCAACAGATCGTCAAGGCGTCCGCCCAGATGCGCAGGACGGCGAAGGAAGTCAGCAAGGCCGTTAACGAGCAGGGACGCGCCGCGCGAGAGATCATCAAGGCGGCGCAAAGCACCAGCGCCGCCGCGAAGCAGGTGCGCAAAGCTTCGAGCGAACAGGCCGTCGCCACCAAACAGATCAGCGAGGCGGTTGAATCGATGCGCCGTGGATCAGTTTCGACTTCGCGCGCGTTGGCTGAACAGGCAGTTGCCGGCGAGCAGGTAACACGCGAAGCCGTCCAGCTCGCGCGGCAGATCAGCGAGATCAGCAAGGCTATGGGCGAGCAGGCAACCGCGTCGTCGCAGATATCTACCGCGACCCACAGCATGCACCTGCAAGCCGATCAGGTCACCAAAGCGATGCGCGAACAGACAAAAACGGCACAGGAGATGACCGTCGCCGTCACCAAAGTTTCCAGGGACGTGTTCCGTATCGCCGACACGAATCGCAACCATCTCGACGCTGCGGACAGAGTCCGGAACTCGGTTACCGAGCTTCGTCAGATCACGCATCGCAACGCCGATGGTGTGAAAGCAACGCTCACGAGTACGTCCGGTCTTGCGGACCGCGCGCGAGAGCTCGGCGAGATTATGGACAACATCATCGTCACCAACGGCAACCAGTTATCGCAGACGACTGCCAAACCTAAACGCCGGCGTGCGAAAAAATCTGACGCGGACACGGAAGGTTCGCAGAAACCGGGAGAAGTTTGATTAGCACGCTGCCTTCAATCGGGGTTTTTACTACTAACACGGATCTGGTCGTTCAGGTTTGGGATGCCGCACTCGCGCGCCTCACCGGCATCAGCGAGGAGTCTGCGGCGGGCCGGCGTTTGACTGTGCTGCTGCCTGATCTGGAAAAGCGCGGGTTGTTGAAGCGCTTCCATCGCTCGTTACAGGATGGCGTTGTGGAAGTGCTGGCGCCGGCGTTTCATCACTATCTGATTCCGTGCGCGCCCGTCAGTCCTTCGGAACAGTTCGACAAGATGCAGCAACGCGTAACGATCGCGCCGTTGCGTGACGAAGAGTCGATTGCCGGCCTCATCGTAACCATCGAGGACGTCACCGAGCGCCTCGAACGCGAACGCGAGCTTGCGACACGTCTGGAGGAAGGCGACGAGACGACACGGTTACATGCGGCCGAGACACTCAGCGCGGACGCGGCTTTCGACACCGGGCCGTTGCTCGGTGCGTTGAGCGATGAAAGCTGGCGAGTGCGTCGCGCGGCAGTGACGGGCATGTCGCAGCGCGCTGCTCCCGAAGCGATCGCGGCGCTTTTACATTCAGTAGTCGAGAACCATCAGAACCCTTCGCTTTTGAGCAGCGCGCTTCAGGTGTTGGCGTCGAGCGACGTCGATACTCTTTCGCCGTTAACGCAACTGCTGCAAAGTCCCGATAGTGATCTGCGGATGCAGTCGGCACTCGCGTTGGGCGAACAACGCGACGTTCGCGCTGCCGCGGGCTTGATCAACGCGTTGCAGGACGACGATGCGAACGTGCGTTATCACGCGATCGAAGCGCTGGGAAAACTGAAGGCAGTCGAGGCAGTCGAGCCGCTCGTCGAGATAGCCGAATCAAGAGACTTCTTCCTCGCATTTCCCGCGCTGGACGCACTGGCAAAGATCGGCGATGCGCGCGTGGCGCCCAGAATCGTGCCGCTGCTGGAGGACGATCTGCTGCGCGTGCCGGCGATTGGCTTGTTCGGCCAACTCGGTGACGAGACGGCCGTCGAGCCGCTGACGGCATTGTTGAATACGGAAAATGCGCCGACGGATTCAGTCGCCGCGGCACTCGCCGAGTTGAGAGATCGTTACGAGGAGCAGTACGGCGAAGGCGATTACATCGCGGACCTGGCGAGCCGGCAGATCTCTCCGACCGGCGTTCAGAACCTGCTTGACGCTCTGGAAGAGCCGGGCAAAGAAAGCCTGCGCCCGCTCGCGCTGGTCCTTGGCTGGCTCAAACGTACCGGCGTCGAACGCGCACTCACGCGCTTGATGGGACGCAACGATCTGCGCGACGAGATTATCGACGCCCTGGTCCGGCACGGTTCCGGCACGTTCGACGTCCTGCTTCCACAGTTGTCGGCGGAAGATCTCGAAGTCAGACGCTCGGCGGTAGTGGCGCTCGGACGCATCGGCGACGCGCGAGCGACGCCTGCGCTGGTAAGCGTGTTGGACGACGAGTCGCTCGCGATCGAGGCGGCAAACGCACTCGCCCAGATCGGCGATCCACAAGCGCTCGACGGACTCATCGAGCTGATGGGCAATCACGACGCATCGATCAGGCAGGCGGCGGCGAGCGCGATCAATTCACTCGCTACGCCGGAGATTTCGAAACGTATCATTCCGCGTCTGCACGACCCGGATCCGAACGTTCGCGAGTCGGCGGTGAAGATCGCCGGATACTTCGGTTATCCCGAAGCGGCCGGTGCGTTATTGACTCTCAGCAGCGATCCCGTCGAGAGAGTCAGATGCGCGGCGATCGAGCACCTGCCGTTCGTTGAAGACGATCGAGCGCTCGAGATCCTGACACACGCGATCAGAGAAGAAACGCCCGCCGTCCGCGCCGCCGCGGCTCGCGCGCTGAGCAACGTGGACGCACCGGAAGCTGTCCGTCACCTGATAGACGGGCTTTTCGCCGACGACGTTTGGGTGCGTTATTTCAGCGCCCGCGCTTTGGGACGCCGAAGGTCGCCCGAGAGCGTTGCGGCGCTCGAGAAAGTCATTGCGGAAGAGAAGTTCAACCACGTTCGGATTGCGGCCCTTGATTCGCTGGGACAGATCGGCAGCCCGCACGTTGCGGGGATCGCCGCCGGCCTGGTTCGAGATGACGACCCGGACGTGGCGCGTGCCGCGCAAGCTACCCTGGAAAAGACTGGACAATGACGTTTCGTTCACAAAATTTGATACTACCTGAGGGCGCGAGCACGCTGATTCAAAAATTGATCAATGAACGCACCGGGATGTTCTTTGACAACGGCAAGCGCGATCTGCTCCTCGACAAGCTTTCGCCGCTCGTTATCGAACGAGGCTTCAGTTCATATCTCGACTATTACTACCTGCTGAAGTACGACGAAGCCGCGCGTTCCGAGTGGCAAAATGTCATGAACGCGCTGTCGGTACAGGAGACATACTTCTGGCGAGAGATCGATCAAGTGCGAGCGTTGGTTCAGACTCTCCTGCCCCAGTGCTACGCGAGAAACCCCCGCTCGACTTTGCGTATTTGGAGCGCAGCGTGCGCGACTGGTGAGGAACCGTTGACCATCGCCATGGCGCTGAACGAAGCCGGGTGGTTTGAACGGGCGTCGATCGAGATTGTGGCCAGCGACGCCAGTTCGAATGCCATTGACCGCGCAGTCCGGGGTGTTTACAAAGCTCGTGCTTTTAGAAGTCTTTCGACGCAACTGCGCGATCGGTATTTCGAGCCTGAAGGTGCAGACTGGCGCATCAGAAGTGATATTCACAGGCGCGTCAAATGGACGGTGGCGAACCTGATGGAAGAGGATCAAATCGCGCCACTCGCCTCCGCCGACTTTATTTTTTGCCGGAATGTTTTTATTTATTTTTCGGAGAATGCGATTCGCCGTGCGGTTCATTCGTTTGCAAAGTTTATCCGGTCGCCGGGCCACCTGTTTATCGGCGCGGCCGAATCGTTGATAAGGTTGTCGACCGATTTTACTCTTACCGAAGTTGACGACGCTTTTGTCTATGTGAAGCGTGAGAAAGTGATTTGATGGATCGAGTCTTAAGAGTAGTGGTGATTGACGATTCCGCCTACGTGCGTAAGGTGGTGAGGGAGATTCTCTCTCGCAGTCCTTTCGTCGAGGTTGTAGGGACCGCGCGCGACGGTCTGGAGGCGCTCGAGGTAGTAGAACGGCTCGAGCCGGACGTGGTCACGTGCGATCTGATCATGCCCGAGCTCGACGGTGTTGGCTTCGTCCGCGAACAGATGCAGCGACGGCCGGTGCCTATAATCATCATGAGCATCGCGAACGAGACTGCCGAAGCCGCACTGACGGCGCTCGACGCGGGCGCGATCGATTTCGTACAGAAGCCGACGGCGCTGGCGAGTGAAAAAATCTTTGAAGTCAGCACTGAGCTGATCGACAAGGTCAAAGCAGCGGGCAACATCAGGCTGAACAGACTTCCCACTGCGCCGCCGCCCGAGGTCGCGTTCGCGCCCACATCAGCAAGGAGCGTCTCCGGAAAACACCTCGTCGACATCGTCGTGCTAGGTATTTCGACCGGCGGCCCGCAGGCGCTCAAACGATTGATCCCGCAGTTCCCGGAAGATTTTCCCGTCCCCATCGTGATGGTGATGCACATGCCGGTCGGCTATACCGAAATGTACGCCGCGAAGTTGAACGAACTGTCTCCTCTCGAAGTAAAGGAGGCAGCGGAGGGAGACGAGGTCAAAGCGGGCCGCGTGTTTCTTGCACCGGCGGGCCGTCACCTTTATTTCAAACGGGACGCAAGCGGCAACGCCGTCGTTCATCTCGACGCGCGGCCTTTCGATACGCTGCACCGGCCGTCAGTTGACGTGATGTTTCAATCGACGGCGGAAGTTTATGGCAGTCGCGTGTTGGGCGTGGTGATGACGGGCATGGGATCGGACGGCAAGCAGGGAGCGGCGTGGATCAAGTCGCAGGGTGGACTCGTGTTCACCGAAGCGGAGAGCAGTTGCGTCGTATACGGCATGCCCGGCGTGGTGATGGAAGCGGGTTTGAGTGACAAGAGCATTCCTCTCGAAGACATGGCGCGCGCGATTATGGAGGTCGTATGAGCTCAAAGATTCTGATCGTTGACGATTCATCGCTTTCGCGGCGTACGTTGCGACGAATCCTCGAATCCGGCGGGTACGAGGTGGTGGAAGCGGACGACGGAATGACCGCGCTCGAAGTTTACTTCCTCGAAAAGCCCGCTTTGGTATTGCTCGATCTGGTGATGAAAGGAATGTACGGACTCGACGTGCTGGTGAAATTACGTGAGATGGATCCGAAGGCGCTGGTCGTAGTCGCCAGTGCCGACATCCAGAGTTCGACGCGAACCATGGCTGCTGAAGCCGGCGCACTCGGCTTCATCAATAAACCCTTTATTTCCGAACAAGTGATCGCGTCGGTCGAGGCAGCGCTCGCGGAAGGAGCGACTCGTGAAACTAACTGAGCGACAGAGCGACGCTCTCTCGGAGCTGATCAATATCGCTTTCGCGCGCACGGGCGCCGCTCTCTCGGACCTGACGGGCCATCGCGTGGTGCTCAATCCACCGGCGGTCGCCGTTTATCGAGCTAAAGAGTTGCGGGGAGCTCTGGCGAAGTTTGTTCCCGGAGACGTGGCTTCGATTCACCAGGTATTTGCCGGTCCAATTGCCGGCGACGCGCTCTTGTTATTGAACTACGAAGGCGCCGTGCACCTCACGGACCTGCTCACCGACGGTCACAAACCTTCACCTTACCTCGATGAGTCAGCGCGCGAAGTACTAACGGAAGTCGGCAACATTTTGTTGAATGCGTGTCTGGGAATGTTCGGAAACTTGTTGAACGTTCACGTTACGTTCTCGGTCCCGCGTCTGCATTTGGAAACACTCGAGGAATTGATAGCATCGACGACAAGTGACAAGACCGAGCTGCACTACGCGCTCGTGGTATACACGGCGTTTCAGATTCGGGACAGTTCGGTGAAGGGATTTTTGGTGATTGTATTGAGTGTGGATTCTCTCGATCGATTGATTCAGGAAGTTGACGCTTGGGAGGCACAACAGAGCCAATGAGCTCGCAGGCCAAGACAAGCTCGAAGGAAACGTTGCTCAACGCCGCGGTGTTGCACTGGATGCACGACCTCGCGGCGCAGGGGATCGTGACGACGGACAGTGAGCTGAACGTTGTCGAGTGGAACCACTGGATGGAGGAGCACACCGGCAAACGCACGAGTGAAGTCATTGGCGCCAATCTGCTCGACCTGTTTCCGGAATTGACCCAGCGGCGTCTGGATCGACATTACAAATGGGCCCTCGAAGGACAGGTCCGAGTGTTGTCGCAGGCGCTCCACGGCTACTTGATCGCGATGCCTCCGGTGTCGGGTGACCACGGTTATGCGCAGATGCAGCAGGCCGTTCGCATCTCTCCACTCACTCACGACGATCGAGTGATCGGAACGCTGACGATCATCGAAGAGGTCACGGAGCGCGTCGCGCGCGAGGCCGAGCTACAGGCGCAACTCGAAGATCGATCGCGGCTCTTGTCGAACGAGAAGTTGGCCCGCAACGAAGCGGAACGAGCGAACCGGTTGAAGGACGAGTTTCTCGCGACGATCTCGCATGAGTTGCGCAATCCGTTGAATGCGATCCTGGGTTGGGCGCACATGATGCGGCTTGGGACGCTCACTCCCGCCAACATGGAGCGGGCAGTGGACACGATCTACCGGAATGCGAAATCGCAGAGTCAACTGGTCGCGGATCTGCTGGACGTGTCGCGCATCATCTCCGGCAAGCTCCGCCTCGATGTGCGCACGGTCGATCTCCTCTATATCGTCAACGCGGCGGTCGATTCGATTCGTCCGGCAGCCGACGCGAAGAGTATTCGGCTGCAAACGATGCTGGACCCGGCGGCTGGTCCAATCTCCGGCGACGCGGACCGGCTGCAGCAGATCGTGTGGAACCTGTTGACCAATGCGGTCAAGTTCACGCCGAAAGGCGGCCGCATACAGGTCAAAGTGCACCGCGTCGACTCTCACGTAGAGATCGTCGTGAGTGATTCCGGCGTGGGCATCAGCAAAGAGTTTCTGCCGTACGTGTTCGATCGTTTCCGCCAGGCGGACGCGAGCACGACGCGCATTCACGGCGGTCTCGGGCTTGGCCTTTCCATCGTTCACCAACTGGTCGATCTGCATGGCGGCACTGTCGCCGTGCGCAGTGAGGGAGAAGGGCAGGGCGCGACGTTTACCATCAGCCTGCCGTTCGTTGGTGTGACCAGTACTCAGCCTGAGATTGAACGCGTTCATCCGACGCAGAGCGACGAAGTCATTACATTCGACGGCCTGCCGTCACTTCAGGGACTGAAGGTGCTGGTAGTCGACGACGAGGCTGACACGCGCGAGCTGATTCGCGAGGTGCTCAAGGAGTGTGGCTCTGAAGTGATCACCTGCGCTTCAGTTGCCGAGGCGCTGGTTGCTCTCGAAGAACACAAACCGGACGTTCTGATCAGCGATTTGGGAATGCCCGAAGAAGATGGCTATGCGTTGATCGCAAAGATTCGCGAGCTGCCTCGCGAGCGCGGCGGAGAGATTCCGGCGGCTGCACTTACGGCCTATGCGCGAGCTGAAGATCGAATGCGTGTGCTCCGTTCCGGTTTCCAGTTTCACCTTCCAAAGCCGGTGGATTCCGCGGAGCTGGTGACAGTGGTCGCAAGTCTCGCTGGACGTGCTTACAAGACTTAACGCGATTCAGTCGATCGGTTTGCTGCTCGATGCGTGCAGGACGTGTTCGTATCGTGGGAACTGGAGCAACTGTCCCACGGCGGCGACGATGAAAGGGACGTAGTAGTAACGGTCGCCCGTCGCGAAGAAATCAAGCAATCCCAAAAGCGCGCCTACCTCGGTTATCGCCCAACCCACGATGTAAGCCTGTTGGACCTGTTGCAACTGCTGTTGTTCGATCGCCTGGTTTAAGAGTTTGCTCTTGACGAGATACGCAATCAGGGTTGTGAATACGGAACCGCCGAGCAGTATCAGCGACAGTGTCGGATTAGGTTGGAGTTCTTCCGATCGTTCGGCAATCAATGTGACCACGAAATAGGCGCCGATGCTCAAGACCAGGCCGATCCAAAGAGTGCGCATCGTGCGTAGTCTTACGTCGATCGTTTGCTGGGGATTGTTCGGGTTGTTCATTGGCTCCTCGTGGTTAGGAAATTTGTTCCGGATAGTAATACAGTCCGACAGAGCTTTGCCTCACAAGTCGGAAATCCCACCAACGGTAGTTGGTGGATGCTTCAAATGCGACCTACAGACAGGCCAGCTGGTCTTTGCGAATACCACCAACGGCAGTTGGTGGATGGTTCATTTTTCAGCCTTGTTTTTGGGTGGTAAGTGAAACTTCCACCAACTGCCGTTGGTGGGATTCGGGCAAATGGTTCATCGAACTCGTAGCCTGAATATAACTATCCACCAACTGCCGTTGGTGGGATTTCCGACTTTTGCTGTCCGACACGATAACTCACTTTTGTTATGCTACGGACGTTTTATATCCATGAACCGAGCGACGGCCCATCCAGTCAGCGCCAGAAGCAGCGGTCCCCACATTACTGAACCGCGGTGGCCTCCTTTTGTGGCGATGGTTGCGCTCGGAGGTCTCTACGCTGTTTTGCCGTCGAACGTGCTCGGCGGGATGCCGCGCTGGCTGCCTTTCGCAGTGGTTACCGGACTGCTCATACCAATCGTGATCACTCACCACCACGCGAATCCCTGGTGGAATCAAACACTGGGTTACCTGCTCAACAGCTTCGTCACCGCGGCAATGATCTTTGCGCTTGGGTCACTGCTCGTCGAGGTGACGAAACACCAGATCACGCCGCAGCGGCTGTTGCAATCGGCGGCCACGCTCTGGATCTCGAACATTCTGGTCTTCGCCGCCTGGTATTGGCGGCTGGATGGAGGTGGGCCACACCAGCGCAGTCTCACGCGCGGCCACACTGACGGAGCGTTTCTGTTTCCGCAGATGACGATGCATCCCGAGGCCAAGAGCAAGGCGGGCGAAGAGGACTGGGAACCCAACTTCGTCGATTACCTTTTCCTCGCCTTCAACACGAGCACCGCGTTTTCGCCAACGGACGTGCCCGTCCTCTCGCGCTGGGCCAAGTCGTTGATGATGGTCCAGGCGCTGATCTCGCTCCTCGTCATCGCCCTGCTCGCCGGCCGCGCAGTCAACATTCTTTGATGAAAGGTCCTAATGTCGACGCAAATATCACAAACGACTCGACCAACCGCGCCTCCGGCACAGCGTATTGCCTTGCGCTGCTCGGGGCTCGTCAAGCGGTTCGCCGACGTCACCGCCGTTAACGGCCTGGACCTGGAAGTGTTCGGCGGCGAGTGTTTTGGTCTGCTCGGTCCGAACGGCGCCGGCAAGACGACCACGGTCGAAATACTGGAAGGGCTGACGCCGGCGGACGAAGGCGAGGTCGAGTTGTTGGGCCAACGCTGGAATAAGGGCGACGACCGGCGGTTACGCGAACGAATCGGCGTGCAACTACAGGAGACGCAGTTGGCGGAGAAGGTGACCGTGACCGAGACGGTGCGACTCTTTCGCAGCTTCTACCGGCGCGGACACACCGTCGACGAAGTTATTCAGACAGTCGCGTTGGAAGAGAAACGAAACGCGCGCGTGGGCAAACTCTCCGGCGGTCAAAAACAACGGCTCGCGGTCGCGTGCGCGCTCGTGAGTGCTCCGGAACTCTTGTTTCTCGACGAACCGACGACGGGGCTCGATCCGCAAGCGCGACTCTCGCTGTGGGACGTTGTCGAACGGTTTCGCGCGGGCGGCGGCACGATCCTGCTGACGACGCACTACATGGAAGAGGCGAGGCGGCTCTGCGATCGCGTCGCGATTATGGACCACGGTAAAGTGATTGCTCTCGGCACGCCCGCGGAGCTTATCGAGTCGCTCGGCGCGGACCAGATCATCGAATTCAGCGTCACGAACCCGCTTGCGGACGACGCGTTGACTGCGCTTCCCGCCGTCAATCACCTGCACAAACGCGACGAGACTTATGCGCTGACAGTTTCAGAGATCGGCGTCGCTCTGCCTGCTCTTCTCGCCGAGATCAAGCGACAACAGTCCGACCTCGTCACGCTCACCACGCACCAGGCGACGCTCGAAGACGTCTTTGTCAGTTTGACAGGGAGAATGCTGCGCGATGGATGAAGCAAAGGAAACTCTGGTAACGGGAACCGAATACGTTTCGAAACAACCCGGCGGCGCGAAGAGCCAAACGCTTCATCCGCTGCTCGAACTAACAATGGTGCGCGTGCGTGAGTTTCTGCGCGAGAAAGAAGCCGTGTTTTGGGTCTTCATCTTCCCCGTGTTGATGACGTTTGCGCTCGGCATCGCGTTTCGCAACACCGCGCCCGACAAGACGCCGGTCGCGATCGAAGCCGCCACGACTGATTCGCGCGTCGCTGAGATGGCGGACGTGCTGGCTCGTTCCCCCGACGTGACGGCAACCGTCATGAACCCGGACGAGGCCACGCGAGCATTGAGAAGCGGCAAGGTCTCGATCGTCGTCAAACCCGGAAACAATGCTTTTGAATATCGCTTCGATCCGACGAGACCAGAGAGTCGCGCTGCGCGACTTCTCGTCGACGACGTCCTGCAACGCGGGAAAGGTCGAACCGACGTCGCTTCGGTCAGCGACGACAAAATCACTGAACCGGGCGCTCGTTATGTCGACTTTCTGGTTCCGGGTCTGATCGGAATGAACCTGATGGGCAGCGGGTTGTGGGGACTGGGCTTTACGGTCGTCATTGCACGCGCGCGCAAACTGCTCAAACGATTCGCGGCGACGCCGATGCGTCGTTCGCATTACCTGCTCTCGTTCATGCTCTCGCGTTTGATATTTCTCGTATTGGAAGTGGGCGCGATCATTGTTTTCGCGGAGCTTGCTTTCGGCTTTACCGTGCGCGGGTCGTGGTTGAGCGTCGTGCTTGTGACGATACTCGGCGGCTTCACGTTTTCCGGCATCGGTTTGCTGGTCGCGGCGCGTCCGACGACGATCGAAGGCGTTTCCGGTTTGATGAACTTCATCATGCTTCCCATGTGGTTGCTTTCCGGAACGTTCTTCTCTTCCGAACGTTTCCCGCAGGTGTTTCAACCCTTCATCAAGGCGCTGCCGTTGACGGCCCTCAACTCCACGCTCCGATCGTTGATGAACGAAGGCGCGACGCTCTCATCGCTCTGGGCGCCAATCGCGATCATGATCGCCTGGTTCCTCGTTAGTTTTGTCATTGCACTGAAGATCTTTAAATGGCAGTAACTGGGAAGCGGACATTAGCCGTCATCGCCGTCGTCGTTGCTGTTTTCGTCGGATTGTGGGGCGCGTTGGCGCTGAACTGTCCGAGCGTCGGTATCGCGCTGACGAGTAACGCGCGCAGGATTCACCTGCTGAAGAACAGGACCACGTTTCCGCACGCTGCCGATTTCGATTCGCGAGTTACCCTCGACGCGTTGTTTCAACCGGGTGACGATCGTAATCGCTGGTCCACTGACCGCGCCGCCAGGATTCAGGGACTGGTGCTCGACGTCGCGTACGCTCGTCCCGAAGCGACAAACTGTTTCCATCCTTGTCGCCGCGATGTTCACATCGCGATCTCCACCCGTAAAGACGCGCCGAAGTCGGAGCAGATGATCGTCGAGGTCACGCCAAATCTGCGCGACTGGGCCGCGCAGCAGGGAATGGATTGGTCAGAGAAGGCTTTACAGGCGCAGTTGGTGGACCACTGGTGTGAATTCGAGGGCTGGCTCTACTTCGACGTCGGTCACGACGAAGAAGCCGAGAACACCAGCCCTCGCAGACCCGCTAACTGGCGAGCAACCGCATGGGAGATTCACCCGATCACGAAGATCACGGTCATCAGATAACCGTTATCGTCCGGCGCCGGCGGTGCCTCCTTTCGGAATCGCAGCCTTCAACGCCTGCTCGACAGTCGCTTTCAATTCCTCATAACCTCGCGCCGAGACGCGCCGGCCGTTGATGAAGATCGCCGGCGTTCCATCGATCCCCAGTTTCATCCCGTCTTCCAGATCGCGCTGCACTGACTCAACAAACTTGCCTGAATCGAGCGCAGTGTCAAAGCGCGCCTGGTCCAACGCGAGCTCGCCGGCGTACGCCTTCAGCTTGTCAACGGTGAGCGTTGACTGATTGCGCATCAGGATGTGGATGTACTCCCAGTACTTACCCTGCTCGCGAGCAGCTTCGGCAGCCTCCGCGGCCTTGAACGCATCGACATGTTGGCTGAGCGGGAAGTCGCGTGTGACCAGCCTTACCTTGTCGCCCGACTCCTTCACGAGCCGCTCCAGTTCCGGATGCATTGCTGCACAACTCGGACACTGATAATCCGTAAACGCGACGATCGTCACGGGCGCGTCGGCATTGCCCAACGAAGGCTGGTCCGTAGTCGATACCGAAAACACCGGCGATTCAGGCGCGATCAGGAACACTTCAATCGCAGCAGCGGCGCGCAGTTTCTCGACGAACGCGCGTTCCGCCTGGCGCACCTCGATCTGTTCCAGATACTGCTTGATGGCATCTTTAGTTTGTGCGAAGTCTCCGCTGACACGGTCTTTGTTCTGATCGTAGAAGGTCTGTGTTTGCTGGTCCGTGATCGGCTTCGGTTTGACTTCCGCTTCGAGCAGCGCGTTGGTCGTGATCTTTCGTTTTGCTGCTTCCTGAGTCAGCAGCGTGTCGTTGATGCTCAGTTCGAGCTCTTCCTTGCGGACTTTATAGACCTGCTGCTGCACGTCGAAGATCATCGGCAGCAGCGAGCTTTCGATGTCGGCGGAGGTGATTGGCTCGCCTTTGATCGTCGCGAGAACACGGGCGCGATCCGCTTGCGTCGCGGGCGGCGTAACCTCAGTCACAAGCAACTTGACTTCATTGGCCGCGCGCAGACCGTCGGCAAACTTCTTCGCCTCGGCTCGCTGACGCTGGTCCGACAGGTACGCGATGATGTCTTGGCCGACGTCTTTGAACTCTCCTGTGATTCGCGTCTTGTTCTGATCGAAGAAAGCCTGGGCCTCGGCTAGAGTGGGCCGTCTCACTTTGGCGACCACTTCCTGTTCGAGCAGTTTTACGGTGGTGATGCCGCGTTTCTTTGCTTCGAGCCCGAGGAGTCTTGAGTTGATCGTCAGGTCGAGCTCGCGTTTACGGGCTGCTATCACCTGCTGTTGCATCTGTGTCACGGTATCGCCCGTCGCCTTTTTGAGATCGGTGGCGGTGATTTTTACGCCGTTGACGATCGCCACTGTGTCAGGCAGGACCTGCGATTCGCAGCCGCAGTTGTCGCCCGCCGGGGTTGAAGGTGGTTTCGGTGTGGTCTGAGCGTTTGCCGCCGAAGCAAAAGCAAAACTCAAGAGGATGAGTACTAGGGTAAGTCTCCGCATTTGGATCTCCTTGCGTTGTGGTATTATTCCCCGGTGCGCGAATAGGCTGTTGTTGCTCGCTGTCGCTCAGCTCCCTGCAAGAGTTGTGCTACAGCTTTCTTGCTAAGTTTCTTCTCCGCCGGCTTTGCCGTTCGCGGGAAAAATCCACACCAAGGCGCGAGATATCGCTCGGCTTTTCACGTGCCGAGTAAATCGTGCGCAACAAACGGCAGCTTTTCTCAAAATGAGACGCTTGCACGCCACTTGCAGAAGCTCTTGTAGACTGCAAGCAAGTCTTCGGGTCTAGTAATTAGAAACCTCGTCTGACCCGAATCCATAAAGTCACCCTCGGAAGGCTGGTGGGAGACAGCCTTTACCCGCGAATGTCTATGCGTGTCTTTTCCAGACTGTTTCATAGAAATCCACGTGGTCCTCGTTCCGGAGACGTGTCGGGTAAACACCGAGGTCTCAACACGCGGATGATCTTCGGTTTTACGGCGCTCACGGTCGTTTTAACTGCCGCCGTCATAGTGGTTTGGGAGCAGGTGCTGAAGCCGCCTTATTACCACTGGGTCGAGCGCACTTATCCCGGCCCCGAAAACGCGCAACATCGCGACACGCTCGAACAACGGAGCGAACATTTCTTCATTTCGATGACTGTCGATCTCGTCGTCGTCAGCATTCTGCTGGCGCTCGTCGACCGCAAACAACGACGGTTAGTCGAAGCCAATGAGCAACTTGCGCACAATGAGAAGATCGCGACGCTGGGCCGGGTTGCGGCCCAGGTGGCCCATGAAGTGCGAAACCCGCTGGCGGGCCTGCTGCTCTACTCCGAACACCTCAAAGGCAGACTCGACGGAAAACTTTCTCCCGGCGATGCCCAGCTCGTCGACAAGATCATCGCCACCATCAACAATCTCACCGCTACCACCGAGCAGATCCTGAATTACGCGCGTCCGGTCACGCTCGCGCCGAAACGAGTCGATCTAAACGAAGTCGCGCCCGACGTCGTCCAGCTTCTGGGCACGGAGATCTCTGCTCACAACATCGAAACAAAACTCGAACTGGACAGCTCACCCGTCGCCGGGATGCTCGACGAAGCGTCGATTCGAGCCGTGACACTCAACCTCGTGCTCAATGCTGTTCAAGCCATGTCGTCAGGCGGCGAACTCGCCATCTCAACGGGGAAAACCGGCGACAAGCTCTGGATGGAGATCAAAGACACGGGTGCGGGCATGACGCCCGAACGCATAAAACAGATCTTCGAACCGTTCAATACGACCAAAAGCCGCGGTCTCGGTCTCGGAATGCCGTACGCGCACAAAATCATCCAGCAGCACGGCGGGCACATCAGGGTCGAAAGCGAAGTCGGAAAGGGAACTCACATCAGGATCGAGCTTCCAGCCAACGAAAGGAGGACGTGAAGTGATTGCAAGGAGAATCCTTGTCGTTGACGACGAGCCGAGCGTAACTGACTCACTCGAACTGATCCTCGGCGGCTCCGGCTTAGACGTGTCGACCGCCGCGAGTTGCGGTGAAGCGGCCAACATTCTCAGGCAAAAACAGTTCGATCTCGTTATCACTGACCTCCAACTGGCAGACGGCTACGGAATCGACCTCATTAAGCACATCAAGCAAAATACGCCGGAAGTCGAAGTCATTCTCATGACCGCTTATGGCTCGCTCGACGTCACGATCGAAGCCATCAAAGCCGGCGCTTACTACTACCTGGAAAAGCCTTACACGCCCGATCGCCTCTTCGCGCTGGTCGATCGCGCTTTGCAGTTGGCGGCCCTGAGACGCGAGAACGAGACGCTGAAACGAACGCTCGCCGGCGACAGTGAAACCTTCGGCATAATCGGGCGCGATCCAAAGATTTGCCAGATTTTCGAGACGATCCGCACCGCCGCGCCGTCCGATGCCTCCGTCCTGATCGAAGGTGAAAGCGGCACCGGCAAGGAGCTGATCGCGACTGCCTTTCACGCTCAGAGCCAGCGCGCCTCCGGCCCGTTTATCCGCATCAACTGCGCCGCGATTCCGCAGCAACTGATCGAGTCCGAATTATTCGGTTACCGGAAAGGCGCGTTCACCGGCGCCGACCGCGACAAACGCGGCCTCATCGAAGCGGCCAACCAGGGGACGCTGCTTTTAGACGAGATCGCGGAGATGCCCGCGCACCTGCAAACGAAACTGCTACGCGTATTGCAAGAGAGAAAACTGCGCCGGCTTGGTGATGAGCAGGAGATCGACGTTAACTTCCGTCTCGTCTCGGCCACCAATCGCGATACTTTGGCGCTTCTGGATGAGGGCTTATTGCGTAAAGATCTCTACTTCCGCATCAGCACGATCAAGATCAAGGTCCCGCCTCTGCGGGAACGTCTTGACGACGTGCCGCTGCTCGCCGGCCGTTTTCTGAAACGGTTCAACGAGCAGTACGGGAAGAAGATTCGCGAGATTTCTCCCGACGCGATCAAGCGTCTGCTGCGATACGATTGGCCCGGCAACATACGCGAGCTCGAAAGCGCCATAGAACGCGCCGTCCTGTTCTGCGCGGACGCCGAGTTGCAGCCTGATTGTTTGCCGGAAGAGCTTCAAACGCGCATGACGAGTTCTACTTTCGTGATTCCTCCGCTCCTGGCCATGGAAGAGATTGAACGTGAAGCCATCCTCCAAACTCTCGAACGAACTGCCGGAAATGTTAAGAAAACGGCTCAAATCCTCCGTTTCCCACGCCCCACCTTCTACCGAAAACTCAAGAAGCTCGGCATCAAGGTCGAACGTCCGGCGGCGGCGAAGTCTTAAGAGATGGCGACACTGTGACCGGGACTGACACCACTGAAAAAATCAGTATTTTAATCGTCGACGACGAACCTTGCGTCGGCGATGCGCTCAAACTCGTGCTGGAATCGCAGGGGTTTGACGTCGTGCTCGCCACCAACGGGCTCGACGGAATTAACCACGCGCGCAACCGGCGTTTTGAGTTCGGTGTGGTGGATCTGTTTCTGACGGACATCTCCGGATTTCAGGTAATCACAGACATTCGTAACCTTCAGCCTGCGCTCCCGATTGTACTTATCACGGCACACGGCAGCCCGAACGTTTTCGCGCAGGCGCAGGAACTCGGCGCCATCGGCGGGCTGGCCAAACCGTTTCCGCCGGCCGAACTCCTCAAGCTCATTGATTCGCACGTCGATCGATCGAATGATACAGCGTGAGCCATGACGGTGTGGTTCTGTCTCAAGGTGGAACACAGCCGCCGTACAGGTGCAGGCACATTTGTGGTCCAATGGGCAGGGTTTGTCTCAAAAGTAATCCCACCAACGGCAGTTGGTGGATGCTTCAAATGCAACCTACTGACCGGCCGGCGACTATTTGCAAATCCCACCAACAGCAGTTGGTGGATGGTTCATTTTCAGCCTTGTTATAGGTGGTAAGTGAAACTTCCACCAACTGCCGTTGGTGGGATTCGGGCAAACGGTTCATCGGACTCGTAGGCTGGTTCTAACTATCCACCAACTGCCGTTGGTGGGATTCCCGACTTTTGAGACATCAAAGTAACGACAGGCCCACGCTGCAGGCACACTCGTTGCAGCTTTCTGCCGCATCCAAAGCGACTGGCAACAAGCGTTTTGGATTCAAGGCCAATGTGTGGCATTGGACCGTCCTCGACTAAGTGATTCCTGTTAGGTGGCGCTCGAAAGAGTGGCGGGCGACTACTTGTACTCAGGTGTCACTTCAGTTCGATGGCGGCATCTGGGTACTTTCGGGTAACACCGAAAGCTCTCAGATGGCGGTTGAAGTTCAACCGCAGGGGTGCAGCCTGTTGGGGGACAGGCTGCACTCCAACCATCACGTTCGGGGCTGTGGGCGAAGAAAGTTGCGACAAAGGGTAAGCACGGCGATGCCGCGTGCTTCCCGAGGCGTCATATCGTTCAGTACGTAGAGAACTTGTTCGAACTGGTTCCGGGGAAAGACGACGATGGCCGACTGCAAGCTGAACCCGGACGTGCTGCCCGTGACTTCGCCGGCTGGTGTGATGCCGCCGATACCGTTCAGCTCCGGCGCTTTGTCGTCGTTTAGAGAAGCGGGCGGAGTCTTCCGCATCAATTTCACCGCGTACAGCAACCAATCAAGCGATGCCTGCTTGTCGAAACTGCCGTAAGTCGAAACGATGCCCAGCGCGATGCGCGCCATGTTTTCGCTTGCGTCACTTTTTCTGACCAGTGTTCCTGCTTCGCGCAGCCACTCACTCGCGCGATCCGTGTCCTTGTCCTTCAACAGCTTTTGCGCGCCGGCAACGAGACAGACTGCGCGTGCGACCGCGTCGTCATTTTTGAGGTTCAGACGGCGAGCTTCGTCGAGGTTGCCGGCGTCGATGAAGTGCAGCACAACGCGATACAGCAACCAGTTTCGCACGCCGTCGCGCAGGAATTTGTCTTCAACTTTTCCCGCCAGGTCCAGGCCACGTTCGTAACGCTCAACTGTCGTTGCGACGGCTGCTTTCGCGTAACCGATGTCGCGCGTCAGCACGTCGCGTCCTTTGGCTGCTGACTCTTCGAGTAGATCGACTCTGCGTTCGGCGAAGCTTTCTTTGCTTTCGCCCGCGCGGTATTCGGGAATGTCAGGCTTGCGCGGAATCGGCGCGTTCGAGAACCGGGCTTCGGAATCGAGTTGCTGCGCGCGTGCCTGGAGCAGCGCCGCCTTTTCCGGCAACTGTTCACGTACTTCTCTGAACAACGATCCGATCGCGCTTACCAACCGTCGCGCGGTGATCAGCGCGTAAGGACCATCAGGCGAAGGCGCCGCGAGTAATACGTCCGACGCAACCTCGAGAAACTCACGGGCCATCGCGGGGTTCTGCCGGCCCGGCGGCACGGTCACGCGTGGTCCACCGAGAGCCAACTGCGTCTGATTGCGATTATCGGAAGTGTTGGCGCCGAAAACGCGGCCGGGTGTGTAGAGGTACGAGTAAAGCGTGAGTAGCTCGTTCGGATCGATCATTCCCGCCGTTTTCAATCGCGCGACCGCGGCGCGGAAGACAGCCTCCGCCAGCGCCGGGTCCTTCTGTTGAATCCGCAGGAGAACGGATTGGAAGTTGAAAGAGATCCCGTCCCGTAAACTGTCGATGAGGAGTTCCGACGCTGCTTTTGGATTCTCGGCGACGAGTTCATGGGCCATTTGCAGCAGCACGGCGCTGCGCGCGGTCCGGTCGTCGAACGTTCCGCGATCGCCTTTCTCTGACGACTTGCTTTCTTCGACGATCTCGGCGAGCCACGTTTCCGCCAACTCCGGCGCGCGTTTGCGTGCGACGAGCAATACCTCGCGGCGCACTGCATTGCGCAGAGACGGATTCACGAACGCCGAACGTTCACGTTTCGGCTCGTCAACTATCGAGGTGGCCGCCCATGCGGCTTTCAGGTAAGTGGTCGCGTTCTCGGGGTCGTTGTCCCAGATCAGATCGGCAATCTGGGCCTGAGTTCGAGCGGCAATCGCCTTGTCGTCCCACTTCTTCGCTTCGTCCGCCGTTGAGTTGAGGACTTCGTACACTCGCTTCGATGGATCAGGGCTGGCGGGCTGTTGAGCCTGTAAGGAAAAGACTGCTACTGCCAACGCGAGGCATTTTAGAAGCATAGTCGATACTCACAACTGCGCACAGGAGAGATGGCCCATTATACGCGTTCAGGGCAGACTGTCCAACCACTCGATGAACGACTTCTGGTCCTTGTCAGATATGGCGGCGCCGATCCAGCCCTTCCTGATGATCCCGTCCTCGAGGAACACCTTGACCGGAACGCGGTTTATTCCCATCTGGGCTAAGAATGAGCCGCCTTCGTCGTAAAAAATCCGGAAAGGAAACTTCTTCGCGGCGTCGTCCGGTGATTTGACTCGTGGGCCAAACGGAACGAGGCCGTAGAAGGCGACGTCTTTTCGACGGCCTGTGAGTGGTTCAAGGAATTTGCTTTCCGCGGCGCAGGCGTCGCAGTCGATCGTGATGAATACGACGACGACTCTTCCTGTTCGGAGGATCTGTTCGTCAACCTTTGTTCCGTAGACGTCCGACAGTTTCGCATGCGGAAACGGTTTGTCGATAAGCCGCCCAGGCGGCGGCGCGGGAGCGACGGCCTGTGAGCGTTGCATGCGGTTGTAGAAAAAGACGAAGCCGGCGCAGAAGACGGCGAGTAGAAAGAAAATGACACCGGCGAGTGAAAGCCATCGCTTCGACATGGCCCGAAAGTCCTAATGTGAGCTGGGCTTATTGTCTGGGGCGTAATTGGGAGTAGTTAAGCGTACCTTTCGGAGTAACCCGAAAGCTCAGGTAAAGCGTTTTCCGAGGAAGGTCCTGTTTTGGATCCTCGGAGCTTGTTTCATGAGCGTCCGTCAGGAACAGACCTGAATCGTAGATAGTTTTGTCCAACTCGGCATCGAAGATCTTCACGGAGTATACGGTCATCAGCACTCCAAACTTGGTGCGCTGAAGGTCCGGGACTTTTTGTTTGAATTCCACTCCGGTTAACAGGATCGTGCGTTCCTGC
>DASURS010000201.1:0-6641 GCA_036279935.1 Pyrinomonadaceae bacterium
ACCACGTGATTGCCGAGCCGCGCGATGCTGATGCGAGGACGGTATTGTCCGTGTCGTTCGGCATGGGCGGCCAGAACGCCGCATTAATCCTGAAACGCTTCACGTCAAACGTATGATTTGCCGCAAAAAGGCACAAAAAAGCACAAAAACCGTCATGAAAAAACTCTTGTGTCTTTTGTGCCTTTTTGCGGCAAAAAACGAGCGAACGCATGCTTGATTGGCAATTACAAGATCGTGTGACGCTCATTACGGGCGCGGCTGGCTATCTCGGGAGCGCGTTGGCGAACGGATTCGGCGATGCGGGTGCAAAGATCTTTTTGACCTCACGGAGCGAAGTGAATGCGAATTCAATGGCCGCCGATCTGACGCAAAATGAGGCGGCCACGCGCGTCGTCGATTGGGTCCTGGAAAAAGCAGGCCGCATCGACACGCTGATCATCAACGCCGGCACGCTTGCCGACGGTCTAGTTGCGAGTCTGACTGACGATGAAGTCGCGCGTGTTTACGAGGTGAATGTCTTGTCGGCGTTTCGTTTGCTGCGAGCAGCGTTGAAGCCGATGATCCTGAACCGCAGCGGCAGCATCGTCGTCGTGTCGTCGACGGCGGCGCAGCGCCCGAACGCGGGACAGGCTGCGTACGCGTCGTCGAAAGCGGCGCTCGAATCATTTGTTCGAGTGACAGCGCGTGAGACTGCTACGCGCGGCATCCGCATCAACGCCGTTGCGCCGGGACTGCTCGCGGGCGGCATGAGCGCGCGCATTCTCGATGACCACATGGACCAGGCGCGCGCTGCGATCCCGATGCGTCGCGCGGGAGAAGCTGAAGAAGTCGTGCCCGTCGTGCTGTTTCTCGCGTCGCCGCTGAGCTCCTACGTCACCGGTCAGGTTTGGTGCGTCGACGGAGGTGTGACCGCATGAGCTCCCGCGATACGCTCGGCGAAGTCTCGATGCTGGTGCGCCAAACACTGGCGCTGCCGGATACCGAACCGATCGCCGAGCAGCAGCTCTTCTTTTACGATCTGGGGTTCACGTCGATGGACCTGCTCGATCTGTTGTTCCGGCTCGAACAGCACTTTCAGATCGAGATTCCAGAGGGAACGATCTATCGCCTGGCGCGCGGTGATCTTGACGAAGCGAAGTTCGCGGAAGACGCGGTGCTGTCCGAAGCCGGGCGCGAGCGCTTGATGGAGTTGCTTTACGATACGCCGCGCGAACTGTTTCCGCCGCGCATACACGCGACGACGCTGCCGCGTTTCTGCACCGTCGGCGCGATCGTGCGGCTCGTGGACCACAAACTGGCGCAACGGACATGTTCGAGCTAATGCGATCGATCCGCATCGACGTCGCGAACGGGCGCGCGACGGCGGAGGCGTTTGTTCCCGCCGATCATCCGTTGTTCGCGGACCACTTTCCCGTGTCGCGAGTGTTGCCGGGGTCGCTCATTCTCGAGCTGGGGGCGCAAGTGTCGGGGCCGTTGGCGGAAGAGTTCGCGAGATCTGCGCTGGGCGTCGAACGATTGGCCATCCTCGGAATGGTTCGCGATGGGCGCTTTCTGCATCCGGTTTATCTGCCCGCAACGCTGGCGCTCAACGCGGAGATCTCGCGTTCGCAACCGTCGGCTATAAACACCACCGTGACCGCGACGGTTGATGGAGAACGCGTGATGCAGGCTGAGTTGGTGATGATGATGATCGAGAGCTCAGGCGAATGGGCCGAGGCGATCGACGACCGCAACGCTCGCCTCGCGCGCTGGCAGGAAGCATCATGACGGCGACGCGATCCACCAGACTGTCCGCGACGGACGCCTTTTTCGTGGCGTATCAGGAGTCGTCCGGCGTGCTGATGCAGTTGGGGGCCGAGGTCGATCTGAAAGGACGAATCACGCGCAGCGACGTCGAACAGATGCTCGATCATATCGTTCGGCGCTGGCCTCCGCTTGGGCAGCGACTGCGCAGGAATTTCTTCGGATTGTCCTGGGACGGTGAATGTCGCACGAGTGAGATGTTGAATACCGCGGCGGGATTGAGTGAGTGGCGGAATCGCCCGATCGATCCGTTCGCAGAACCGCCGTTTCAACTGCTTTGGATCGCGCGTGGAGACAACAACGTGCTTGCCTTTCGCGCGCATCATGCGGTTGTCGATGGCGAAGGTTTTTTCGCCGTGTGTGGCGAGGCGTTGCGAACGCTGGTCCATCTGGGAACCACGGATTTTATTGATGATCACAGGACGTCGCGAAAAATCTCGGTCACACAAGCGTTTAGGAACCTCCAGCAATTGCGACGGACGAAGCCAGGCGCGCGCATTGCCATGCGAAGTTGTTCGCCGGGCGAGACGTCGGTTGTGGAAAGAGACGTGTCGGGTGTGGCGAACGGTTGGTTGTGCGCGAGTGCGTGGACGCGCGCGATCCATGCGTGGAACAACTCGCGCGGCAACGCGCCCACGTCGCTGATCTCGATCGAAGTTCCGGTTAGTTTGCGACGACAACGAGAACGCGGCGGCGTTCGCATCGGCAACTGGATCTCGCCGATCACAGTTACCGCCGACGCCTCACAGACGCTCGAAGTTCTCGCCACAGATCTCAAGAAACAGATGCGCGGAGCGATGCGGCAACGGATGCACCTCGCTCTCCCCAAGCTGTCAGCGCCGGCGCGGTTCGTGCCGTGGCGACTATTTCGCAAGCTCGCCGCCAGTCCTGAATTAACCGGCTACGCCACGAGCCACTTCGCGTGGTTCGAACAGTCGCGCGCGATTCACGACGACGTATTTCGCGGATCAAACGGCGCGTTACAAATGGTGGACCAGCAGATCTACACGCCGGTCTGCCTGCACATGGGCGCGGCCATGGCGGTGCTCGCGTGGCCCGACCGCACGCAGATGTTCATCACGCATCGTTTGACGGCGTTGACGACCGACGATGCGAATACGCTGGCGGATCTCGTGGTTGAGGAGTTGGATCAGAAGTACTTGAAGAAGCGGCAACAGGTGGAAATATGAGCGGCGGCGCGCCGAGGGATCCGGTGATCATCATCGGCGCTGGTCCAGCGGGGCTCGCGGCTGCTGAAAGGCTGTCGAAGCGAAGGATCGATTACGTGATCCTGGAGAAGGGACGATCCGTGGCCAGCGCGTTGCGCCGCGTCGATCCGCAGATGCGGCTCCTCTCGCCCAAAGGCCTGTCGCTGATGCCAGACATGCGGATTGCGTCAAACGCGCCGGTGTATTTGCCTTTTGAAACGCTGGTCCATGAACTTGAGCGCTATCAGCAGCAGCACGGGTTGAAGGTCCAACTGAAAAGCGCCGTCCACTCGGTGCGCCGCGATCGCAATGGGTTTCTGGTCCAGTATCGAATCCGCGGCGTCGAAGAGGCTGAGATTCGCGGCAGTCACGTCATCAATGCGACCGGCATCATCAGCAGGAAGCGATTACCCGAAAACTTCAACCCAGCCAAAACGACACTGCACTGGTTGCACAGTCTCGACGTGCGCGCGGAGCATCTCGCGAAGCCACGCAAGTTGCTGGTCATCGGCGGCGGCGCTTCGGCGGCGGAGGTGCTGGAGAACTGGCTGCGAGTCAGGGGGCAGAACCATCTGGCATATTTGTCGTTGCGATCGCGTTTGCGCGCGTTTCCGCACTGGATCCTCGGCATTGACGTTCACTACTTCGCCTGGCTTCCGGAGCAGCTTCCGGCCGGCCTGTGCGGGCCCGTTTTGAACAATCTGAGTGAACCGATGACGGGGCTCACCGTCGTTCGCGCGATTCGCCGTGGCTTGATAAAGAAGACGCCCGCCGTGCGCCGTTTTGAAAACGGCACGGTCGAGTTTGAGGACCGCAAACATTTACAACCGGATCTCATCGTTTTCGCGACCGGTTTCAATTATGCATTGGACCATCTCGCCGGACTTCTCGACGTGGACGCCGATGGCCGGCCCATCGTCAGAAACTGCGAGAGCACGCGCGCGCCGGGTCTGTTCTTGCTGGGATTTCGTTTTGGGAGAACGTTTGCTTCGCCGTATCTGCGCGGCATCGCGCGGGACGCCGAGTACGTAGCGAGTCGAATCGCAAGGGAGAAAAGATGAAGGCAGTTCGTGTCAAAGCTTTTGGCGGTGTGGACCAACTGGAACTCGTCGAGTTACCCGATCCCGAGCCGCAGCCCGGACAGGTGCGGATCAAGGTGGAAGCGGCAGGGCTAAATTACGCCGACGTGATGCAACGCGAAGGCGTGTATCCGGGTGGACCAAAACCGCCGTACATTTCCGGGTTCGAAGCGGCGGGCGTCGTCGATGCGACTGGTGACGACAACTCGCTGCCGGTCGGATCGCGAGTGATTGCGATGACGGGTGTCGGCGCTCACGCGGAGCGTGTTTGCGCTTATTCGGCGGCTTGCGTGCGCTTTCCGGAGTCGATGTCGTTCGTCGAGGCGGCGGCGTTTCCGGTCCAGTATCTGACGGCGTATCACGCGTTGATAACGCTCGGCAGAGCGGTGGCAGGTGAGACGGTGTTGATTCACGCCGCGGCAGGCGGCGTCGGCACGGCGGCGATTCAGATCGCGAAACTGCTCGGCATGCGCGTTGTCGGGACGGCATCGTCGGAAGAGAAGCGGCAGCGTATCAGAGAGCTCGGGGCTGATGAAGCTTTCACTTACGAGGAGTTCGATCGAGAGCTGATCGGCGACCGCGCGCCGCAGGTCATTCTTGAATCCGTCGGCGGTGACGTGTTTCGACGCAGCCTCGCGATCCTGCCGTCGTTGGGACGGCTCGTCGTCTACGGCGCCGCGAGCAAACAGGTGCAGCCGATCGACACGTTGAAGTTGTTCTTTCGCTCGCAGTCCGTGCTTGGTCTGCACCTGAGCGCCATATTCGAGCGCCCGCTCTTGATGAGTGAGAGTTTGAAGCACATGTTCGCCTGGTTCGAGGAAGGGAAGCTGAAGATGCAGGTCGGACACGTGTTGCCGTTGGCGGAGGTCCGCCAGGCGCACGAACTGATGACGAATCGACAAAACTACGGCAAGATCGTCCTCGTTCCTTAGCCACAAAAAAGGCATGACAAATGAAGTACCGCCTCACCGACTATGTGCATTTCGCTCGGCTGTACGCGCGCAACCGCCGCCGCCAGCGCACCTGGGGAAAACTGTACGAAGCGTCCGTGCAATCGAAGACGTTCAAGCTTCCCGCGGCCACGGTGGTCCAACTCATTCCCACCGAAGCGTGCAACCTGCGCTGTCCGTTCTGCAACCAGTGGGGCGAGAACGGGTATTTCTTCGACGGCGTCCGCCACGCCGAGCACATGAATGAAGACTCGCTCATTCGTCTCATGCGCAGTCTCTCACCGCGCGACTCGCTGATCAGCGTTCACGGCGGCGAGCCTTTCGTTTACAAACACATCGACACGCTGCTTGAACTACTGCGCGAACAACAGTTCGACGTCATCTTTTCTACTAACGGCACGCTTCTCAAATCGCACCTTACGCCACTCGCGAAGATCCGGAACCTGATGTTCCTCCTGTCGATCGACGGCGACGAAAAGGCGCACGACAAAGTGCGCGGGACGGGAACGTTCAGACAGGCGCGCGAATCGATGGCGGAGCTGTTCGAGTTGCGCCGCCAACTCGGCTTGCCGCTGCCGGCCGTGATCATGAGCACCGTCGTTTGTGAGTGGACCACCAGCGTGCTCGAAAGGGTTTACGACGTCGCACGCGACTTCGACGCGCTGGCGATCAACTACAACTTCCGGTGGTTCCTTACCGAAGACGTGGGAAAAGCTTACGAGCGTCACCTGGAACGTGAGTTCGGTGTGAAGTCGAGCGGTGCATGGCGTGGATGGGTCTCCGCGAACCACGAGAAGCACGACTACGGCAACGTCGCGGCCGCGCTCACGAGAGTGCTAGGCAGGCGCAAGCGTTTCTCGCCGCCGTTTGTCGTAACGACGCCCAGCCAGTTGCGTGGCGCGGATTACGAGACTTACTTCACCAACTATCTCGACACCTTCGGCAACGAGAGCTGTTTCATGCCGTTCTACTGGGCGCGCGTTCACGCGAGCGGCGATCTGATCTTCTGTCCCGGCCATCCGGACGTCATTGCCGGCAACGTTTTTCGCGACGGGTTCATGGAGTCGTTCAACTCCACGGTCGCGATCAAGTTTCGCAAGCACATGCTGACGAATCGTCTGCCGATTTGTAATCGCTGCTGCGGGCTCTACATGACAAACCCGGCGCGTTCATTTGAACAGAAAGCGCGAAAGCGACTTGCTCTACCGAAGCAAGTCACTACGCATTGGCCCCAGACGCCGTAATGATCAGTCTGACTGTTGCAGCTGCGATTTACGCAGGCGCATCGCAGCGGGGGCGACGCTTCGCTCTGCCCCCTTCCTGACTTGTTCTTCTCAAACCGCTCAGATCAAGTTGCAGCTAACTCTCAGATCAGAGTTCCATGGAACAGAAGATCAAAGTTCCAGGTAAGCAGTGTGATCAAAGTTCCAGGTAAACAGGGCTTTGCACGAAAAGTCCCGAGCGCGCTCTTCGCTGTGCAACCTCAGTGTCCTCTGTGTCTCTGTGGTTGATGAATTCCGAGTAAAACCACACCACCGAGACGCAGAGGACACTGAGGTTGCACAGAGGATCCCCAGAACAAGGACTTTTTGTGCAAAGCC
>DASURS010000202.1:0-21060 GCA_036279935.1 Pyrinomonadaceae bacterium
TCCCGCAAACTCCGGGCACTCTTCAAAAGCACGGCGCACGTTCTCGCGACCGTTCGGCTCGACTTGGGTTATCCAGAAAGCCCTACCCGCACTGTCAGCCTCACGCATCAGGTAAGTCCTGTAAAGATCGTCAACGTACTGGTCATCCAGCCGTCCGCGTCCGGCGTATTCGGCCGACTCGAACAGCGTCTTTCCCAACTCCACCGCCGCCAGTTTCAGCGACGTCTGTCCCTGCGCATATGCGACGCGAAACTGGTCCTTCCAGTAAGTTGGCTCATTACCGTTCGGCGCGCGCAGGACAGCCCACGTGAAGAAGTTGTTGATGAACTGATCATCGAACACGCTCGGCGGTGAGACGGATTTTCTACTCGCGTGCGCCCGCCGCGGGCGATTGACAGCCTGGCCCAACTCGCCACGCGTGCCGGGATCACCAACTCTTCGCCCGTTCCACGGATTCAACGGGACCTTCGGCGAACGAATAGTCGACGGAATCGGCGGCGCAGGCTCGCGCTCGACGTTCGACTCCCGCTGCACCTCTTCCAAGTCCGGAAACTCGCCTTCCGGCTTACCCGGCTTTGGCCGGCCTTCGCGTTTCGGACGCTGGTTCTGCGCCTGCGACCAGAACCAAGGGTTAGCAGAAAACAATAACGAAATGCAGATCGCGATAATCAGAGGACGGTACACGTAAGGATGCACGCCACGGCTCCAGTGCAATCGGGGGCTGGTTGATCTAGCGGTGGGCTAGTTATTTGAATGCGAGGCGCCGGGAGTATGACACAAGTCGCGGCAGCCGTAAACAAATATTGGCCCTTAAGGTCTGATGGACCGAGTGGATCAGGGTTGGCGTTCGAGGGTGGCGATGAAGAAGCCATCGCTGCCGTCTTTGTGGGGCCAGGTGCGGGTTGAGTTAACCAGGTGAAGGTCGGGGTGCATTGAGAGGAACGATTCGATTACGAGTTCGTTCTCGTCCCGTTCGACGGAGCAGGTTGAATAGACCAGGCGGCCGCCGGGTTTCAGGACCTCGACGGCGTTCGCGAGAAACTGCTTTTGCGCGGCGGAGAATTCGCCGATGTCGTTGTTCGAGAGGCGGTAGCGGATCTCGGGATTCCGACGCAGCGTGCCCGTGCCCGAACACGGTGCGTCAACAAGGATGCGATCGAACGTTGCCGCGCGAAACGGGAGTGGCTGCAATCCATCGAGCAACACGGGCTTGATGCTGTGCAGTCGATGCAGTGCAGCCGTGTTGGTGATCGTTGCGATTCTTGCCGCGTAACGATCGGCGGCGACGATCAAAGCATCGTCGTGCGAGTGATCGGCGGAGAGCGTCGTCTTGCCGCCCGGCGCCGCGCAGAGATCTAGCACGCGATCGCCGCGTTGGACGTCAAGAACTTCCGCGACGAGTTGCGACGCTTCGTCCTGGAGATAGATTTGACCCGCGGCAGATAGTTCGCGGAGGACGGTCGCCCCGCCGAAAACTCGAAACGCGCCCCGCGCGATGGACGAAGGCTGAACAGAAACGCCGGCGTCAGTTAACACCGATACGACATCGTCGACCGAAGTACGCGACCGAACGACGCGAAACGCCATAGGCGGAACTTGATTGTTAGCGCGTGCGAACGCCTCCGCTTCCGCCAGACCAAACGCCTTGACCCAACGTTCGAGCAACCAAAGCGGATGCGAAGTCTGAACGGAAACACGGACTAGCGGGTCGTCAACTTCCGCTGCCGGGTCGTAATCACCCTCTCGTATCGCGCGCCGCAACACGGCATTCACAAGCGCCGCCGCCGAACTCAACTTCACTCGCCGCACCAGGCTAACCGACTCATTCACCGCTGCAGCCGCCGGAATGCGAGTCAAAAACCTCAACTGATACAGACCAAGCCGCAACGCGATGCGCACCGGCAAATCCAAACTCTCCACGCGTCGCTGAGCAAAGTGTTCGATAACACGGTCCAACCACAACTGCCAACGCAGCACGCCGAGCACGAGCTCGTGTGTCAGCGATCTATCAGCCGGTTTGAGTGTGGGTTCCTCCAAAGCCAGGAGGACTGACGAGAACGCGCCATCGGCGACGCGGCGAAGAATCTCGAATGCCGCTCGGCGCGCTGGTGAGATCTCTTTACGAATTGCCAAAACGATCGCCGATCTTCAAGCGGGCGCCGTTGATAAACTCGCGCACGCCAATTCGCTTGCGCGACTCCGGCTGCACTTCAATCAACCGCAACGCCGTCTGCTCGCCGCAGTTCACGATCAAATCGTCGCCGTGCGCAGTAATCACTTCGCCCGGCCGACCCTCCGAGGCAGACGGCAGCGACAAAGGTTGAGCACGCCAGACCGTCAAGCCTCGCGAATTGAAACTCGTATACGCGTTGGGCCACGGTTGAAACCCGCGCACACAGCGCTCGATCACGAACGCACTCAGCGTCCAGTCGATCAACCCGTCTTCCTTCGTGAGAATCGGCGCGAACGTCGCATCCTGATCGCGTTGCGGCCGCGGCGTAAGCTCGTGCAAATGCGACAGCGTCTGACTCAACAGCTCCGCGCCAATCTCCGACAGACGTCCCATCAACTCCGGCGCAGTCTCGGTCTGATGAATGGGCGTTTCCCGCTGCATCAGTATCGGACCGGTATCGAGCGCCGGCTCGATGAACATCGTCGTGACGCCGGTCTCAACCTCGCCGTTGACGATGGCCCAATTCGCAGGCGCCGCGCCGCGATACAACGGCAACAACGAAAAATGGACGTTGATACAACCTCGACGTGGTGTTCGCAAAAACGGCTCAGGCAGGATGCGTCCGTAGGCGACGACGACGGCAACGTCAGCATCATGTGAGGCAAACAACGAAACAGCCTCGTCGTTCTTGAGACGCGCAGGTTGATGGACCGTCAACCCGTGCTCAACTGCAAACTCCTTCACCGGCGAGAACGCGACATGATGCCCGCGTCCCGCCGGTCTGTCAGGTTGCGTCCAGACTGCGACGACCTCATGGCCGTCAACAAGGCACTGCCGCAGCGTTGGGACCGCGGCCTGAGGTGTGCCCATGAAAACTATTCGCATTCAAACTAATCCGCGACGCCTGCTTCCGCCACGCGCCGAGTCGTCGCGCCGACACGCTCAGCGGAAACCTTCGCTTGCAGGAACAGCAACAAGTAGTCTCGGCCGCCGGCCTTCGAATCGGTGCCGGACATGTTGAACCCGCCGAACGGATGAACACCCACCAGCGCGCCCGTACACTTCCGATTCAAATACAGGTTCCCAACGTGAAACTCCTTGCGCGCGCGATGAAGCTTCGCCTCGTCCGAGCTGTACACCGCGCCAGTCAAACCAAACTGCGTATCGTTCGCAATCCGCAAAGCGTCGTCGTAGTTCTCAGCTTTGATCACGGCCAGCACCGGCCCGAAAATTTCTTCCTGCTCGATCGTCGCGCCCGGCTTCACGTCCGCGATGACGGTCGGCTCGATAAAGAACCCCTGCTCGCCATCCGAACCGCCGCCAAACAACACTCGCCCGCCTTCGCTCTTCCCTTTTTCAATGTAGGAATTGATCGTTTTGAACGCTTTCTCGTTGATGACGGCGCTCATGTTGGTCGCGGGATCAGTCGGGTCCGCCAACTTCAGTTTCGACGTCCGATCGACGATCTTCTCGAGCATCGTGTCGTAAACACGCGCATCGATGATCGCGCGTGAACAGGCCGAACACTTCTGCCCCTGGAACCCGAACGCCGACTGAACGACGCCGGTCGCAGCGTCGTCGAGGTTCGCATCGTCGGCGACGATGATCGCGTCCTTGCCGCCCATCTCAGCGACGACGCGCTTGATCCAGATCTGTCCTTCGTGGACCTTCGCGGCGCGCTCGTTGATCCGCAGTCCGACTTCCATCGATCCAGTGAACGCAACGTAGCGCGTCTTCGGATGATCGACGACGACGTCGCCAACCTCTGCGCCCGAGCCCGTCATGAAGTTCACCACACCGGGCGGCAGTCCCGCTTCTTCCAGAATCTCGAAAAACTTGAACGCGATTGTCGGCGCGTCGGACGACGGCTTCAATACGACGGTGTTTCCGGTGACTACAGAGGCCATCGTCATGCCCGCCATAATCGCGAGCGGAAAGTTCCACGGCGGAATCACAGCGCCGACACCCAGCGGAATGTACTCTAGCTCGTTCTCTTCGCCCGGGACATTGACGATCGGCTGCTTGCCCGCATAGCGCAGCATCTCGCGCGCGTAAAACTCCGCGAAATCGATCGCTTCGGCCGTGTCGGCATCGGCTTCCGGCCACGTTTTCGCGACTTCGTAGATCATCCACGCAGACAGCTCATGTTTGCGTTCGCGCATGATCTCGGCGACGCGAAACAACAACGCCGCGCGTTCCTCGGCGCGCGCGTGACTCCACGTCTTGAAAGCCTCGGCGGCTTTTTCGACCGCGCGGCTGGCAAGCTCTTTCGTGGCTTTGTTGAAACGTCCGACTAGCTGCGTGCGGTTGGCGGGATTGAAGCTGTCAAGTTTGCCGTCGGTGGCGATTCGCTCGCCGCCGATCACGAGCGGATACTCGCGTCCCAGTTGCTCGCCCACGTGCTGGAGCGCGTTGCGCATGGCCTGCGCGTTCTCTTCTTTCGTGAAATCAGTAAACGGTTCATTGCGAAATTCTGTAGACATTGGCTGCTCCTGTGAACACAGATTTACACACACCCGTGCGTGTAATCTGTCGACTATTCAAAATTAATGAGAGATTACGCTAGTCCCACTTCCCGGCTTTTTGGAGCTTTTTGATCTTGCGCTTGACGATCTCGCGCTTGATGGTGCTCATTTTGTCGAGAAAGACGATCCCGTCGCAGTGGTCAGTTTCGTGAAGCATGCAACGCGCCGTCAGTTCCATGCCGTCAATCTCAAACCACTCACCTTTCAGGTTCTGCGCACGCACGATGGCTCGGAGGTTGCGCTCAACCGGCGTAAAAATGCCGGGAAACGACAAGCAACCTTCGTCGCCATTCTGAGTGCCTTCGACGCGCAGGACTTCCGGGTTGATCAGCGTCACACGCTGTTGCGGATCCTTTCCGGCCGAGCAGTCCATCACAAAGAGCCGTTTCGGGACACCGACCTGCACCGCGGCCAGCCCAACACCGGGCGCCGCGTACATGGTCTCAAACATATTGCTGACCAGCTTCTCCAGATCCGCGTCAAACTCCGTCACCGGATCGGCGGGAGTGTCGAGCACGGGAGCCGGCCATTTTACGATTTCGAGTACTGCCATTCCTTAAACTTTTCCGTTCTAAGCCGCCACATTTGGCGACGCTGTACGATGTCGATTCTACGCTGAACGATGCATGAAAGCTAATCGTTAGTCAGTTGTCGGTTGTCAGTTGTCCCGTTGCTATGACTGACCACTGACTACTGACCACTGACGAGATTCAATATCCGCGTAGCTGCTCTCGATAGCCTTCAAAGTTGCGCTTCATCTCGCCGATGCTGTCGCCGCCGAACTTCTCACGCATCGCGCGGGCGAGCGCGAGCGCGACCATCGACTCGCCAATCACACCCGCCGCAGGCACTGCCGTGACGTCCGAACGCTCGAACGCCGCCGCCTGCTCCTCTTTCGTATCGATGTCGACCGAGCGCAGCGAGCGGCGCAACGTCGAGAGCGGTTTCAGGTGACCACGGACGCGGATCTCCTCGCCGTTCGTGATGCCGCCTTCAAGACCGCCGGCGCGGTTAGTTTCACGAATAAACTCGCGGCTCTCGGCGTTGTAGGCGATCTCGTCGTGTACTTCGGAGCCCGGCAGACTGCTCGCCTCAGCGCCGGCGCCGATGGCGACCGCCTTCACGGCCGGTATCGACATCACCGCCTGCGCGAGCAGACCGTCGAGTTTCAGGTCCCAGGACGTGTGCGAACCCAAACCGGGAACGACGCCGCGGGCGACGACTTCAAACACGCCGCCAAGCGTGTCGCCTTTGTGGCGTATCTCGTCGATCAGCGCGATCATTCGCTGCTGCGCGTCGTCGTCAGCGCAGTGGAGCGGCGCGTCGTCGGCGATGGCCGCGATCTGGCTCCAGGTGAGCTCCAGCGGCGTTTCCGGAATGCCGCCGAGTTGAATCACATGACTCCGCACTTCAATTCCAAACACGGAGAGCAACTGCTTCGCCAGCGCACCGCACGCGACGCGCGCCGTCGTCTCGCGCGCCGACGCCCGCTCCAGAATGTTTCGCAAATCGCGAACGTCGTACTTCAAACCGCCGGGCAGATCCGCGTGGCCCGGTCTTGGACGTTTCAACACGCGAGACTTCTCTGGCGCGACGTCGCGAGCTTCCGCTGCCATGACGTCCGTCCAGTTGGGCCAGTCTTTATTGTCGATCTGCAACGTGAGGGGCGAGCCGAGCGTCAGTCCATGCCGAACGCCCGTCAGTATCTCGGCGTGATCGCGCTCGATCTTCATGCGTCCGCCGCGGCCGTAGCCGAGCTGGCGGCGGCGCAACTCGTAATCGATCAACTCCTGATTGACGGGCATACCCGCGGGCAGCCCTTCGACGATCGCGACGAGCGCGCGTCCATGTGATTCGCCGGCTGTTGTGAAACGAAGCATGCGATTACACTCCGCGTAACTCCGCGGTCCTCTGCGTCTCTACGGTGTACGACTGAAGCATCCACCGCAGAGCCGCAGAGTACGCAAAGGAACGCGGAGGAGTTTAGTCGGTAAAGTTTAAGACTCTACGACGAATGCCATTCTTTAACACATCAACATTGAAGTTTATTAGCAAGCCGACTGTCCACCCTCCTAGCCTAAGGTAAGTGATCAGTTGCGCTTCATGAATCTTGCATAGCGACTCGACCGACTTAACTTCAACTACCACCGCGTTTTCTACAAGCAAATCCAATCGATAGCTCGACTCCAAACGGATTCCCTTATATTCCACCGCCAGTGGCAATTCACTGTTGCAGGAAATTCCTCTTAAAAGCAATTCCTGCATCAGACATTTTCTATAAGCTGATTCCAGTAATCCTGGACCAAGGTGGCGATGCACTTCAATCGCAGCGCCGATAACTTCTCGCGTGAGAATGTTAACATGAGCGGACATTGTGAGGTTCCTTTCACATTACTAGAAACTCTTCGGAAAAGATGTTTCCCCTGCCGAGTATACCGTTCGGATCGAACGCGCGTTTGAGTGCCGCCAGCTCGCGCAGTTGCTCGTCACTATAAAACAGCCGCAGGTAGTCGCGCTTCAGTTTTCCCACGCCGTGCTCCGCCGACAACGTTCCGCCCACCGCCGCCGCGTGTTTCAGGAACTGCACGTACAACGCGCGAGCGCGGACGCCTTCAGCATCGTCGCGAGGCAGGATGTTGACGTGCACGTGGTTGTCGCCGATGTGCCCGAAGATCGTGTAGCGCAATCCACTCGCGCGGAGTGAGTCCTGGTACAGGCGAAACAGGTCCGCGAACGCGTCGTCAGGCACCGACATGTCAGTCGAGACTTTCCGCTGCTTGTAATGTGCGAACCATTCGTTCATCAGCACCGGAAGCTGGTGACGAAACTCGCGCAGCTTCGCCTGATCGGCGGCGTTCGTCGCGAACCAGGAAGCTTCACCGAGCGCGTGATGGCGGTCGAGCAGCGCCGTCCACTGTTCGAGCACCGACTCTTCACTTGCAAGCGTGGTTTCCTGTTCGAAAAAGATCGCCGCCACCGCTTCGCGCGGGATCGTTGGATATTTCTCGCGCAGGAAGTTCAGCGACTCGTCGTCGAAAAACTCAATGGCCCGCGCATCGACGCCATTGCGGACGTCCGCCACTAGCGCAAGCACATCTGCTTCTGCCGCAAAAAACACGACGCCGCTTAACAGACCTTCCGGTTTCGGCAGCAGCCGCGTTTCGATCTCGCAGATCACGCCCAGCGTCCCTTCACTGCCGATAAACAGATCGACCGCGTCCATCTCCGGCTCGACGAAATATCCCATCGCATTCTTGCGCGTCCGCGGCCTTTGAATCCGCGGCAACTGCACCGCGACGGAACCGACGCGCATCCGTCCGTCCGAATCCGCCCGCACTGCTCCGCGGCGGCGCAGATCCAGCACTTCACCCGAGGCCAGCACGACTTTCAAACCCTCGACGTAATTGCGCGTCGGTCCATACTTGAACGTCCGCGCGCCGGATGCGTTCGTTGCGACGGTGCCGCCGAGAAAGCAACCGCGCTCAGTCGGATCAGGCGGGTAAAGCAGTCCCTCACTCTCCACCGCCTTTTGAAAGTCCGACAGGATCACGCCCGCTTCCGCAACGGCCGTTCGATTCGTTCGATCGATGATTTTGATTCGATTCAAACGATCCGTCGCCAGAACGACGCCGCCAAACGGAACGCGTCCTCCGACCGTGCCCGTTCCCGCGCCGGACACCGTCACGGGAGTGCGATCGCGATTTGCCGCGGCGAGTGCTTCCGCGACTTCCTCGATGCTCTCGGGAATCACCACGCGCTCAGCGTATCCATCGCGGATAAAGCTTGCGTCAGTGAGATAGTCCTGAAGGTCGTTGGATTTGACTAACACGGATCTTAATTCAACTGGAGTTCGCGTTCTCGCAGCACCTTAATCCGGTCGCGCAACTCCGCCGCCCTCTCAAACTCGAAACGCTTCGCCGCGCCGCGCATCTCGACGTCGAGCCGCGTGATGGTCGCTTCGAGGTTCTCCGGCGAGTAATCTTCGATCTCCTCGATCTCGGAAGGCATTTTGAAATAATCGGCTTCGGACGCGGTGATCAGCGTCGCCTCGATCGGCTTCACGATCGTCTGCGGCACGATTCCGTTTTCACGATTGAAAGCTTCCTGAATCACACGCCGTCGCTGCGTCTCGTCGAGCGCGCGTTTCATCGAGTCGGTAATGCGATCGGCGTAAAGTATCGCTTTGCCGCGCGCGTTTCGCGCCGCGCGGCCGATCGTCTGAATCAACGACTGCTCCGAACGCAGAAAACCTTCCTTGTCGGCGTCGAGCACCGCGACAAGCGACACTTCCGGCAGATCGAGCCCTTCGCGCAGCAGGTTGATCCCGACCAGCACGTCAAACTCGCCGCGCCGCAAATCGCGCAGGATCTTGATGCGTTCGAGCGTCTCGATGTCCGAATGCAAGTAACGCACACGCACGCCGACTTCGGTGAAATACTCCGTCAGGTCTTCAGCCATGCGCTTCGTCAGCGTCGTCACCAGCACACGCTCGTGTCTCTCAGCTCGCTGGCGGCACTCTTCCAGTAAATGATCGATCTGCCCCTTCACCGGTTGGACTTCGACTTCAGGGTCCATCAAGCCCGTCGGCCGGATGATCTGTTCGATGACCTCGCCGCTCGCTTTCGTCAGTTCGTACGGACCGGGCGTCGCCGAGACGTAGATCGTCTGTCCGATGCGCGATTCGAATTCGCGAAAGTTCAGCGGACGATTGTCCAGCGCCGACGGCAAACGAAACCCGTACTCCACCAGCGTCCGCTTCCGCGACTGGTCGCCTTCAAACATGCCGCGCACCTGCGGAATCGACTGGTGCGACTCGTCGATCACGATCAACGTCTCACGCGGCAGGTAGTCGAGCAGCGTCGGCGGCGGCTCGCCGGGATTTTTGCCGGTGAGATGCCGCGAGTAGTTCTCAATACCGCGGCAGAAACCCATCTCCTTGATCATTTCGAGGTCGAACATCGTCCGCTGGTGCAGCCGCTGCGCTTCGACGAGCTTGCCTTCCGCGATCAGTTTCGGCTCCCACCATTCGAGCTCTTCCTTGATCGTCTTGATTGCTCGCTTAATCGTCGGCCGCGACATGACGTAGTGCGTCTTCGGATAGATCGGGACGCGCGACGTGTGCTTTTCGATCACTTCGCCCAGCAGCGGATCGATCGTCGAAATCGAATCGATCTCATCGCCCCACAACTCAATGCGGTACGCCTGATCCTGGTAACTGGGATAGATCTCGACGACGTCGCCGCGGACTCGAAACGTTCCGCGCTGAAAGTTCGCGTCCGAACGTTCGTACTGCAACTCGACGAGCCGCTGTAGCAACAGATCGCGCGACATTCGCGTGCCCGGCTCGACGAAGAACAGCAGACCGTAGTACGCGTCCGGATCGCCGAGACCGTAGATACACGAGACACTCGCGACGACGATCACGTCCTTGCGCTCGAACAGCGCACGCGTCGCCGACATTCGCAGCCGGTCGATCTCCTCGTTGACGATCGCTTCCTTCTCGATGTAAACGTCGGCGGCGGGAACGTAAGCTTCCGGTTGGTAGTAGTCGTAGTAAGAGACGAAGTATTCGACAGCGTTCTCGGGGAAAAGCGAGCGAAACTCCTGAAAGAGCTGCGCCGCGAGCGTTTTGTTGTGCGCCAGCACCAGCGTCGAGCGCTGCGTGCGCGCGATCACGCTGGCGATCGTGAACGTCTTGCCGCTGCCGGTGATTCCCAGCAGCACCTGATCTTTCGCGCCGTCGTTCAGCCCGCGAACGAGGGCTTCGATCGCAGCCGGCTGATCACCTTTTGGATGGTATTCCGAATGTAAGTTGAATTGCATGGGTGCTGCTATTTAAGCAGCCGAGGAGTGCGCATTCAACTGGACTAGAGATTCCGCGGCAACGTGCCGTATTTCAGGCGCGAGTGAGGTGTTTGCGGCCAGACGACGAAACGCAGCCGTGACTTCCGGTTCGCCGCTCGACGCCAGCAGCCGGATAACCGCCAGACTCAGATCCGTGCTCTGGTCGTTTTCGATGACCGAAATCAACGGCTCGACGACTCCTGCTTTCGCGACGAGAAACAGCAACGAAAACGCGCCATAGCAGCTCGTGTGGTTCTCGGCTTTGAGGTCGTCGATGGCTTCGTAAAGGAGGCCGGAGTCGGCGAGTGCGGCGCCGATGCGGCGGCGTTCGTCGGGCGAACCGTCGCGCAACGCTTCGTTGACGAGCGTCGCCGCGCGGTCCGGATCGAGCCGGTAGAGCTCGCGGACGGCTTTCTGGCGCACTTCGGCCGACGGATCGTCGAGCGAGTGCGAAATCTGATCAAACGGAGTCAGGACTCTCTGCCGCTGTAATCCGTTGCGTCGCTTTGCTAACTGTTCCGCCGCTCGCCGCAGGGTCGCGATGTCACGACTCCAGCGCTCGTCTGTCACTTCAGTCTTCAATAGGATCTCCCGCAAAGGCGCAAAGACGCAAAGACAGAAAGAGTAAAGAGCAAGGCACAGAGCACTTCAGAACCCCTTCGAAGACACAATACTCTTTGCGCCTTTGCGCCTTTGCGGGACACTCTCCTAACTTCAATGCTCGTGGTTCGAACTCAGGTCATCGCCGACCGCCGCCGCCAGTGTCAGCGGCGCAGGCGGCACAGAAAACTCCGGCTCACTTTCTGTCACGACCTCCGGGCTCGTCTCCACCGCCCGCGCTCGCAGCAAGTTGAACTTCGTCAAGACCAGACGACTTACAGACAACCCAACACTGTTATCCAGCACGCAAAGCTGTTCGCCTACGACGCGCTGCGACACTCGCTCCAGCGCTGCTTCCAGCTCGCGACCCGCCGTCGCCGCATCGTCGGCGAGAATCATTTCGAAGTCCTGACCGCCGCTGACCCGGCGTCGCGAATGGTTCTGCAGCAGGACGCCCGCTTCGCGGTGAATCCGTCCGGTGGCGATGATCACGAGGTGCGACGCTTCTGTGTCGATCTCGAGATCGATCGCCCAACGTGCGAACGCCGGCGTCAGATCGCCGTCACGCGTCACGATCAGGAACGATTCGCCACAGATGTTCGCCATCAACTGTCCGTAACCTGTCCCTTCGGACGGTCCAACCGCGATCTCGCGTTCCGGCACGCCCATCTCGCGCAACAAAAAATGGATCCGGCTGATGAGCCACGAGCCGTCTTCGAGTAACGACGATGCCAACTGCGTCGGCGCGATCACTTCCTCGACGTTCTCATCGGCTACAGGAGCGCCACACTCGCTGCACGTCGCGTCGCTGACGGTGACGACGGCGAGCGCATGCGGATTCGGGAGACGGAACAAAGCATGACCCGTTTTGCGGCAACTGATCTGGACTTCGCGTTCCACGAGACCGGCGTCTTCGAGCCGCTCGATCGGCACGTTTTCTGAATCGGTGTGGCCGGTGAGCAGCTTGGCGGCGTAGCCTTCCTGGTGCGCGTTGCGCGCGGTGCGCAGAAACACGCGCGCGCGCTCGTCTTCCAGCTTCGACGCGGCGAGGATGCGGCGGCTCATCGTCTCTTTGCGCAGGCTCGTGTAGAGCGAGTCCGCGTCCTGCCGTTCGACGAAGGTACGAAAACCCTGTGGCATCGCGGCCTTTCCGAGTTCCCACTGCGGAAAGTCGCCGGCGTAATTCGTATTGAGCAGGTTCCGGATTTGTTCGCAGAACGAATCGAGTTTGCGAAACGGTTCGGGTGTGCGGGCTTCGTAGACGATGCCCGCTCGGACAAACGCCTTGTCTCCGTTCTCGAAGATAAGAAACAGGATGTAGTCGTGAAAGCAGAAGAGATCGCCGCGAACGTATGGTTCGTCGATCGTCGTCTCGCTCCACGAAGCGAGTGACGACTCGACTTCGCTGACCTTCTCCACGTCGAGCAGGACGTCGGCGAAGCAATGCAGACGGGTCGAACGGATGAGAGGTGTGAGCTCCAGGTCTTGCAGGTCGTTCAAGAGTCTGGTTCTGGCGTCGCCGTCAACTGCGTAGTTCAGCGTCTTGCTGTCAAGAAATAGCATCGGGGCACGTCTCCTTAATCCTGCGGGCGGACGGTGATGGTTACAGTTTCGCCTCCGTTGACGGTGGGCGCGTAACGGCGTTGGCGCGCGATGCGCAGCGCCAGCGCTTCGTAGTTTTCCATTCCGGGTCTGCGATTCGCGATCGACGCGTTCAGGACGCGGCCGTCCTCGATCTGCATCACGACCTTTATCGTTTTTAAATCCGTCTTATCCGTGGCTCTTTTTGGGGCCACGGATTGAACACGGATTGGTTTTGTAGCAGGCTCCGGTTGTGCAACGCGTTGCGGTTCGGGAGTCTGTGTTGCGACAGCCGCCGACACGGGCGCCGGTGGTGTCTCGGCTTTGAATCCTCCAGTTACTGCAATAACTGTCGATAACCCGACACCAACCAGAACTGCGGCAACCAGTAGTGGTGAGCGCCGCCGGATCAACGAGAGCGGCGCGGGTGGAAGCGCTAAAGGTTCAAGTCGCGGCGGCACAGCCGCTCGCACCGGCGCGGCTTCGATCTGCAACGCGCTCTCGTCCCAACAACCGAGCAGCTCCGACACGACGCGCTGCAACGACGGCTCGATTGAGCGGCGCGGCGTCTGGATCAACGGATTGAAGTTGAACGCCGCTTCCGGCTGGGCCATCGCGACGACGATCGCCTGCAAGCCGGTCAACTCATTCATCCGTGCATCAACCAGCTCGCCGTTCTGGAAGAAGAACGTCGCCGGGCCTTTCGCGTATTCGATCAGTAACCGTCCCGACTTCCGTTGATGACGAAGGATGCCGACGAGATCGGACAGGGGATAGTTGCTGAGGTGTCCAGTTAATACAACAAACCGATCATTCTGCATTACAACTCCTTGATACTGATTCACGGGCACCCCACTCCGCGGCGGCAGGAAAAGTTGTACTGGGGAAACGATTGCGCCAGCTTGCGAGCGAGGCCGCGGTCAAGTGTTTCGAGGATGCGGTACTCGTCCATCAATCCTTTCTCATTTCCGAGCTCCTGGTACGCGGCGGCGAGACCGAAATGCGCTTTCGCCATTCCGGCGTTCAACGTCGTCGCTTTCTTGAAGGCGTCCGCGGCGTCCCGGTAGCGGCCGGTGCGGAAGTTGGCGAAGCCGAGGCCGTACTGCGTCTCCGCCACGTCGGGGTTGAGCTTGATTGAGTCTTTGAAGGCCTTGATGGCTTCGCGATCCTTTTCGAGTTTGAGATAGGCGTGACCGAGGTTCAGAAACACCTCCGCGGAACCCGGCTCGAGCTTGATCGACTGGAGAAACGACTCGACCGCGCCGCGTACGTCACCGGCGTCGAACTGCCCGCGGCCGGCGAGATAGAGATCATTCGCCTTCTTTTGCTCCGTGATGATGGGCTTTGGAATTTCGGGAGGTTCGCCAGTGTCGTCCATCGAAGCCGCGGACCTCATTTCCACATCCAGCACTTCAACTGGAGTCTCGGGTGTCGCTGGCTCAGGGACCGGTGAAACACGGATTGGTTCAGGGACGGGTTCGGGGGCCGACTCGCGAACAGGTTCAGGAGCCGACTCGCGAACAGGTTCAGGGGCCGATTCGCGAACGGGTTGCAGGTTCTGTTCAGGCGCAGGCGTCTCGACGGCCCTGGCGACGCTGTCATCGAAATAATAGGTCAGCGTCCGATGGGTGACTTCGACCGGCTCTTTCTTCAGCTCGCCATTTTCGAAGACGACAAGACTGGTGACCATTTTGGTCCAGTTGCCAAACTTGTCGAACTCATACGTGTACGCCTCGCGGCTGACAATCGCGCCGCGATCATCGCGCAGCGTCATCTCCGTGATGTTGCCGCGCTCGTCGTACTTGTATTCTTCCTTGCCTACTGGCGAGCCGCCGATCGGATACGACGTATTCTCGAGGCGGTTTCCCTTGACTCCGTAAGTCGTGACTTCGACCAGCTGCGAGGGTCCTTCAACCGCGCGACCGTCTTTCAGTTCGATCTTTGCCGTCTCCGTCTTAACGCGGCGGACGGAGCCTAAAAGGCCATCCTGCTCCTTCGTACTGTCGAGAACCGTGATTGAGGGACGCGTGGCGGCGCCGACACTATGCTGGGCGCGAACCGACACGCAGATTGTCAAAACGGACGTGGCCAACAGAACTGACGGCACACTCCGCCTGGCAGTGCAAATCATCTCTCCGACTCCTGGATATTAGTAAGGAGGGTCGGCGAGTCCACATCTTGTAGCAACCGACGCGAAGAATACAATAAGTGGTTGGAAATTGATAGCGGATTATGTGAGGAGCGGAATGATCCGCGCCGCCGTGTCAATAAACACAGACGGCGCGGGTCACTGTTCGTCGCTGAACTTGTAACCGATGCCCCAGACGGTCAGGACCATCTGCGGGTTCTCGGGGTTCTCCTCGATCTTGGCTCGCAGGCGATTGATATGCGAGTCGATCGTCCGGTCGTAACCTTCGTAGGAATAGTCCCAGATCTTTTCGAGGAGATACTTGCGCGGGAAAACGCGGCCCGGGTTCGACGCGAAGAGTCGAAGCAGGTCGAACTCTTTCGGCGTCAACTCGACCTGGCGGTCGCCGATCGTGACTTCACGTTTCGCTGAGTCGATGCGGAGGCGCCCACGAACGATCGGCGCTTCGTCGCGCATGCCGTCGGTGCTCGGACCGTTACGCGTGCGACGCAACACCGACTTGATGCGTGCTTCGAGCTCGCGCAGGCTGAACGGCTTCGTGATGTAGTCGTCCGCGCCCATCTCCAGGCCCAGGACTTTATCCACCACGTCGTCCTTGGCGGTGAGCATCAGGATCGGCAGGTAACCGACCTTTTCCCTGAGTTCCTTGCAAACGGCGAGACCGTCCATCTTCGGCAGCATCAGGTCGAGCACTACCGCGTCCGGCGGATCGTCCAAAGCTGCCTTCACGCCATTGAGGCCGTCCTCGACGGTCTTGACGTTATAGCCGGCGCGCGAGAAGTACTCGCTGATCGCTGTCGAGATATTCTCATCGTCCTCGACCACGAGCAGAGACACTTTGCGTTCGCCTGTTTCAGGAACAGGTAATCCGTCCTTAGCTGTTTTCTGTCTGTCAGTAGCTGTAGCCATCAGAGTTTAGTAATCGAACTGAACTGACAAGCAGGAGGCTCAGAGGGCAAGCACCACGGGGTCATCGGCGCATCTCGGTTCAGCCGCAGATAGTACAAGAGAATTGGCCCGGTGTACAAGTGCAAAGTTCCCGGACGGCGTGAACGTGCCCGCCGAGGATCTGATATGCTGCGCTCCAACCAGAGAAAAGAGAGGAGAGACAGTCATGACCCCTGAAGAACGAAACGACCTCATTGCAAGGTATGCTGCCGGTTACGAAGAAGTGGCGCAGGCGTTGAACGGGTTTCCGGCCGAGAGCCTCGGCGCGCGTCCCATTCCTGGCAAGTGGAGCGCCCGCGAGATCGTGCATCACCTGGGCGACAGCGAGAGCACGTCCGCCTTCCGCCTTCGCAAGCTGCTCGTCGAAGACAACGCCATCATCGAAGGCTACGATCAGGACCACTTTGCCACAAAGCTGCGTTACAACGAGCGCGACATGGCGCCCGCACTCGACGCGTTTCGCTCGGCGCGCGAAAGTACGTTGCAACTCCTCCACACGATGAGCGACGAAGACTGGCAACGTACGGGAACGCACACCGAGAGCGGTCTCTATTCGACGGAAAAATGGCTCACGATCTACGCCGATCACGCGCACAATCATGCCAATCAGATCCGTCGATTGCGCCAGGCCGTAGCACAAAAAGGCACAAGCTAAGACGCGAAAAGGCACAAAAGTGTTCTCGGAACGTCGTAGTGAAATCGCCGCTTTCTGCTTTGTGCCTCTTTGCGTCTTTCTTTTGTGCCTCTTTGCGATACTTAAATCAGAGTGTGTCTTGACAAAGTTTTTTCGCGCGAGCACAATCCGGATCGACTCTTATAAAACTGAATTCTTCGCTGCTTCAGGGCAGCCATCAAACATGAGTGCTGCCACTCTGCTGCAAACATCCTTCTCTGATCTGAAACTAGTGCGTCGCGGAAAAGTACGCGACGTTTACGCGGTCGACGACAATAGCTTGCTGATCGTCGCCACTGATCGCATCTCCGCTTTCGACTGCATTCTTCCCACGCCAATCGAACGAAAAGGCGAAGTGCTGACTGCGCTTTCCGAATTCTGGTTCGAGAAGCTGGGACACGTCGTCGCCAATCACCTGATCGCCAGCAGGATCGACGACATGCCCGAATCTGTGCGCC
Source organism: Pyrinomonadaceae bacterium (assembly GCA_036279935.1). Classification (GTDB taxonomy): domain Bacteria; phylum Acidobacteriota; class Blastocatellia; order Pyrinomonadales; family Pyrinomonadaceae; genus PSRF01. The sequence goes on from DASURS010000202.1 coordinate 16,952, forward strand.
GTCATGCCGACACACTCGCGCGGCGAGCGATGCTCGTGAAGCGCGCCGATGTGTTTCCCGTCGAGTGCGTCGTGCGTGGTTACCTCGTCGGCTCGGGCTGGAAAGATTACAAACGCACCGGCGAAGTCTGCGGTCACAAACTGCCGGAAGGTTTACAGGAGTCAGCGAAACTACCCGAGGCGATCTTCACGCCGTCCACGAAAGCCGAACAGGGACACGACGAGAACATCACCGAAGATCAAGTGCGCGATCTCATCGGCGAGGAGCAGACGGCGCGACTCCGCGATACGTCGCTGCGCCTCTACACCGAAGCGCATGAGTATGCTCGCGAGCGTAACATCATCATCGCGGACACGAAGTTTGAGTTCGGCCTGGACCAGAACGGAGAGTTGATGCTCGTCGACGAAGTGCTCACTCCCGACTCATCTCGCTTCTGGCCGGCAGAGTCGTACGAACCCGGGCGTTCACAACCGTCATTCGATAAGCAGTACGTGCGGGACTACCTGGAAACACTCGACTGGGACAAAAAACCACCCGCACCCGCGATTCCTCCGGAGGTAGCCGGCGCCACCACCGCGCGCTATCTCGAAGCGTATAGATTGCTGACAGGAAAAGAGCTTTGATTCACAACCGTCTCGAATCCCTGATTGACGAGATGTTGGAAGGCCATATCCTCCTCGACGAGGCTATAGGCGAGTTTGAGAAGCTCTATATAAAGAAGGCCCTCGCGCGCCACAAACAGCACCTCTCGAAGACCGCCGTCGTGCTCGGCATCCACCGAAATACGCTGGCCAAACGCGTCGCCACCTACGACAAGCAGGATCGCAACGGCTCCCGCACCCACAAGCGCGCCGCCAGTTAGCCCGTCACCCGGCTCACTCTGTTGACAACGACAGCGCCAGCGCTCTATCCTTAGCACTCTTGGGAACAGAGTGCTAGCTTTCATTATTTCAAAGTCAAATTTTTCCGGAAAAACCGAAAGGAGACCAAGGTATGGCGACCAACATCAGGCCTCTTCATGACCGCGTGATCGTCAAGCGAATCGAAGAGGGCGAGCAGGTGCGAGGGGGCATCATCATCCCCGACACTGCCAAGGAAAAACCCCAGGAAGGTGAAGTCGTGGCCGTAGGCGAAGGCAAGTACAAAGAGGACGGCACGCGCCAACCGCTCGACGTGAAACAGGGCGACCGCGTTCTGTTCGGCAAGTACAGCGGCTCGGAGATCAAGATTGACGGCGAGGAGCTTCTCATCATGCGCGAGGACGAGATTCTCGGCATCCTCGAGCGCGCCGGCGCAGCCAGCGGTACCAAGAAAGGCAAGTAAGTACTTTGCCGATTGCCGATTGCCGACTGCCGATTGCCGAATTGACGATAGCCACCGCCGACTTCTGAATAGGATTTCGAGAACACAAATCGGCGCTTGGCAATTGGCAATCGGCAATGACAACCAACCCATTAAGCAGGAGAAGAAAGAGAAATGGCAAAGCAAGTAATCCACGGTGAGGACTCGCGCGCGGCGATTTTGCGTGGCATCAACCAACTCGCCGATGCGGTGAAGATCACGCTCGGCCCCAAGGGCCGCAACGTCGTGATCGACAAGAAGTTCGGCTCACCCACTATCACCAAGGACGGCGTCACCGTCGCTAAAGAGATTGAATTGAAAGACTCGCTCGAAAACATGGGCGCGCAGATGGTTCGCGAAGTTGCGTCCAAGACTTCTGACGTTGCCGGCGACGGCACCACCACCGCGACTGTGCTGGCGCAGGCGATCTTCCGTGAAGGCGTCAAGACTGTGGCAGCGGGCGCGAACCCGATGGCCCTCAAGCGCGGCATCGACAAAGCCGTCGAACGCGCCACTGCGGAAATCAAGCGTCTCTCGAAGCCCGTTAAGGGCGACGCGATTGCCCAGGTCGGAACTGTTTCCGCCAACGGCGACACCACGATCGGCAACATCATCGCCGAAGCGATGAACAAAGTCGGAAAAGACGGCGTGATCACCGTCGAAGAGTCGCGCACGATGGATACGTCCCTCGAAGTCGTCGAAGGTATGCAGTTCGACCGCGGCTACCTGAGCCCTTACTTCGTGACTGATCCGGAGCGGATGGAAGCGGTGCTGGAGAATCCACTCATCCTGATCAACGAAAAGAAGATCAGCTCGATGAAGGACCTGCTGCCGTTGCTCGAGCAGGTTGCCAAGATGGGCAAGCCGATGCTGATCATCGCCGAGGACGTCGAAGGCGAAGCGCTGGCGACCCTCGTCGTCAACAAGCTGCGCGGCACGTTGAATATCGCAGCAGTCAAGGCGCCTGGCTTCGGCGATCGTCGCAAGGCGATGCTCGAAGACATCGCAATCCTGACCGGCGGCAAAGTGATCAGTGAAGACCTCGGCATCAAGCTCGAGAGCGTCAAGATCGAAGACCTCGGCCGTGCCAAGAAGATCACGATCGACAAGGACAACACGACGATCGTCGAAGGCGCCGGCAAGCAGGGCGACATCGAAGGCCGCGTCAAGACCCTTCGCGCGCAGATCGAAGACACGACTTCCGACTACGATCGCGAGAAGCTCCAGGAGCGCCTGGCGAAGCTCGTGGGCGGCGTGGCTGTCATCAAAGTCGGCGCTGCGACCGAGACTGAGATGAAAGAGAAGAAGGCTCGCGTCGAAGATGCGATGCACGCGACCCGCGCTGCCGTTGAAGAAGGCATCGTTCCGGGCGGCGGCGTCGCACTGGTGAGAGCGGCGAAAGCGCTCGAGAAATACAACGTCCGCGAAGACGGCGAAGGCGATCCCGACGAGCAGATCGGCGTCAACATCGTTCGTCGCGCGTTGGAAGAGCCGCTGCGTCAGATCGTTCAGAACGCCGGCAAGGAAGGCGCGGTTGTCGTCGAGCGGATTCGTACTGAGAAGAACGAGAACCTCGGCTTTAACGCGGCTACCGAGACGTACGAAGACCTCGTGAAAGCGGGCGTCATCGATCCGGCAAAGGTCACGCGCACTGCGCTTCAGAACGCGGCTTCAATCGCGGGGCTCATGTTGACGACGGAAGCAATGGTTTCGGAGATTCCGGAAGACGACAAGGGCAGTCCAGCAATGCCGGGCGGTATGGGCGGCATGAGCGGAATGGGAATGTAATCGCGGTTCACTAGCCACGGATTACGCAGATCTCACATGATCTGCGTAATCTGTGGTTCTACCTGTTCATCCTCCGGCAACACGTCCTCCAAAATCTCTTCCAACAACTTTGCGGACATATCGAGCGCGGACAGCAACGGATGAAGTTGCGCGTGTTCCGATCGTTCCTTGATGTAGCCTTTCGCCACGTCCTGGGCGAAGGCCAGTGCGACGTACGCGCGCGCGAGTCGACGGCTGTCGATGTTTCCGAAGAAGGTCATGCTACAGATTCAAGTACGGCCCTAATGAGAACGGCGAGGGCGATCGCGCCGCCGCCAATCGTCAATATCCATTCAACAAGCGGGCTCGGACGTCCGAACAAGCGCCGGCAGATCACCATGCCGCTCTTCCAGCCGTCGAGCTGATAAAGGGGCACGAGATTTCCGATCGCGAGTGCGAGATTGAGCGAGCCGAAGAGTGTTCCCCACCACAAAATCGCGAGCGTCAGATTCACTCCGATTCCCGCTCCGAGAATAAAGAGTTGCTGAAACAGCGGACGACTTTGCAACGCCCGCATGTCCATTTGAATGTACGCGCCGACCGGCAGCAGACGGACCTGACAGTCAACGCGGCTCAAGCGGACGCCGAACAGTTTCGGCCCCCAGCCGAGTCCGGCTTGCTTGACCGGCACTGAGCAGACGCGCGCGGCAGCGAAATGGCCCAACTCGTGGAACACGATCGCGGTAAAAAGACCCAACACCAGGTTGATGAAGAAGAAGTCCATGTTTTAGTCGCCGAGAAGTACTGACAGTTGCTTTTCAAGATCCTCGAGCTGCCGCAGATCCGCTTTACGTAGTTTCAGATCGCCGTGCGCGTCGAGTATGAGATAGACGAAGGCGCAGGTTACGACTACGCCTTCCAGCAATCCCACTCCCCTGCTCATCGTCAGAAGGACCAGAAAAGTAATGGTGAGAGTGCACACGTATAGCCTGATTGCCAGC
>DASURS010000203.1:0-13724 GCA_036279935.1 Pyrinomonadaceae bacterium
GACGCACTAATCGGCACGGTTCTCGCCGGAAAATACCGCATCGACAAGCGTTTGAATCAGGGCGGCATGGGAAGTGTCTACCAGGGCACTCACATCCTGATGGACAAGACTGTAGCCATCAAAGTGCTGCGTCCATCGCTCGCTGCGGACGAGAAGATCGTCGCCCGTTTCTCGCGCGAAGCACGCGCCGCCTCGCGCATCTCGCATCCCAACGCGCTTAGCGTCACCGACTTCGGCGAGGACGAAAACGGCACCGTCTTTCTCGTGATGGAGTTCCTGAGCGGCCGTACGCTCAAGCAGGTGATTCGAGATGAAGGACCGTTGCCGTTGCCGCGGATCGTCGACATCACGCGCCAGGTTGGAGACGCACTTGCCGCCGCTCACGCGCAGGGAGTCGTACATCGCGATCTGAAGAGCGACAACATCATGTTGCTCGATACAACGAGTGTCGGCGATTACGCAAAGGTGCTCGACTTCGGCATCGCCAAGATTAACGAGCCGGAAGGAGAGTTCGACGGCGGTTTGACCGCGCCGAACCTCGTCATCGGCACGCCGCAGTACATGTCGCCCGAGCAGTGCTCGCAGGATGGGGAGATCGATTCTCGTTCCGACATTTACTCGCTCGGCGTGATTCTTTTCGAGATGCTCGTGGGCCATGTCCCTTTTGCGGGTGACTCGGCGACGATCGTCATGATGAAGCACCTTCAGGACCCGGTGCCGTCAGTGCTGGAAGAGCGGCCTGACGTGCCACCGCCGGTCGGACGCGTTGTCGCGCGCGCGATGGCAAAGGTGCCGGGCAATCGCTATCAGAACGTTGCGGAATTGATTGAAGACCTGACGATCGCGTCGGGAATGATCGTTCCTGTGCCCGTTCCGCAGGGCACGTCTCCGAGCGCACAGTTCGCCGATGCTTCCACAGGCAGCGGCGACGATGAAATCACAGTCGTGAGACCGCGGGAAGAATATCCTGCGGCGCCCGTCGCGCCCGCGAGTGTTCGCCGCGCCCCGGTCACAGTGCCTATCACGCAGCCGGCGATGCCGGTTGCTGCCGCGACGAGCTTCAGCCCGTGGAAGATACTCATTCCGTCGGCCGTCGCGTTGGTGGTGATCTTCGCTCTGATTTACGCGTTCACGAGTAACTCGTCGACCGGCACGCCGAACGTGAATCAGCCGCCGCAAACGCTCGCGGCCGATCCAAACAGCCAACCCGTTCAGCCGGCGCAACCGCCGACCGGCAAAGCTGAAGAAGGACTTCCTTCCGGCGGTGCAATCGCGCCAGTCGCGAACGTGAACGCATCGCCAAACGTGAACGCCAATGCCGACGTGACGCCGATCGAAGAGGTCAGTCCGGAAGCAAACGTCAACGCCAACACGAACAGCAACACGAACACCAACAGCAATCGTCCAGCGTTGCCGGAGCCGACTCGCAGCGTCGTCCCCGAGAACGCACCCGTCCCGACGCCCACCGCGACGAAACCGCCACCGCCCGCTGCTACGCCTTCACCGCGTTAACGATCAAACGCGCCAGTTCTGCGGCGTTGTCGATCTGCGGCTCGATTTCAAGAACGTGCAACGGCAAGTCTCCGACAGAGATCGATTTGAGTTTCACGCTGTCTTTGGCTGTCGTGACGAGGCTCTTCGCGCCCGCTTGTTTAGCTGCTTCGACCAGTGAATCGATCTCAGATTGTGAATAGCGATGGTGGTCGGGAAACGTCTTTTCCAGGACGATCTCGTGTGGGATCTGACGGAAGAAAGAGCGCGGATTGCCGACGCCACAGAAAGCCGCGACTGGCGAGGGGATCCCTTCAGCAGCGTTCCTGATCCTCATCCGTGATAGGAACACCGGCACGTTCCCAGCGTATCGCAGAATCTCACTGCGAATCTCATCAAGGTCGTTTGCCTGATCCGTGCGCGTGATGACAACGCAGTCCGCGCGGCTGAGGCCCGTCAACGGCTCGCGCAGTCGACCGTACGGAAGCAGATGTCCGCCGCCCCATGGATTCGTCGCGTCGATCGTGACGATGTTGAGGTCGCGTTCGACGCGCAGGTGTTGGAACCCATCGTCAAGTACGAAACAGTCCGTGCCCAGGTGCTTAATTGCTCCGTTGGCGGCCTCGATGCGATCGGCATTGCTGATTACGGCCGCCACGCCAACGAGGTTCGTCGCCAGCAGAAACGGCTCGTCGCCGGCTTCTGACGGGCTGGCCATCACAGTCGTTCCGTCGGAAACAACGACCTGCCGATCGGGATTGTCGCGTCCGTAACCGCGCGTCAGTATGCAGACCTTTTTACCTTCGGCGGCGACGGTTCGCGCGATCCATTCGACAAGCGGCGTCTTGCCTGTCCCGCCCGTAGTGATGTTGCCGACGCTGATGACCGGTCGTTTGAGCTTCGTCGAGTGAAAAGTCCCGCGGCGGTAGAGCGACAGGCGCGTTCGTGTCACCGCGCCGTACAGGACGCTCAGTGGCGGAAGAATGAGCGACTTCATGAAGTCTGGGCCGCGAAGACGGAATTTGATTGCGGTCGATCGGGCTGGTTCACGGACAGCAGCGGCGCGATCAGTTTGATCGTTCGTTCGGCCGCGCCCTGATTCTCGACGACGAGCTGTTTCGCGCGGGCGGCGAGTTCGGATCGGCGTTCGGGATTCGCAAGCAGTTCCGAAAAGACCTTCGCGAGTTCGCCGGCGGCGGCCGTGTCGGGCAACGGTGGCAATTGAACGATCGCGTTCGCTTCGTTCAGAAGATCGACGATCGCGTGGAAGTTGTGCGTGTGCGCGCCGGTTACGACGGGCGCGCCCGCCGCGGCCGGCTCGAGCACATTGTGACCGCCGCGATCGATGATACTGCCGCCGACGAACACCAGCGACGCGAGCGAGTAAGTCGCAGGCAGTTCGCCGATCGTATCGAGCAGGATCACGCTGGCGTCAGCGTCGGCAGTTTCCGGCGCGTTCGTTCTTCTCGCCCAACTCATTCCCGAATCCCGGATTAATGACGCGACTTCCTGAAAGCGTTCGGGATGGCGCGGCGCGAGCATCAGTCTGGCGCGCCCGCCAAGGTGTTTGAAGCTTTCGAGGATGATCTTCTCTTCCGGCGCGTGCGTGCTCGCGGCGAGAATCAGCGGCACGTCGGGACGTAGACCGAAACGCTCGCGGATCTCCGCCGTCTTCTCCGCCGCCGCAGACACGGTGCCCGCGTCAAATTTCAGGTTTCCGGCGGTGTGGATCCTGTCGGACGGCATGCCCAATGCCCGCAACCGTCCGGCGTCGACCTCCGACTGCATCACCGCGATGTTCAATGACGGCAGCACGCGAGCCAGAAAAAACTTGATCATCGAGTAGCGGCGAAACGACTGGCGTGAGATGCGCCCGTTGACGAGCGCGACCGGAATGTGGCGCGCCTTGCACTCGCGCAGGAAGTTCGGCCACAGCTCCGTCTCCATGATCAGCACGGCGTCAGGGTTGACCGCCCGCAACGCGCGGCGCGACGTCCAGCGCCAGTCAAAAGGAAAGTAGAAGATGGCGTGCGCGTGCTTCGCGAAGACGTCGCGCGCCAGTTTCTGTCCCGTGCGCGTGATCGTCGACACGACGAGCGCGTGATGCGGAAACTCGCGCCGGATTCGTTCGACTAACGGCCGCGCCGCCTGTGTCTCGCCAACGGAAACGCAGTGCAGCCAGATTACCGGACGCTTGTCGATTGGAGGAAGGGAACCAAAGCGTTGGCGCAAACCCTCGACGTATTTGCCGTGGGCCAACGCTTGAAACAGGAAGTGAGGTATTAGAACGAGAAGACCGAGCGATAACAGGAGGCTGTAAGCCAGGTACATACTTGAACTTTGTACTTAGTACTTTGTGCTTTGTTAGTTTTTCGCGTCAACCAAGTACAAAGTACCAAGCACAAAGCACCAAAGCTACTTCGCTCTCTCGATATATCGACCTTCCATCGGGTCCACGCGGATGCGATCGCCTTCGTTGACGAACGGCGGCACCGAGATCGTGACGCCGTTTTCGAGCGTCGCGGGCTTGTTCACGTTCGAGACCGTCGCGCTCTTTAGCGTCGGTTCAGTCTGCGTGACCGTCAACTCCATCGACGGCGGAAGATCGATTCCGATCGGCGCGCCTTCGTAAAACTCCGCCTGAATCTTGAGCCCCGGCATGAGCCACTGGGCTGCGTCGCCCAGATCGTCTTCGCTCAGGGCGACCTGTTCGTAGTTCTCGGTGTTCATGAAGTGATGGTGCGAGCCGTCGGAGTAGAGATACTCCATCTCGTGTTGTTCGAGCGACGCGCGGTCGACTGTATCCGCCGAACGGAACCGATGTTCAAATGAGGATCCGGTACGAATATTTCTCAGCTTGGTTTGTACCATCGCCCGCAGATTGCCTGGCGTATGGTGTCGGAATTCGACGACCTTGCACGGTTGGCCTTCGAAAACGATAACCATGCCGCGTCGAATCTGGGTTGCAGGAATAGCCATAAAACTGAAGTCTCCGTTTAAAAATGTGGTCTAAAAAAGGTGCGTATTTTACCAATTGCCATGAATAAGGGCGACCTCTGAAATGTAATTCCAGAAAGCCGCCCTTTCTTGAGGAGCCCACCTACCTCGTTTTCGTAAACGCCCAGCGGACAGGACGGTTCCAAATAAGTCTGTCGTCACGCAGCGCGAGCTCGCGGCACTCTGCGCAACCGGGCGAGACGCTCCAACCAACGCTGCGCTTCTTCGTAATGGGGAAACTTGCGCTCGTCCAGTCGAAAAGCGCTGGTGTGATAGTAGCGCCGTCCCTTGATCAGCCGCGCCGGATGTTTGATGTGGAGCATCTCGTGATACAGGATGTACTCCACAAACCACTCCGGAACGTCTTTCGAATCGAGCGTCTTGCTGATCGTGATGCTGTCGTAAATGTGGTCGTGGTGGCCGAGGATACTGCGCGTGCGGCGCTGCGACCAGGTCAGCGTCGGTTTCGCCAACTGACTGTCGAAATAACGGCGGTTCAATTTTGCGAACATTCGTTCGAGATCGTAGACCTCGCCTTGTGCCGTCGAGATCATCTTCCGTCCGCGACCGCGGCGGGCCAGGTCGGACGAGCGCATCACGGTTGGAGTCAACGAGTAGTCGCGATAAACGCGGTCATGAATCGTGGGTACGCGTCTTCCGAGCAGCCGAGCCACCAGAATAAAGGCCAGCGCCCGCACAACGTCGGCGGGTGCGTCTTTACAGATGTCCGAAAGGCGTACGTAAACCCGTCCCGAGCGCAGCCGAATCGTGTGTCGCAGCCCCGCGTACGGGTAAAAGCGCACTTCGATGGCGGGCACACCACGATTGCCGCCCATGTGACGAAACGCGTCCGCGAAATACTTTGCTACGTCGTTCATGTGGGTTACTGCTACCCGAAAGGAGGCTCAATCTTACGGACGGCCAGTCAGAGTCGTCAACCCGGCGCGGGAGGGGTCGCGGAAGTACAAATATTACACGGATTTACAAGCGATCTGTGCAATCCATGGACAAAACCCTTATACTGCAACGCGATTATTTTTATGCCCAGGCGAGCGTCAAATCTCCAGCACAGCGACAAAAACGCCCTCGACTCGCGCGCCGAAGTGCTGCTTGCTGCCCTGATCAAGGAACATCTGGTCACCGGCGAGGCGGTCGGTTCGCGCGTGCTGTCGGACCGTTTCGCGCACGGCTACGGCTGGAGTCCGGCGACGATTCGCAACGTGATGGGCGCCCTCGAAGAGGCCGGCTTCGTCGATCAACCACACACCTCCGCCGGCCGCGTGCCGACTGACAAAGGCTATCGCTACTACGTCGACAACATGCTCGGCGAGGCGCGTCTGTCGCGAGGCGATCTCAAGGCGATCGATCACCTGTTTGCGGCTCACGACATCGACGCCGCGTCGTCGCCTGATCGGTTGATGGAGACTGCGTCGCACGTTTTGTCAGCGCTGTCGCAGAACGTCGGCATCGTCGTTTCACCGTCGCTCGCGGAGAACCGTCTCAAGCACATCGAGTTCGTCCAGCTTCCCGACAAGCGCATTCTGGTCGTGCTGATTTCGATGTCAGGCATCATTCACAACAAGGTCATCCGGACGTCCGACGAGTTCGCGCAGGACGAACTGAACCGCACCGCCAACTATCTGAATCTCGAGTTTCACGGCAAGAGCCTCGTGACGATCCGCGCGGAGATCGTCGAGCTGATGAAGGAAGAGAAGGCGCTTTACGACAAGCTTCTTCAGAACGCGGTGCTGCTGTGCGAGCGCAGTCTCGAAGGCGAAGACGAGGCGGGCGGAGTTTACGTCGACGGCACGTCCAACATCCTTACGAAGCCTGACTTCGACGACGTCGAGCGCATGCGCGACCTGTTCCGCATGTTCGAAGAGAAGTCGAGGCTCATCAAGATCCTGAACGAATGCGTTCACGAAGCCGCAACTTACCCGGGCGACGTGCATGTGACGATCGGGCGCGAGCACCTCGCGAGCTCGATGCGCGACTGCGCGCTGATCACCGCGCCTTACCGCGCCGGCTCCAACGAAAGCATCGGCACTCTCGGCGTCGTTGGGCCCATGAGAATTGAATATGCGCGGATAATGGCTATGGTAAACTACATGGCGCGGTTGATTGAGCAGCGCCTCGGCGAGCAGACCGCACCTTAAGACTCGCGGAGATTCCGACCCTTCCTAATGACATCTGACAGGAAAGAGAAGCGCGGGTTCCGTATTCCTATCAAATTCAGCGACGCTGAAAATGAGAGTGAATCTCCCGACAACAGACCAGCCGAGATGGACAGACCAGGCCCCGACCCCGAACCGGATTTTGAAGGCGAAGATCTTTCAGCCGGCGCCGGCGATGAGCTCACAACCGAAACCGACATCGGGCTCGACAGCATGGAGCCGGAGGAAGCCGCCGGCGGTCCGGCCACGGCCGAACTGATCGCCACGCGATCCGAGTTGAAGCGAGTCGAAGCGGAAAACACAGAGCTGAAAAACAGCCTTGCCCGCCGGCAAGCGGACTTTGAAAACTACCGCAAACGCGTCGATCGCGAACGAGCCGAGACGTACAACCGCGTCGTCGCCGACATCGCAACGAAGCTATTGCCCGTGTCGGACAATCTCAAGCGCGCGCTCGAAACCGAAGCCTCCGTCGAGGCTTCGGAGTCTGACGAGTTTCGCCATTTTCTGAGCGGCGTCGACCTGATCTGGAAACAACTGAACGGCGTGCTCGACGCGTTCGGCGTGAAGCCGATTGCCGCCGTCGGCGAGCCGTTCAATCCGCACCTTCACGAGGCCGTCGTGACCGAAGCGACCGACGAATACGAGCCCGACACCGTGATTCAGGAGATTCGCAGCGGTTATAAAATCGGGGACAAACTGATTCGTCCGGCACTGGTAAAAGTCTCAACACGAACTTAGTCAGATGGGAAAATCAATCGGCATAGATTTAGGCACGACGAACTGTTGCGTCGCGGTCCTTGAAGGCGGCGCGGTGCAGATCGTGCCGAACAAAGAAGGCGGCCGCACCACTCCGAGCGTCGTCGGTTTTACCGACAAAGGCGAACGGCTCGTCGGCCAGATCGCCAAGCGCCAGGCCGTCACGAACGCCGCGAACACCGTCTACGCCGTCAAGCGTTTGATCGGGCGGAAGTTCAGTTCGCGGGAAGTCTCGCGGATGCGCGAGACGTCGGCGTTCGAGATTGTCGATTCGCCGAATGGCGACGCGCGAGTGAGCGTGCAGGGCCGCAAGTACAGCCCGCCGGAGTTGTCAGGGATCCTGTTGCAGCGTTTGAAAGCCGCGGCAGAAGAGTTTCTCGGCGAGTCAGTCACGGACGCGATTATTACCGTTCCTGCCTACTTCGACGACACGCAGCGGCAGGCGACCAAAGACGCCGGCAAGATCGCCGGACTGAAGATCGAACGCATCATCAACGAGCCGACGGCGGCGGCGCTCGCTTACGGTCTCGGGAAGTCGGACGCGGAACGGATCGCCGTTTACGATCTCGGCGGCGGCACGTTCGATATCTCGATTCTCGAAATGAACGACGGCGTCTTCGAAGTGCTCTCGACTTCCGGAAACACCTTTCTCGGCGGCGAAGATTTCGACGAGCGCATCATGAGCTGGATGGCCGCGCAGTTTCTGTCAGACACCGGAATCGACCTGCGGCAGGATCGGCTCGCGTTGCAGCGTCTCAAAGAGGTCGCGGAACGAGCGAAGTGCGATCTGTCTTCGACCCTCGAATCGACCATCAACCTGCCGTTCATCGCGGCGGACGCGACCGGTCCGAAGCACTTCAACAAGACGCTGACAAGGCAACAGTTTGAGTCCCTGGTCGAGGATCTGGTCGAGCAGACCGTCGAGCCGTGTCAAACGGCGCTGAAAGATGCCAACCTGCAACCGGCGGACGTCCACAAAGTTATTCTCGTCGGTGGGCAGACGCGGTCGCCCATCGTCCAGCGAACAGTCGAGAAGATATTCGGGCGCAAGCCTTCGGCCGAGATCAACCCGGATGAAGTGGTCGCGATGGGCGCGGCGATTCAGGGCGGCGTGCTGAACGGCGACGTCAAAGACATCGTGCTGCTCGACGTTTTGCCGTTGAGTCTCGGACTCGAAACGCGCGGCGGTTTGTTCACGAAGATCATCGAGCGCAACTCGACGATCCCGTTGCGCAACAGCCTGACGTTTACAACCGTTGTCGACAATCAGTCATCGGTTGAGATTCACGTTTTGCAGGGTGAGCGCGAGATAGCGCAGGGCAATCGTTCGCTCGGGAAGTTTGAGCTGGTGGGAATCCCGCCGAGCCCGCGCGGCGTGCCGCAGATTGAGGTCTCGTTTGAAGTCGACGGCAACGGCATCGTCTCCGTGTCGGCGCAGGACAAAGCGACCGGACGCGAGCAGCAGATGCGCATCACGCCGACCTCGGGTCTGTCGCCGGAGGAGATCGATCGGCTTATCCACGAGGCTGACGAGTTCGCGGACAGCGATCGAGTTGCGAAGGAGGTCCTGGTACTAAAAACGCGGCTCGAGTCCTTGCTCAGAAACACCAGGAAATCGTTTACTGAGTACGGCGGTTTGCTTTCGGAGATTGACCAGAACACCGCTGAAACCGTTTTCAAAGAGGCGGAGGCCGCCGGAAGCTCGGAGAAAATTGAAGAAATTAATATCGTGATGAAGAAACTGGAGCGCGTCGCCGGGCAACTCACGACGGCAATGCTGAACCCCACCGACGCGACTGCCAGCGAAGTCTAGGCCTTGCAAAACCAAAATTGAGTTTAGAGAAGAAGTGAATGAGTAAGCGTGACTATTATGAAGTGCTTGGCGTGAGCCGTACAGCCACGGATCAGGAATTGAAAACGGCGTACCGGCGTCTCGCGGTCAAGTATCACCCCGACAAGAATCCCAACGATAAGGCTGCGGAAGAGAGTTTCAAGGAAGCCGCCGAGGCTTACAGCGTGTTGTCGAACGCCGAACAGCGGAAGCGTTATGACCGGTTTGGTCATGCGGGCGTTTCGAGCAGCGCGGCGGGCGCGGGTTCGTGGGGCGCGCCGGGGTTTGGTGGAATCGAAGACATTCTTGGTGACCTGTTCGGGTTTGGCGACGTGTTTGGCGGCGGCCGCGGTGGTTCGCGGCGTACTGCAGCGCAACGTGGCGCCGATCTCCGTTACGACCTGGAGATCACACTCGAAGACGCTGCGAACGGGATGACGGCGCAGTTGCGTATTCCGCGTCTCGAAGGTTGCGAGACTTGTAAAGGTTCAGGCGCGGCGGCCGGGACGCAGCCGGAGAATTGCAACACCTGTAACGGCACTGGGCAGGTTCGTTATCAGCAGGGGTTCTTTTCAGTGGCGCGCACGTGTCACGTGTGTCGTGGTGCTGGGCGCGTGGTTAAGAATCCGTGTCCAGCCTGTAAAGGCGCGGGAAGGGTTGAACGCGAGAAGCAGATGGAGGTGAAGATTCCCGCGGGCGTCGAAACTGGATCGCGGTTGCGTGTGCCGGGAGAAGGGGAAGCGGGAACGCAGGGTGGCGCCGCGGGCGATCTTTACGTCGTGATTCACCTTTCTGAACATGATCAGTTCGAACGGCAGGCGAACAATTTGTATCAGGCGGTGCCGATCACGTTTGCGCAGGCGGCGCTTGGGGCTGAGCTTTCGGTCAAGACGCTCATCGATGGTGAAGAGAAGCTGAAGGTGCCGATGGGCACGCAGACCGGGACTGTGTTTCGTTTGAGAGGGAAGGGAATGCCGGCGCTTGGCGGACGTGGGCGCGGTGATATGTTCGTTTCGGTTACCGTGATGACGCCGACGAGTCTGACACGCGAACAGCGTCGCCTCCTCGAGCAGCTATCTGAAGTCGAAACCAAAGATCTAACGGACAAAAAGCTCGTCGACAAGGTCCGCGATATCTTTGGTTAGGTTTGTCGGAAGCTTTTGTGGTTTTTGTGCCTTTTTGTGGCCCTACTTTCCTAACAACCGCATCATCTCAGCGTGCAGCAGCACCACGTCAGGTGACTGCTGCAACGCGAGAAAATAATTCTTCTGAAACTCACTCCCTGTTTCCGACGGCGCCAGCAAATTCTTTGCGCGGACGACGAGCGCCTTAGCGTCTTCTTCCGTAGCGGGCGTCTCGGAGTCGCGATTGTCGAGAGTCTCGTCGATCTGGACGATGAGCTCGGAAAGACGGTGCAGCCAGTCAAACCACGGATCTTTCAGCACCAACTGTAAAAACTCGTAACTGTTCCCGATGCGTCCTCGCGCCCGCTCGTACCCGCGTCGCTCCAGCTCCAGCAATATCTTATGCAGCCGTAACAAACCGTGACGCAGTTGCTTCAACTCGTCACGCGTGATCTCACTGACCCTTTCGCCTTCCATGCCCCCGCCTCCCGTATTCGCCAAATCCGTCTGCTCGCGTTCGCTATGCTATGATCCAGGCGATGCCCAGCGCCATCTCCCTCGACACTCCGCTCGAGGATCTTCACAAATTTCGCATCGCACGACTAGGTGAGAATCCTTCGCGCAAACTCGCCTCCGCGCTCGGCTCGCAAGTTCACAAACGCAAAATCTCCGAAGTCACCGTCGAAGATCTACTCACGTACCTTCCGATGCGTTACGAGGATCGCTCCCGCACTGCCGCCATAATCGATCTGCAAGACGGCCTCGAAGCGTCGCTCGATCTTACCGTAACTCACGCGCACGGCTATCCCGTTCGCGGCAAAAGCAACTTCGGAGGACGAGCAAGACTATACATCTTCGAAGTCGCCGCTACTGACGCCGGCAACACCGGACGCGACGTCGTCGTTTGGTGGTTCGTCTCAGGCCGCCGCGCTTACGACATCATCAAGTACTACACCGCGCGGCTCGTTCCGGGCACTCGTTTTATCACCTTCGGCCGTTGGGAGCTCGAGCCGCGCCGCCGAGCTTACAAACTCCGCCTGCAACGCCCTGCAGACGAGCTCGAAATCATCGCCGTTCCCGAACAGGAGAACGTGCCTATTGTTGAACCCGACGACCCGGAACAGATCGAAGAGAACGTGCCCGACCCATCACTCGCCGCGATCCACGTAGCACGACGCGTGCCTGTCTATCGCAAACTCGGCGAGTTCAACTCGAAACGCCTGCGAGAGATCGTCCACGCCACCCTGTCCCACCTTGACGACAACTCGCTCGAGGAAACACTGCCGGAGGATCTTCGAAAGCGACACAAACTGATCGGCCGTGCACAAGCGTTGCGCGAGATTCATTTCCCGCCACCTGACACGCCGATGTCCGACTACGAACAGTCACGCAGCCCCGCGCACCTGCGTTTGATTTTCGAAGACTTCTTCTGGCTCACGTTCGCCATCGGCGTCAAACGCGGCCGCCGCGTCAAGGAAATCAAAGATGTCCAGGTAAGGATCGACAAAGACGTAAAAGACGCAGTCGCAGCGGTCATGCCGTTCAAGCTGACGAAAGCGCAGCGAAAAGTCGTCGTCGAGATCTTCAACGACATGAAATCGACGTCGGCGATGAACCGTCTGTTGCAGGGAGACGTCGGCAGCGGAAAAACGATCGTCGCGCTGGTGGCGATGATCGCCGCCATCGAAAACGGACTGCAAACCGCGCTGATGGCGCCGACCGAAATCCTCGCCGAGCAACACGCAAAGAACATCAAGCGCCTGCTCGCGAAAACACCGTATCGCGTCGAGTTGTTGACGGGATCGGTTCGCGCAGCCGAGAAACGACGGCTGCTGACAGCGCTTCGCGATGGCGAGATCAACGCCATCGTCGGCACGCAGGCGCTCATTCAGGAAGGCGTCACATTCGCGCGGCTCGGGCTCGTGATCATTGACGAGCAGCATCGTTTCGGCGTCATGCAACGCGCGGAACTACGCGCGCGCGGACTGAGCCCCGACGTGCTCGTCATGACTGCGACGCCGATCCCGCGTTCGCTCGCGATGACGGTTTACGGCGATCTCGACGTGTCGGTGATTGATGAACTGCCGCCGGGCCGCACGCCGATCGAAACGATGGTCGTCGGCGAAGATCAGCGACAGGAAGTGAAGAGTTTGATAAAGCGCGAGGTGAGCGCGGGACGGCAGGTGTATGTCGTCTATCCGCTCGTCGAGGAGTCGGAGAAGATGGACTTGCGCGATGCGAAACAGCGTTACGAATATCTGCGCGACACCGTCTTCCCGAAGCTGCCGGTCGGGCTGCTGCACGGCAAGATGAAGCCGGCGGAAAAAGAAGAGGTGATGAGCGCGTTCGTCGCCGGCAAGATCAAGATACTGGTCTCGACCAGCGTGATTGAAGTCGGCGTCGACGTGCCGAACGCGTCGGTGATGATCGTCGAGCATGCGGAGCGGTTCGGACTGTCGCAGCTTCACCAACTGCGCGGGCGCGTCGGGCGCGGCGCGGAGAAGAGTTACTGCGTGCTGCTGACGAGCGATAAAAAGACCGCAATTGCCGAAGAACGACTGGGCATCATGGCCAAAACGAGCGATGGTTTTGTCATCGCCGAGAAAGACCTGGAGTTGCGTGGGCCCGGCGAGTTGCTGGGGACGAAGCAATCGGGCCTGCCGGAGTTTCGCATCGGCAACATCGTTCGCGATCAGCAACTGCTCGAACAGGCGCGCCACGAAGCCGATTATTATCTGAGTCGTGAGAAGTCAGCGGCGACGATCGAGATGATGGCGCGTGTGTCGAAAGACGCGCGTTTAGGCTTGGCGGCGGTCGGGTGATAAGGTCTTCGCATGCGCATCATCGCGGGAGCATACAAGGGACGCAATCTGAAGAGCCCGCCGTCCATGCAAGTGCGGCCGACGTCGGATCGGCTGCGCGAGACGCTGTTCAACGTCATCGCGCCGCGGATTGAAGACGCGCGTTTTCTCGATCTGTGTGCGGGAACGGGCGCGGTTGGGATTGAAGCGCTGTCACGTGGAGCGCAGTACGTGACGTTTGTCGATCGCTCGAGAAAGAGCTGTCAGTTGATCGAATCGAACGTCAACCTGTGCCGGATTCCCGAAGAACAATACGAGATTTACCAGATGGCGGCGGAAGACTTTCTTCGGCAGTCGAAGACGTTTTCATGGGACATCGTGTTTTTCGATCCGCCGTATAAAGAGGACTATTTGCGCACGCTCGAGCTGCTCCAGGGTTTTGTGATTGTGGAGCATCATCACAAAAATGAATTACCGGAGTTGATCGGCAACCTGCATCGCATCCGCGTGCTGAAACAGGGCGATTCGTCACTGAGCTTCTACGAAGGTT
>DASURS010000204.1:0-8355 GCA_036279935.1 Pyrinomonadaceae bacterium
GGCCAGTGTTCGCGCGGTAACGTGCATCGTGAAGGGCGACAACTCACCGGCGATCCGATGGCCGAGCGCGTAATCGTGATCATGGGCTCGGGCGCGGAGACGGCGCATGAAACAGTCGACGAGTTGGTGGACCAGGGCGAGAAGGTTGGCGTGCTCAAAGTCCGCCTGTACCGGCCATTCTCTCAATCAGCTTTCCTGGCAGCGTTGCCGAAGAGCACGCGCAGGATTGCCGTGCTCGATCGGACCAAGGAGCCGGGTGCACCGGGCGATCCTTTGTATCTGGACGTGATGACGGCTCTGGGAGAAGCGCATGCCGGCTCGGATCCGCATTTCGACGTCGAACCGCGAGTGGTAGCCGGCCGTTACGGACTATCGTCGAAAGAATTTACGCCGGCGATGGTGAAGTCAGTCTTTGACGAACTGAGTCGCGAGGATCCGCGGCGGCACTTCACGGTCGGGATCATCGACGACGTCACACGTTTGTCGCTCAACTGGGATCCGTCGTTCCGCACGAAGTCTGATGATGTTTCGACGTCGTTGTTTTACGGACTCGGCGCGGATGGAACCGTAGGGGCAAACAAGAACTCGATCAAGATCATCGGTCAGGAGACCGACCAGTTCGTTCAGGGATACTTCGTTTATGACTCGAAGAAGTCGGGAGCGATAACCATTTCGCATTTGCGGTCGAGCCCGCGTCCAATCCGCTCGGCTTACCTGATCGACCGTGCTGCGTTCGTGGCCTGCCATCAGTTCGAGTTCATCGATAAGATCGACGTGCTCGAGTACGCAGCGGAAGGGGCTGTGTTTCTGTTGAGTGCGCCCGGCGAAAGCACACAGGTTTGGGACCGGCTGCCGCGCGAGCTACAGCAGCAGATCATCGACAAGCGCATTCGGTTCTTCGTCATCGATGCCTACGCACTGGCACGACAGGTCGGCATGGGCGGACGCATCAACACGATCATGCAGACCTGCTTCTTCGGTATCAGCGGCATCCTTCCGCGCGACGAAGCGATCTCACATATCAAGAAATCGATCGAGAAGACTTACGGCAAGCGCGGTCCGGAGGTGGTGCGGCGCAATTGTGAAGTAGTCGATCAGGCACTGGCCCATCTCCACGAGGTGCAAGTGCCAAATCAGGTGAGCGCCACACGGACACGCCCGCCAATCGTTTCTGAACGAGCGCCTGACTTTGTACAGAAAGTGACAGCCGTCATGCTGGCCGGCAAGGGCGACTTGCTGCCCGTGAGCGCCTTCACAGTTGACGGAACGTGGCCCGTCGGCACGGCGAAATGGGAGAAGCGCAACCTCGCGCTCGAGATCCCGGTTTGGGATCCGAAGGTCTGCATCCAGTGTAACCAGTGCGCGCTGGTCTGCCCGCACGCGGCGATCCGGGCGAAAGTCTACGAGGAAACGTCGCTTACTTCGGCCCCCTCCACTTTCAAGTCGACTGCTTATCGTGCGCCCGAGTACAAGGGAAAATCTTTTACGATCCAGGTCGCGCCTGAAGACTGCACGGGCTGCAACCTGTGCGTGAACGTCTGCCCCGCGAAAGACAGGACCAACCCAAAGCACAAAGCCATCAACATGGAGCCGCAAGCGCCGCTGCGTGAGGCCGAACGCGAGAACTACGGTTTCTTCCTCGACTTGCCTGAGCTCGAACGTGCTTCAGTCATACGCCTCGATCACAAGGGCTCGCAATTCCTCGAGCCGTTATTCGAATACTCAGGGGCGTGCGCGGGCTGTGGCGAGACTCCGTACCTGAAGATGCTGACGCAACTGTTTGGCGATCGGCTGATGATTGCCAATGCGACCGGCTGTTCCTCGATCTACGGCGGCAATCTTCCGACCACTCCGTACACGACGAACAGCGCCGGTAGAGGTCCGGCATGGTCCAACTCCTTGTTCGAAGACAACGCGGAGTTTGGTTTTGGTTTCCGGCTTGCGCTGGACGTCCACGAGAAAGGCGCTCGCGGCCTGGTCGAAAAACTTGCGCCGGAGCTCGGCGACAATCTCGCCGCTGAGTTGCTGAATGCTAACCAGGACAACGAAGCCGGCATCGCCTTGCAACGCGAGCGAGTCCAGGCCTTACGCGAAAAGTTACGCGGCTTGCAGTCGCCGGAAGCACGCAGACTCGAACAGTGGGCCGACTATCTCGTGAAGAAGAGCGTTTGGCTGGTCGGCGGCGACGGTTGGGCGTACGACATCGGCTATGGCGGGCTTGATCACGTCTTGGCGAGCAGAAGGAACGTAAACACCCTGGTGCTCGACACGGAGGTCTATTCCAACACCGGCGGGCAACAATCGAAAGCAACGCCGCTCGGCGCCGCGGCAAAGTTTGCCGCCGGCGGGAAACCGATTGGCAAGAAGGACCTGGGCCTGCTCGCGAACATGTACGGGCACGTTTACGTTGCGCGTGTCGCCTTCGGCGCGAAGATGGTCCAGACGGCCCAGGCTTTTCTCGAAGCCGAGTCGTATGACGGCCCCTCGCTGATCATTGCCTATAGCCACTGCATCGCCCACGGCTACGACATGGCCCAGGGCGCGGCGCAACAAAAGCTCGCGGTGGAATCGGGCGTCTGGCCGCTTTATCGCTTCGACCCGCGGCGCTTAGTCAAGGGTGAAGCGCCGCTCAGTCTCGATTACGGACCACCAAAACCAAAAGTCGCCGAGTACATGCGCAACGAATCGCGCTTCCGCATGATTGAACGCGCCGATCCAGCGCGGTTCAAGCAGTTTCTCGATGAAGCGCAGGCTGCGGCTGTGCGGCGGTATTCGGGTTATCAGCAACTCGCGGAGATCAAATTACCGTACGACCAGCGCAAGGAAGAGGACGCGACAGCGTCAAGCAATGGAGAAGCGAAAACAACATGAGCCTGGCAATCAAGTACCTCGGCCTCAGTTTGCGCAACCCGCTGATCATCGGGTCGAGCTCACTTACCAGCGATCTCGACACGGTCCGCGAGTTGGAAGACGAAGGCGCGGCCGCGCTGGTGCTCCGTTCGTTGTACGAAGAAGAAGTTACCGGCGAACAGATGGATGCTTTCTTTCAGAGTGAAAGCTACGGCGAGTCGTCGGCCGAAGCGGAAACGTATTTTCCGGATCCCGAAGTGGCGCTGGGTCCGGGCGAGTATCTAGAGCATTTGCAACGCGTGAAGCAAACGGTCGCGATTCCCGTGATCGCGTCGCTCTGTGGCTCAAGCGCGGATGGTTGGGTTTCTTACGCGCGTCTGCTCGAACAGGCGGGAGCGGACGCGGTGGAATTGGATCTTTACCATTCGGCGAGCGATGGGTCGACGAGTGCAGCCGAAGTCGAAGCGCAGATGATCGAGACCGTGCGCGAAGTGAAGCGCGCGATTAATATCCCCGTGGCCGCCAGGCTCACTCCACTGTTCACAGCCTTTGCGAACTTTGCCGGCCGTCTTGACGACGCAGGAGTCGATGGGCTCGTGGTGTTTACCCGTTTTCACAAAATCGATATCGACGTAATCGAACTTGAACTGCTGCGCTCGCTGGAATTGTCCGACTCGTCGGAGTTGCAGTTGAGGTTGCGGGCCGCGGCGCTCCTCACGGGCAGAGTGAAAGCATCGATTGCGATCAGCGGCGGCGTTCACACGGCACTGGACGTGGTGAAAGCGACCATGGCGGGCGCTGACGTAACGCAGCTGGTCTCAGCAATTCTGAAACACGGTCCTCGTTACCTGCGGACCCTGCTCGCCGAATTACAAGCGTGGATGGCCACTAACGAATGGAGCTCTCTTGACGAGATGCGCGGCAACATGAGTTATCAGCGGGTCCCCAATCCCACCGCCTACGAACGAGCCACTTACCGGTTATTTCATTAATAACCTCCTCACGTTTTGAACAATATCACCGTCAAAAGCGTTCTCCACCAAAACTATGAAAATTCAGCATTTGACGGTTGCGGGTTATGAGAGTGTCGCTTCGTGTACGGACGACAACGGCTATCACGGTTTGGTCGCCATCCACAGCACGCGCCTTGGTCCAGCCATTGGCGGCACGCGTTTTTGGCAGTATCGAAACGAACAGGAAGCGATTGACGACCTGCTCCGGCTGGCGCGCGGAATGACTTACAAGAACGCGCTGGCGGGACTTCCGCTCGGCGGCGGGAAGTCGATCATCATCAAAAACGAGCAATCGATGGATCGGGAAGCGATCTTCCGCGCGCATGGACGGTTTATCGACACGTTCGACGGTCGATACGTGACCGGCGAAGACGTCGGGACCAGCGTCGAAGACATGGAGTATGTCCGCAGAGAAACGCGTCATGTTGGTGGTGTGAAGGGCGGCTCGGGCGATCCTTCGCCGTTCACGGCGCGCGGCGTTTACCGCGCGATGCAAGCGGCCGCGAAGTATCGTTGGGGCCTTGATGATCTCGCCGGCCGCAGAATCGCGATTCAGGGATGCGGCAACGTCGGTTATTATCTTGCGTCTCATCTAAGTGCAGCCGGCGCGCGTTTGATCGTGAGCGACGTCGATCCGGGCAAGGTCGCGCGCGCGGCGAACCAGTTCGATGCTGTCGCTGTAGCAGCGGAACAGATTTATGACGTCGAGGCCGACATCTTCGCGCCGTGCGCTTTGGGAGGCGTGATCAACGATCAGACGATCGGCCGCTTGAGAGCGGAGATCGTCGCGGGCGGCGCAAACAACCAACTGCTCGAGCCACGGCACGGCGATGAGCTCGCGGCGCGCGACATTCTTTACACGCCTGACTACGCCGCGAATTCGGGCGGCGTCATCAATGGCTGCCGCGACGTGCTTGGTTGGAATCCGGTGCAAGTTGCGGCGAAAGTTAACGACATTTACCAAACCGTTCTCAACATCTTCTACATGGCCGCGGCTGAACGTATTGCGACGAATGAGGCTGCGGACCGGCTCGTCGAAGAGCGTCTGAATAATGCACGATAAGCCGTTGTTCGTATCTGACCTGGAAACACCATCGATCGTCGTCGATCTCGACGTGATGGAGCGAAACCTGTCGCGCATGGCCGACTACTGTCGCGGCAAGAACCTGCGGCTGCGGCCGCACACGAAGTCGCACAAGATACCCGAACTAGCGAAACGTCAGTTGGCCCATGCACCGCACGGCATCACCGTCGCGAAGATCGGCGAAGCGGAAGTGATGCTCGACGCCGGCATCAACGACATTCTGATCGCGTATCCGATCATCGGCAGAAACAAAGCCGAACGACTCGCGGAACTGGCAACGCGGGCCGATATCACAGTCGCGCTCGATTCCGGCGAAGTGGCGGAGGCGATTTCAGATGAGGCGAAGAAGAACGGCGCGCGTGTCGGCGTGCTCGTCGAGATGGACGTCGGATTTCACCGTTGCGGTGTTGGCAGCGAAGACGAAGTCGTGAGTCTCGCGCGAAAGTGTGTCGACCTGCCGGGTCTGGATTTCAAGGGGCTGATGTTTTTCCCGGGCCATCTGCAAGTCCCGGAAGAAGAACGCGCGCGGCTGCGAGCCGGCGTCAACGATTTTCTCGAACGGTCGTTGGCGAAACTCGAACAAGCCGGTCTTCCGGTCCGGACCGTAAGCGGCGGATCGACTCCGACGGCGCGCGAAGGCCATCTGTTCTCGGGCGTAAACGAAATACGCCCGGGAATGTACATCTTCAACGATCGCAACATGATGGGCATCGGCATCGCGAGTCTTGAAGACTGCGCGCTGTCTGTTGTGACGACAGTGGTCAGCACGAGCGTTTCCGGGCGCGCGATCATCGACGCCGGTTCGAAAACACTTTCATCCGATCGACATCTGGCAGGCGACGGACGTGGCTTCGGCATGGTCAAAACTGATCCCGCCGCGGAACTGGAGCAACTGTCCGAAGAGCACGGTCACCTCAACATCGCGCGCTCGGAGCGCGAGTATCGAGTCGGTGAACGGCTCGAGATCGTTCCCAATCACGTGTGCAGCACCGTCAACATGCACAACCGGATTTACGGAGTGAGAGGCGAGCGTGTTGAGACAGTTTGGGAAGTTGCAGGACGCGGAAAGGTCCAGTAGCGCAGGATCAGGACCACTAGCCAGCCAAACAAAAAATTCGACGTCGACGTCTCCAGCAGATGGGCCATGCGGACCTCTGAAGGCATCAGCGGGTTCGGCAGCAGTAATAGCGAACTCGTCATAGCGAACAACACCGCTACGGCGAGACCGGTTTCCCACCACTCGCCCTTCATCATCCTGATCACCGGCACGGCGATGGCCGCCCACAGCAACCCGCGCGCGAATTGAAGCAGCAGCAACAGTGGATCGGTTCGCAGTACGTTCCTCATCTGCCCGATGAAGTTCCCGGGATCGGTCCCGCCGTAATACGCGCGGACGGCCGGGCTTTTCCAGGCGATGAAGTAACCAAAAGTGAAGTAGATGACGACGTAGACGATGGCGATGAGCGAGAGTTTTATGGCCCACGCGCTCACCGGCATCGTCAGTGCCGATGTACCGGCGCCCGCGCGCTTTGTCCCGCCGCGAGCCTTTCCGAGAATCAACACGGCAAGCGGAGAAAACACTGCCGCGATGATGAGTCCCGCGATGAAGAGACGCGTCACCATTCCCGGCGGCAGGTTGGTAACGAAGTACGCCGTCTCGATCTGCGGCATAAACGTGCCGACGCCGTAGAACACCAGGAATATCGTCAGGATCAGTTTCCACCCGCTCCATCGCGAACGGATCATGACCCACGTCCAAACAGCGGCGTTGATGACACTCACGGCGAGCAGCGCCGCCAGTGCCGTGCCCGCCTCTGCGGGCGACGGCTGGTTCTGTGGATTCGAAAGCAGTGCCCCTGAAACCACGGAGAAGCAGATGAAGTAGACCAGGGCCACTGCTAAAAATCGAATAGCAGTCGAGACAGCTACCTTCATGGCGTTATCCAGACTGCTATTACTGAAATTGCGAACGATTTGTTTCGTTATCGTCGACTTTGGAGATTCCTATTGATCCTGCGACTCACCCTCGCCCTCCAGCCACTCGTCAAAGCTCTTCTGCATGTCAGCGACTGGAACTTCCTGCTTTTGCGTGGCGACGATCCATGTGTACCCGAACGGGTCCTTCAGGTGTCCGGTACGGTCTCCATAAAACTGATCTTCTACCGGCCGGATCAAACTCGCTCCCGCCGCGACCGCCTGTTCGGCAAACTGGTCCACGTCCGCTACGTACAAGTGCAGTTTGATCGGCGAGCCGCCGCGCGTTTCGGCGCTAATCGCGTCATATTCCGGATACTCGTCGGACAGCATGAAGATGGCGTCGCCGACTTGCAGTTCGGCGTGACCAACCTTTCCGCTCGGCTCGGCGAGACGCATCAATTCCGTTGCGCCGAAAGCGCGTTTGTAAAAGTCGATCGCCGCGACGGCGTCGCGATAGCACAATGACGGCGTAAACATGCCGTGTTTTCCCGGTGCCGGTTCGATCTGTTTAGCTGCGGTGCTCATGTCTTTCTCGCCTCCTATTTCCTTCTTGAGCGCGGCGCGGAACTGTTCCGAGGGCAGGCCCCGCAGCTCGCGCGCAACTGCTACGAGTTCAGTCAACTCACGATCCGTCTCACTCGCCGCAGGCTCGCGATTCGCGAGCAGCGCGGCGACGGCGTCATCCAGTTGATCGATGATGGAACGTTCAGTCATTTACTTCAGCTCAAAACTATTCGCGCAAACGTGCGCGAAGGTTCTCCAGCCCTCGAAACTGGAGTTGCTTGACGGCGCCTTCGCTGCGATTGAGCTCGGACGCGATCTCCCGAATCGTTTTCTCTTCGCCGAAACGCATCAGGATCACTCGGCGCTGATCTTCGGGAAGCGAGTCGACGGCGCGGAAGAGCCGTGCGCGACGATCTACTTGTTCGAGATCCGGATCCACGGAAGTGTTTGCGGTCAACTCAGTCTCGGTCAGTTCGCGTGACTTCTTTCGCGCCTGGTCGGCGATCGCGTTTGCCGCGATTCGGTAGAGCCAGGTGACGAACGGCGCGCCACGCCATTTGAACTTCCCGATATTTGCGAGTGCCTGTTGAAAGACGTACGCCGTGACGTCCTGTATTTCCGAGCGATCGTAAATGCGGCGAGCGACGTAGGCATAGACGCGATGGAAGTTCTGCTCGTACAGCTCCGCAAAGCGGCCCGGATCCTGCTGAGCAGCCTCGATCAACACGCGTTCGTCCGATTCAGTAACCCGACTCAAGTTAGCCTCGCGCCAGTTTTCTACTTAGGAAAACTGCGGTCGAGCGGAAAAGTTACGGCGATTGCGAAAATATTTTAACGCGGGCGTGGCCGCGTGGTGACATCGCATCCCGGCTTCGCGATGTTGTGAGGAACGCTGATAAACAGCATAATCTCTGCCGCGTTGATGGT
>DASURS010000205.1:0-6049 GCA_036279935.1 Pyrinomonadaceae bacterium
TGCGCCGAGGGGGTTGGGGGAGCAATTCCGATTCGTTTTGCAAAGGGTCTTGCATCTACTCGCTGTTGGGAGTAATATGGACCGGCCTTGAGACGTCGTCGTGAGTTGGAAGGTTCCATGCTCAACGACGGTGCTCATTACTCACCAGTGTGACAGTTTGAGCCGATCATTTTGGCCGTTGCTGAATTGTGTACGCCGTTAGCATCCTAAACGGTCAGGGCTCGAATCGTAAACAGAAAAATCTTCGGCCTCGGGTGGCCCTGTGAAGGAGGGCCATCGGGTCCGCGGATCCGGGCAGCCCAGAAACCGCTCCGCGGACTCGAAGGATTAAAGTGTGTCTACTCTACAGAGAGTAGGCTTCACTACCCGTATCCAACAACGGCTCGCTCGCGCGGACGACGCGTCGCAGTAACAGCGGCTCGTCAAACATCTGTTCGAGCCCGCGAACGATCGCATAGCGCGGCTCGTCGGCGATGCTCACCGGCAACTTCGTCTGTTCACGAAGATAATCGTCGAGGCCCGTGAACAACGCGCCACCGCCGGTCAGTATGATCCCGCGATCGTAGATGTCTCCCGCAACCTCAGGCGGCAACTCGGCCAGCGTCGCCAACGGACCCGAAATAAGCTTCCCAACCACATACTGCGCAACCGGATAAAGCTCTCCCGCCGTAATCGTGATCGCCGCCGGACTGCCAGTCAGAACGTCGCGGCCTCCGACGGTCATCTCTCGGGCAAGATCGTCCGGGACTGTCGCCGAAGCGAGCTGGAGCTTGAGCCGTTCCGCTGACGGTGGCCCAATCGCAAGCCCGCGATGCCGTCGAATGTGATTAATGATGGCGGCGTCGATATCCCCACTGCCGATGCGTTCGGAACGCCCGTGAATAATCGCCCCGTTGGCTACGATCGCGACGTTCGTCGTTCCGCTGCCGATGTCGAGCACGGCGGACGCTTTCGAGTCGTTTGGTTTGATACCGGCGCCAAACGCGGCCGCCAGTCCTTCTTCCATCATCAACACGCGCCCGATGTGCGCATGTTCAGCCGCCGTCAGCAACGCGCGCCGCTCGACGTGAGTAACCACCGGATCGACGCTCATCAACGCGCGGCGGCTGAAGAGCGAAATTCCGCTGCGCGCCTTGCCGACGAAATGCGCCAACATCAGGCGCGTTCTTTCAAAATCCGCGACGACGCCGTTGAGCAGCGGCGCCACGACCGTGACGTCGCGCGCCTCACGCCCGTACATTGCGCGCGCTTCCTGGCCTACGGCGATCACCTCTCCGGTATCGTTATGGACCGCGACCAGCGAAGGTTCGTCAAGGACCACGCCGCGCCCGCGCACGTAAATGACCGTCGCCGCCGATCCCATGTCGATGGCGATGGAGTCGGAGACCAGGTTTCGCAATGCCGGCATTCCCATGAACGCCGCAGTCTTACTCATGAATCCCATGCGGCTCCGATAATAAGCCGCACGGCGCGAATTGCGAAACAGGGACGGGCAAAATTATCTGCGGCTTGGATGGGTAGAATGGGGATAAACGACCTTGCCCGGAAGTTCGGCAGGAAGCGCGATATCGTCGTCGACTAAAACTTCGAGATGAACGCCCGCGACGCGAGCATAGGAGAGCAGCGTTAACAGCGACGGCTCGCGTCTGCCCAATTCGAACTCAGAGACGCGGCTGTAGTGCATCGTCTCGGTTGGATCCAGCCGTCTCACCATCTCCGATTGCGACAGACCCAGGACGTGTCTGATCTGGCGCAGTTTGTTCGCCAGTTTGGCGGGCGCGGGGCGTCGACGCTGGTCCATCCGTGGCTGTTCCTCCTACTCCTAGTTGCGAGTAGGCTCAAGTCTAACATTTTCGCGTCTCCCAGTTGTGGATAAAAATAGCTTGACATGGTTCGCGCTCCGCCGATAGTATAGACAACAGGGAGTATAATCATATATGAAACAATTGCCGAACCGCTACATCAATGTTCAGTTGCCCGTCTCCACCGTGCGCGTGGCGTGTGGCGAACTGACTCCATCTGAAGAATTCGCTTTGTTCTGGCTCTGGGACTGGCCGCGATTGCTCGGTTGGCCGCTTCCCATCGTCTGGCTGAGTTATCGCATCGACGCGCGCCGATCCGCCGCCCGCCTCTGGGGCGTCGACTCGAGTGGATCGCTGATCATCGTCGAGATCAGGATCGACCGCGGCGAAGCGCCTGATCCGTTCGACACTCTCGTGTTCGACGTCAAGAGATCCGCGACGAACCGCGAGTGGACGGCTGAATCGCTGCGTCAGAAATGGCGCAAGTGGAGTGCAAGGAAGGGAAGTGACCTTCAGGAGCGACGGGTCGAGCGATCGCTTGATCGCCGCCACGACATCGGGAACCCGCATCCCGTGTTTTTCGGCGTCATCGTTTCCATCCGCAGGAGTTTCCGTCTCTCACAAAAGGCGATGCGGAATTTCGAGCAGCTTCAGAAACGCGTCGGCACCGAGCGTGTGCTGGTGCGCGTGATGAGCGCGACTCTGGACGCTCGACAACTCCGTGTGCAGTGCAGAAGAGCGCAGGATTAGTAATCGGGTTAGTGGACGACGGGGTCGGCGAAGGTGTCGTCGCAACCCATGCTGAGCGCGATGGCGCGGATGGCGGTGCGGGCTTCGTTCTGTTGTTCGGGACTAAGCATCGACCAGGCGAGTGTAATGGGACACTCGGCGTCGTGCTCCAGCGGCTTGTGACAAAGCGGGCATGTGTCTGGCGAAAGCTCTAACACGACGAAGAGCTTCGCCAGCAACATGATGATGACTTCGGCGCGTTGTTTCTGCTCTTCAGATTCGAACATGGCCGGCCAGTCCATCTTATACGCAGATCACGCGGAGTTCCCGGAATTAATACTGTAGCGTGTTTTCCCACTTCACTCGCTTGAGCAACGCGAAGTCGGAAAGCATCTTGCCTGCGCCGAGGACCACTGACGTCAGCGGATCGTCCGCGATGAACACCGGCAGTCCCGTCTCGGTGCGCAGCCGCTTGTCGAGGTTCTGGAGCAGCGCGCCGCCGCCGGTCAGCACTACGCCGCGATCGATGATGTCCGCCGACAGTTCCGGAGGCGTGCGCTCTAGCGCAACACGCACTGCATCGACGATCGAACTCACGGCCGGATCCAGCGCCTGACGTACTTCGTCGTCGGTAACTGTGATCGTCTGCGGAATGCCTTCGACGAGATTGCGTCCGCGAACTTCCATCGCGAGCGGTTCGTCCAGCGGGAACGCGCTGCCGAGCTGAATCTTAATCTCTTCCGCCGTGCGCTCGCCAATCAAAAGGTTGTACTTGCGCTTCACGTACTCCGCGACCGCGTTGTCCATCGCGTCGCCGGCGGTGCGAACGGCGCGAGCGTAGACAATCCCGCCGAGACTGATCACGGCGATGTCGGTCGTGCCGCCGCCGATATCGACGACGATGTTGCCATGCGGCTCGGTTATCGGCAGTCCGGCGCCAATCGCGGCCGCGACAGCTTCTTCAACCAAATAGACTTCCGACGCCTTGGCGCGATAAGCCGAATCCTCGACTGCACGCCGTTCGACCTGCGTGATCTCGCTCGGAATGCCGATCACGACGCGCGGGCTGACCCACGTCCGGCCGTTGTGTGCCTTGCGGATAAAGTGCTGAAGCATCTTCTCGGTGACTTCGAAGTTGGCGATGACGCCGTCCCTCATCGGCCTGATGGCAACGATGTTGCCGGGCGTGCGGCCGAGCATCTCCTTGGCGTCCTTCCCGACGGCCTCGACCGTGTTCGTGACCTTATTAATAGCGACGATCGAGGGTTCGCTTAGCACGACGCCGCGTCCTTTAGCGTAGACGAGGGTGTTGGCGGTGCCGAGGTCGATGGCCAGGTCGTTGGAGCGCAGTCCGGAGATGAAGGGGAAGGACATGGATACACCTCAAGTTTGATTTCGTTTGTCTCGAATTCTGCTTACTTAGAAAGCAGGAAGGGAATTACCGCGCCGGGTGGCGTCTTTGAAAAGATAACAAAGACAAACAGTATTTAATTGATTGAGGTACTTGTGTCAAGAAAAATTTACGGAGGTGTTGCCGCCACAGATTACCACACCCACCCGCTCGCCGGATCGAGGTTTGTACCGGCCGCCGAGGAGCGCCGAAAACGCCGCCGCGCCGCCCGGCTCCGCGGCGATTCGGGCGGTTCGCCAGAGCTGTTTTTGCGCCTCGACGATGTGTTCGTCGGTCACGAGCACCGATTCGTGCACGTATTTCTGAGCGATTGGGAACATCAGGCGGCCGACCTGCCGCGGCGCGAGTGAATCCGCCGCGATGCCGCCCGCCGGTGAATCGACCGGCTCGCCGGCGTCCAGCGCGTAACGAAGCGTCGGCGCCAACTCCGGTTCGACGGCGACGATCTTCGTCCGGTCTTCGTACCAGGCGGCCACGCCGCCGATCAGTCCGCCGCCACCGACGGCGATGAGCAACGAGTCGAGCTGCGGAGACTGCTCTTCGAATTCGAGTCCGAGCGTTCCCTGGCCGAGCAGCGTCTCGACGCTTTCGTACGCGTGGATCGGCAGTGCGCCGGTCCGCGAAGTCCATTCATGACTCGCTTCAAGAGCGTCGGCGTAGCGATCTCCGGTGACTACCAACTCCGCGCCGTAGCTCCGAATGCGATCCAGTTTCGCTTGCGAAGCGACAGTGGGCACGAAGATCGTTGCGGGCCGGTTCAACGTCATCGCGGCGAACGCGACCGCCGCGCCGTGGTTCCCGCCCGATGCCGCAACGACACCCGCTTCCGGAACATCGCGACTGAGCAGGTTCATGAACGCGCCGCGCGCTTTGAACGATCCGGAGTGTTGCAGCAGTTCGAGTTTGAAGACGAGTGTGATCGACTCCAGGCCGAAGTCCGCGCCGTCGATCTCGATGACGGGCGTACGGCGAATGTGGGGCCGGATAAGCGGATACGCAGTTTGAATCTGCTCTCGGGAAATCGTCATGACACGAGCAACAGAGAAACTATCGACGACAGATGCGGAATCAATCTCACGCGCGTGATGCGACGGCGCTCGACGCGTTCGATCTCAAACACGCCGTGTTGATGCTCGACGCGATCGCCGCGTTGCAGGATGCGTCCGGCGCGGTGCAGGAGGAAGCCGGCGATCGTCGTGTAGCCGGCGTCTTCGGGAAGGTCCAGCTTCAAATACTGGTTGGCGTCGCGTACGCTTAGCATGCCGTCGAGCACGAATGTTTTGCCGTCCCGTTTGATCTGCTCGCGTGCTTCTTCGTCAAACTCGTCGTTGATCTCGCCGACGATCTCTTCCAGCAGATCCTCGAGCGTCAGGATGCCTTCCATCGAGCCGTGCTCGTCGACCACGAACACGAAATGCACGCGCGCGGCCTGCATTCGCCGCAGCGCTTCGCCGAGCGAGACCGCCGCCGGAATGAAACTCGCCGGACGGACGAAGTCTTTGACACTGAAGTTCTCCTCGCTGATCCGGCCCATGTCGACGTCTTTTCTGAACAGCAGCCCGAGCACCTCGTCAGGGCGGGCGCCGTAAACGGGCAGACGTGAGTATCCGCTTTCGAGAAACGCATTTCTTGCTTCCGCGAGGGTGGCGTTGACTGAAAGCCCGGTGACCTGCGTGCGCGGCACCATCGCTTCACTCACTTCCGCGTCGGAAAACTCGAAGACGCGATGAATCAACTGCTGCTCTTCGTCCTTGAGTTGCCCGCTCTGTCGCGAGATGTCGACCAACCGCCGCAGCTCGTCTTCTGTATAGACGGATGCATGCTCGCCTGTTGAGTGCAATCCGAAAAGACGGACGACTTTCGTTCCCGACCAGTCGAGCATCCTGATGGGCCAGCGGAAAACTTTGTAGAACGCCTGCATCGGCCAGGAGACTGCGAGCGCAACTTTCTCAGCGCGCTCGAGCGCGAGTGTTTTCGGCGCCAGCTCGCCGAGCACGATGTGCAGGAACGTGATGATGGCAAACGCGATCGCGAAAGAGATCGTGTGCAACGTTAAATCCGAAACGCGTCCTTTCAAGGGCGCTTCGAGTAAGTGAGCAAACACCGG
>DASURS010000206.1:0-7342 GCA_036279935.1 Pyrinomonadaceae bacterium
TTGACCAGCACTGGCGCGGCAGCGACCGCAACAGTCGCAGGCTCGCCCTACGACATCATCCCCAGCGCCGCAGTCGGCACTGGCCTCGGGAACTACAGCATCAGCTACGTCAACGGTTCACTGACAGTCGATCCAAAATCACTGACGATCACCGCCGCCAACAAGACGAAGACCTACGGCGATGCTGTCGTGTTCGATCAGACCACGCCATCGACTGATTTCTCCGTCGCCGGTCTCGTCAACAGCGACACGGTCGACAGCATTACTTTGACCAGCACCGGCGCGGCAGCGACCGCAACAGTCGCAGGCTCACCCTACGACATCATCCCCAGCGCCGCCATCGGCACTGGCCTCGGTAACTACAGCATCAGCTACGTCAACGGTTCGCTGACAGTCGATCCAAAATCACTGACGATCACCGCCGCCAACAAAACGAAGACGTACGGCGACACCGTCACCTTCGACGAAACCACCCCGTCAACTGACTTCTCCGTCGTTGGTCTCGTCAACGCTGACACGGTCGACAGCATCACTTTGACCAGCACCGGCGCAGCAGCGACGGCCACAGTCGCAGGCTCGCCCTACGACATCATCCCCAGCGCCGCCATCGGCACTGGCCTGACGAACTACAGCATCAGCTACGTCAACGGTTCACTGACAGTCGATCCAAAATCACTGACGATCACCGCCGCCAACAAAACGAAGACTTACGGCGACGCCGTCATCTTCGACGAAACCACCCCGTCAACTGACTTCTCCGTTGCCGGTTTGATAAACAGCGACACGGTCAACAGCATCACGCTGACCAGCGCGGGCGCCGCAGCCGGAGCAGCAGTATCCGGTTCACCGTATAGCATCGTTCCGAGCGCCGCCGTCGGAAGCGGCCTGACGAACTACAGCATCACCTACGTCAACGGCTCGCTGACCATCAACAAAGCGGCCCTAACGATCACGGCCTCAAGCCACACAATCACGTTCAACGATCCAGTCCCGACGATCACCGCCAGCTACACCGGCTTCGTCGCCGGCGACGATGCAACCGACCTGACGGTCCAGCCCACGTGCTCGACCACCTACACAGTCGGCTCGCTGATCGGCACCTACCCGACGAAGTGCGAAAACGCCGTCTCCGGCAACTACAACCTCACCTACGTCGACGGCACGGTGACAGTACTGACGGCGTGCAGCGCCTTCAACGGCTTCCTCTCGCCGATCGGCGGCGCAGTCGAGTTCGGCACAGGCGGCAGCTTCGCCAACCCGGTCCGCTCATTCAAACTGAGCAGCACGATCCCGGTGAAGTTCAGCGCCGTCTGCTTCGGCCAACCGCTGGTGACCGGCATTCACACGTTGCAAGCCATCAAGTACAGCAACTCGACAACGTATGAAGATCCGATCGACGCAACTCCAACCGACTCCGCCACAACCGGCAACCAGTTCCGGCTGAGCGGCACGGAGTGGCACTTCAACCTGAGCACGAAAGGCCTCGGCAACAACGGCCAGGGCACATGGCTGCTCCGCGCGACTCTCTTCGACGGAAGCACCTACACTGTTTGGGTATCTGTTAAGAAGTAAGACAGGAAAAAGATCCGTGTGCCTATGAATCCCCATAGGCACACGGATCAAACAAACATTCGCAGCACAACGCCCGCAATAACCAGACTTACAAACCCGCCGGAAAACGTAAACACCCGCTCGGCAGGCTGACTGCTCCGCTGTAACAGCGCCCGCATAATCACGACGCCACACTTCCAACCGTCATGCTGATACAGCGGTAAAATATTCCCCGCTGCGAGTAGCAGGTTCAACCAACCAAACATCGTCCCGTACGTCAGCAACCCGGCGACGACGTTGAAAACAACGCCGCCCAGGTGGACCAGCAGCTGCTCCCGCACGGATCTCTCTTTCAACGCCGTACCGTCGAGCATCACAAACGATCCAACCGGCAACAGCCTGACGCTCAACGTCACACCACCAACGCGCACGGCAAAAAGTTTCGGCCCCATTCCCAACCCAACCTCGGACGCCGCGACGCGACAGTGTCGGGCAGCGGCGAGGTGCCCCAGTTCGTGGAGGACCATCGCGAGCGCGGCGAAAACGAGGAGGGAGATTATCAGGAACATTCAGGCACCCGAGAGTTCAACTCGAGAGCCTTCTGTTCAAGCCACGTGCCCGTGAAAACGGTCCAGTTTGTTAGGAAATCGTGAGTAAGAAATCGTCGAGTGACGAAAAATGTGATCGCAAAGGCGACAAATTACGGCGCAAACGCAGATCTCAAAATCTTTTTGTGGCTCAAGCCTGCCGCATCCACCGCCACGCCTCAGGCAGCGACGCCCGCTTGCCGTACATCAGCATGCCCACGCGATACACGCGCGACGCCACCCACATGATCAGCAGCACACTGCCAAACCCGATCAGCAGCGACATCGCGATCTGCCAGAACGGCGGCGTCTGAGTCACGATGCGCACGAGCATCACCACGGGCGCTGAGAACGGCAACATCGACACCCAGAACGCGAACGTCGAGTCAGGACTGCGGCTCACCGGCAGAAACAGGTAAAAGCTGACGACGAGGATCAGAATGATCGGCATCGCCAACTGCCCGCCCTCCTGCGCCGTCGTCACCATCGATCCAACCAGCGCGTAGATGGTCGCGTAGACGAAGTACCCGAGCAGGAAGAACAACCCGAAGTAGACGTAGTGTGAAAAAGGAATAGACGGAATGCCGGCGTGAACTCCGCGCGACGCCAACAGATTGACGCCATAGACGGCGAACGTCGCGAACGCTGTCGCCCAGATACAGAGCTGCGTCAACGCAACCAGCGAAACGCCGACCAGCTTGCCCATCATCAACGTGAACGGCTTGACGGACGAGAACAGGATCTCGGCGATACGCGTCTCCTTCTCTTCGATAACCGCGCCGAGAATCACCTGACCGTACATCAGAATCGCCAGGTACATGATGAACCCGACGCCAAACACGAGAATGAAACTGCCGCCCGCGTCGCGTTCTTCGCCCCGGGCGCCGACCTTCACCGACTCCAGCTCGATGTTTTTGAAAAGGCCTTTTCTGGTTTCGGGATCCACGTTCGCTTCGATCAAACGCTGCTCGCGCACCGCGCGATTCAACGACGACTGCAGCAGCCGCCGCGACAGCTCGTCGCCGGGGTTGCGATTGAAAAACTCCGCTCGCCCCGTCGTCAGCAGGTCCGCGGGGAGAATCAAATATCCGTCGAGTTGGTTTGCGCGCAGGCGTTGGTCCAGTTCGGCCCGCACTTCGTCAGCGGAGCGGCCTTCGGTATTCACTTCCTCGATCCTGAAGTTCTTCTCACCGCCGAGACGCGCGACACCAGGCGGTCCGGCGTTCGGATTCTGGCCGGCCATACCGGGAGGCATCTGCCCGCTCGCCTCTTCCGCCGCCTCTTCGCCAAACACAGCAGTTTCGAGCCGGCCGTACATCTTTCCTGTATGGTCCACCACCGCGACGCGCAGCGGCCCGCCAGCCTCGATTCCCAGAATCACCGCCGGAACGATTCCGAACAGCGACATCACGACGGGAAGAAGGATTGTCGAGACGATGAACATCTTCGCGCGCACGCGTTGCGTGTATTCGCGTTTGACGATGGCCAGAAACTTTTTCATTCGTTCCCCGTGACTTTCGTGATGAAGATGTCGTTCAGACTCGGCTCAATCATTTCGAACTTCCCGATCTTCGCGCCGGAATCGATCAACCGATGCAGCAACACCTGCGCGTCCGCGCCCGCTGCGAGCAACGCCTGCGCCTCGTCCGCGTGCCGCACGACCTTGCTGACCAGCGTTGGATCGTCCAGCACTCCGTCACCGCCTTCGCAACGCACCGCAACTGAGTTGCGCCCAAAGCTGCTCTTGATCTCGCGCAAGCTTCCTTCAAAGACCTTCTCGGATCGATTGAGGAGACAAATGTCGTCGCAGATCCGCTCCGCAACTTCCATCTGGTGAGTCGAGAAGATAATGGTCTTGCCGTTGTGCTTGAGGTCGATGACGATCTCTTTCAGCAGTTCGACGTTGACGGGATCTAGACCGGAAAACGGTTCGTCGAGGATCAGCAGCTCGGGATCGTGTAGCACAGCCATGATGAACTGTATCTTCTGCTGCATGCCCTTCGACAGTTCCATCGATCGCTTGTTTTTCCACTCCGAGAGTTTCAGACGCGCGAGCCACTCGTCGATCTTCGCGTCGATATGCCGGCCCCTCGCGTTTTTCAGCTCCGCGAAGAAGCGCAGGAGATCGCCGATCTTCATGCGCCGGTAAAGCCCGCGCTCCTCGGGCAGGTAACCGATGCGGTTCTGTAACTCCGGGTCGATCTTGCGGCCGAACAATTCAATCGTGCCCGAGTCAGGTGCGGTGATGTTGACGATCATCCGGATCGTGGTCGTCTTTCCCGCGCCGTTTGGTCCGAGCAGTCCGAACACGCGGCCGGCTCGCACCGTGAGGCTGAGATCCCTGACCGCCGTAAACTCGCCAAAACTCTTGCGGACGTGATCGAGCTTTACTGTGACTTCGTTAGCTGCCATTTTTTAGCGGAAATCCAAAGTTTCGGTGATTCGAGCGCGCGATGCAAATCAGGGATTGCCACAACAAGTGCATCTGATACATAGTTATACCCTGTCTCCCCGCTAGTCGAAACCCTGTTGATTATGATTCGGCGTCACAACTCTTTCACGCTCGCAAGGTGCGTCTTCGCGCTGTGCCTGCTGGCGTCGCCGGCCACTGTCCAGGCGCAGCAAACCCCGCCGCCGCAACAATCAGACGAGGTTGTACGCACTTACACCGAGCTGGTCCAAACCGACGTCATGGTCTTCGACAAGCAAGGCAAGTTCGTCAACAACCTGACGCGGGATAACTTCGAGTTGCGTATCGACGGAAAGCCGCGCGCGATTCAGTCGTTTGAACTTATCACAGCCGGCAGCGACGAGGAGAGTCAACTCGCGGCCGCTCGGGGCGCCACCACTATCAACATCAAACGTCCGGTGCCGCTCGATCGCGGCCGAATCGTCTTCTTCTACGTCGACGACTTCCACATGTCGGCGGCCGACTTCCCGATGGCCCGGAAAGTCATAACAAACTTCATCGACAAGGAGATGGGCCAGAACGATCAAGCCGCCATCGCCTCCGCCACGGGACAGATCGGTTTTCTACAACAACTGACTAGCGATCGCACCGTGCTGCGCGCTGCTTTGGACCGGCTCAAGGTGCGGACTTATTCAGTGCGCGACCTGGAGCGGCCGCCGATGACCGAGTTCCAGGCCACGTTGATAGATCGCAACGACAGAGACGTTCTCGAGTTCTTTGTTACGGAAACGATACGCAACAACCCGGGAATGTCGCGTGAGACTGCTGCGTCGATCGTACAGGGCCGCGCGCGAGCGATGTTGGCCCAGGGCGCCGTCTTCAACACGAATACTTTAATCGGACTGGAACGACTGGTCCGTTCCGCGAACAAACTGCCCGGTCGCAAGATCGTATTTTTCATCTCCGGCGGCTTCCTAATCGAGAATCGCCATACAGACGTCATCTCCAAAATCAGAGACATCACTACGTCATCCGCCAGAAGCGGCGTCGTGATCTATTCGATGGACGCGCGCGGCCTGGTGACCGGCATGCCCGACGCGAGCACCGAAGTCGCTTTCGATCCGAGTGGACGGCTCGCACACTCTCAAGCGGGCGAGTTGACGGCGACGCAGGACGGAATGCACGCACTCGCAGCCGACACTGGCGGCAAAGCGATTTTCAACACGAACGATCTCTCAAAAGGGCTCGCGCCGGCGATGAAGGAAACGGCGTCGTACTACCTGCTCGCGTGGAAGCCCGATGCCGAAGCGCAGAAGCAGCGACGCTTTCGCAGTCTCGAAGTAAAGCTGATCAACCGTTCGGACCTGACGGTCCGCGTTCGCAAAGGTTTCTTCGACGTCGATCCGGAGCCGGCGGTCGCGAAAGAACAAGCGTCGGAGACGCCGTCTTCGTCCACCAAAACCGTCCCGGCAAAACTGCGCGAGACGATCGCGGCCGCTTATCCGGAAAGAAGTCTGCCGATTTTGATGAGCGCGGACTATTACGACGTCGTCGGTAAAGGATCTACGCTCGCCACGTCGATTTTGATACCCGGCGAGTTCCTTGTCTTCGGCCCGCAGCCTGACGGGAAGACGCAGGCCATCGTCGATCTGAACGGCGTCCTCTACGACGACAAAGGCGTGCCGAAAAGCAGCTTTATCGAGCGTATCCTCGTGACTGAGACAACGAAGCCGCAGCGCGACATCACGTTCACCTATCCAGCGAAAATTGATCCCGGCCTTTATCAGGTCAGGGTCGCGGTGCGTGACGACAAGAGCGGCCGCATCGGCAGCGCGCACGCGTGGATGCAGGTTCCGGATCTCGCGAAGAAGCAGTTGACGATGAGCAGTTTGCTTTTAGGCGAACGCTCGCAGTCGACTGTGACGAACGTTTCCAAGTCGGACGATTTTGGCGGTCCGGTGGCGATCAGCGCCAGTCACCGCTTCAGGCGAGAGTCGACGTTGCGTTTTCTCCTGTTCGTTTATAACTCAACGTTGTCGACAACGGACCATCAGCCTGACACGGCGGTCCAGGTCCAGGTGATACGCGACGATCAGCCGGTGATCACAACCGCGCTGCGAAAGATCACGACCGACGCGGTGACGGATCTCGCACGATTGCCGTACGCCGCGGAGATTCCGTTGAGCAGCCTGCAACCCGGACGGTACCTGCTCCAGGTTGCTGTTATCGATCGACTGTCCAAACAGAGCACCACGCGACAGACACACTTTGACGTGTATTGAACGGGGCATTTGCCATTTGTCGTTTGTCATTTGTCATTTGTCATTGAAAGCGTCTCCGGAAATGAAAAATGACAAATGACAAACGATAAATGGCAAATGACAAATGACCTGGAAGCCAACGAAGGAGCAACTCCTCGCCGCAACCGAAAAGACCGTCCCTGACGTGATCGCGCCTGACCTGCGCGTCCTCTTCTGCGGCATCAACCCGGGTTTGTACACGGCCGCTGTCGGGCATCATTTCGCGCGGCCGGGCAACCGGTTCTGGCCCGCGCTCCACGCTGGAGGCTTTACGGAGCGCGTGTTGTCGCCGTTTGATGAACGCGAACTGTTGAAGAGTGGTTACGGGATTACGAACGTCGTCGCGCGCACGACTGCGACCGCTGACTTGTTGAAGAAGGACGAGATCGTCGCGGGTGGAGAGGAGTTACGGAAGAAGGTGTTGCGTTACCGTCCGCGAGTGCTGGCGGTGCTCGGCGTCGGCGCTTATCGCACGGCATTCAACCAACCCAAGG
>DASURS010000207.1:0-22288 GCA_036279935.1 Pyrinomonadaceae bacterium
CGATGGCGCGCTCGCTCGGGCTTCCGGCGCGCACAGTTTCGGGGCTGGCGCACAGTGGCAGCACGTTTGGCGGCCATGCGTGGGTGGAAGTCTGGGTCGGTGAATGGATCGAGCTCGATCCGACGTGGGGCACCGATTTTGTCGACGCCACGCACATTCGAAACAACTCGAGCGCGCTCGTGACCTCGGCTGCTTTGAACCTCATCGACGTTGAAATTCTCGAAGCAAATCGCATGGTCGCCGAGTTTCAAAAGACGCCAAAGGCGCTCGCTGAACACCTGATCAAAGTCATGCCGGAAGGTGACAGATCAGATCTCGAAGCGGCGATCGATCTCGAAACTTTGACGGACGAGTACATGGGCGCGGGCGCGTGGAAAGGACTCAACGAGAGCGAACGGGACCAGATGTCCTCGGCGTACCGGCGCGTGCTCGGCGAGATCCTCGACGGTTATCGCGAGGCCGATCCGACGCCGAACGACATGCGCCTGTTGCACGTCGAGGTGAAAGACGATCGCGCCGAAGCGTTGTGTCTCGACGCACGTGACGACATGCTGGTGAGGTTGCGATTCCGGCAGCGCGAAGGCGCGTGGCATCTGGTCGAAGTGGTCCAGGTCGATACGGGTCTCCACATCGCAGCCGAGATGACGGCGCCGTCGATCCAATCGATCGAAGCCGCCCGTGCCGGCAGGAAGGAAGCGCCGGCGGGGCTTTCGGATTTTGTTCGTGCGGTACTCCTCTTCGAAAGCGATCCGGCGAAATCAGCGGAAATCATAGAACGCGGACTGAAGGCGAAACCGGGGGATCAGAACCTGCGGTATTTGAAAGCACTCGCGTTGATGGCGTCCGACAAGAAGGACGAGAGCCTTAAGCTGTTGGCCGAGTTGGCGAACGAGCAGCCCGCACACGCTCATGCGGTCTTCACGCTGGCCGGTCAGACGGCTGACACGCAGCCAGCGGCAGCGATCGAACTTTACAAGAAGTACACGTCGCTCGAGCCGTTCGATCCGCGCGGGTATCGCGAGCTCGCGGTGCTTTATGAAAACAACCAGCAGATCGCGCTCGCCGAAGCGAACTATCGCAAGCAGATCGTGACTGATACTGTTGACGTAAGCGGTTATCTCAGTTTGATCCGGCTCCTGGCGTTGAATGATCGAATTCCCGAAATCGCGCCCGTGATGGTTGAGGCCGATCGCTACGTCGGAACTGACGAGGACCTGATGGCGACAGTGCTTGACGACTTGTACGAATACGCAGACCTCGACGACGCGCAAAAACTTGCCGACAGCGAGCCGCAGCGGATGCGAACCAGCGTCGGCGCGAATCTCGCGCTCGCCAACATCTACCTGCGTGACGACCGTCCTCGCGAAGCATTGACGTTCATCAATCGCGCGGTGCAGATCGATCCGAAGGTCGCCGAAGCGCATATTTCGCTCTCGGAGGCTTATATCAAGCTTTCGCGACTTCCGGATGCGCTCAAGGCGGCCAATCACGCCGTCAGTCTGGATCAAAATAACGCCTGGGCTCATCGGCAGCGCGCGCGTGTGCTGGCGCGGCTTGGGCGTACGAAAGAGGCGATCTCGGCGATTGAGAAGGCGCTGGAGCTCGACCCTGAGTCGGTCGAATTTATCAAGCTCGATCCGGAACTAAAGTCGCTCAAGAAGATTCCGGCTTTCCAAAAACTGCTGCAGGACCACAAAACTCCCAACGATCCCAAGTGAGATTTTTGTATCACGCGTCCGAAATTGGTTGCGCCGGCGTGTGTGACGGGCGCGTGAGTTTCGCGCAGTCTTCTGATCCGCTGCGGGAATGAAGCTTGCACCTGTTCTCCATTGAAAACTTGTCTCAGTTTTTCAAAGGAGAATGATCATGAAGCGAAAAACTCTGCCGCTGTTGCTGATTGTCTTGCTCGTGTCGAGTCAGACGTCGTGGGCCGCCGTGCAACAGACCTCCGCGGCGAACAATTGGAGCGCTGTCCAGCAAATCGGAACAGACGAAAAGGTTGTCGTGAAGCGGAAGGACGGGAAGGAATTTAAGGGCCGGATGATCGAGGCGTCGGAAACGACACTTCGCATAGATCGCGATGGCAAACCGTTTGAGATTGCGCGCGCGGATGTGCGGCGCGTCGAAGTCGTCGACCGTAAGGCGCAAAAAGGAAAGTGGACGTTGATT
The DNA here is from genome assembly GCA_036279935.1 of Pyrinomonadaceae bacterium. GTDB lineage: Bacteria > Acidobacteriota > Blastocatellia > Pyrinomonadales > Pyrinomonadaceae > PSRF01. The sequence continues at coordinate 2,170 of DASURS010000207.1, forward strand.
GGCGCAGGGGCTGGAGCCGCCACTGGCGCCGGGATCGGAGCGATACAGTATTCGCCTGACCGCGATGACAGTGCGATCTATATCACCGGAGGATTGTTGCTGGGTGTCGGCATCGGCGCTGCGAGCGGGCTGCTGTTCGGTCAAAGCAGGCGCAAACGCACGACCGTTTATTCAATCGACTAGCAGGCTGCTGAAAAAGTAATTTTGATCTTCAGAACTAAAGATTTTCTCTGCGCTGCCTCGGCGTTCTTTGCGTCTCCGCGGTGAAATTCCTACAGAACAAGCCCACCGCGGAGGCGCAGAGCCCGCAAAGTTTGCGCAGAGAGGTGTTGCTAGCCGGTTTTTCAGCAGCCTGCTAGTCGTCTGTTTGCAGCAACGCTTCTTTGGCAGCGGCGAGCGCCTTGAGCTCGGCTTTTTCGAGTTTTGGATAACTAAGATCGAGAGTGCTCATGCGGTGGACGATTGCCGAGGCGACGACGAGACGCGTGAACCATTTCGAGTCGGCGGGCACGACGTACCAGGGCGCGTTCTTTGAAGCTGTGTGTCGCACTGTCTGCTCGTAAGCGTGCATGTATTCGTCCCAGTGCTCGCGCTCTTTGACGTCGTGCATTGAGAACTTCCAGTTTTTGGCTGGGTCGTCGATTCGAGAGAGGAAGCGTTTTTGTTGTTCTTCTTTTGAGACGTGCAGGAAGAACTTCAGCAGTACGATGCCGTTGTTCGTCAGGTAAGTTTCGAAGTGGCGGATGGCTTCGAAACGCCCTTTCCAGAAGTTTTTTGATTTCCGGATCGACGGTGGGAGCTTCTGGTTCTCAAGAAATTCCTGATGGACTCTGACGACGAGAGTTTCTTCGTAGTAGCTTCGATTGAAGACTCCGATGCGGCCGCGTTCGGGGACGCGTTTGGCGCAGCGCCAGAGAAAGTCGTGGTCCAGCTCTTCGGCGGAAGGCGCTTTGAATGAAGTGACTTCGCAGCCCTGCGGATTGACTCCTGACAGTACGTGTTTGATCGCGCCGTCTTTTCCGGCGGCGTCCATTGCCTGGAAGATCAGCAATACGGCCCAGCGATCGTGTGCATAGAGGCGGTCCTGTAACTCGGCGATGACATCGACGCCGGTCTTCAGCGTCTCCTCCGCCCACTCCTGATCCTCCAACCCCATCGTCTCCGCCGGGTCGACCTGCTTGAGTCGAAACGCTTTGCCGTTGGTGATGCAAAACGGATCGGAGAACTTCTTCGCCTGCTTGCAAAACGCTTTTTCGTTCATTTGTTCTTCATTCATCATCATGATCTTTACGACGGCGTTCCGCGGTCTCTTCGTGTTCTTCGCGCAAGCCGAGGCGCAGGGCGTCGAAGAGGGGCAGGCGGGCGATGGGGGGCATCGTTGCTGAGCCTTTGATGGAGAACCAGATGATGCGGTTCAGGGTTTCGGGATCGGCCATATCCGCGTGGGCCATGTCCTGCTCTTCCGTGAGCCGCATCCAGTAAGCGATCGCAGCGTCGCGCGCCGGCGGAGTCACGAGGTTGTCCATGGCCACGTCCGGAAGCAGCGCCTTGTACGGACGCAGATCCGGATCGGCGCGGAAGATGTCGATCGGCGTCGCCGTCGCGTCGAGCTGATTCATCGGCTCGATACCGAGCAACAACTCAATCGTCCGAATCAAACTAACCGTATTGTGAAACTGATGGACCAGCAAACCCGGTCGATTGTATGCGCTGATCACGAGCGCCACTGACCGGTGCGCGTCGACGTGATCCGGTCCATCCTGCGCATCGTCCTCGACGACAACGATACACGTGTCTTTCCAGTACGGACTATTCGAAACTGCTTCGACCATCAACCCCAGCGCGTAATCATTGTCGGCGACATAAAACTGCGGCGTAGGTTTCCGCGCGCCAAGTCCGTCAGTGTGATCGTTCGACAACCGCACCGTCGATAGGTTCGGCAGACGATCGCCTGCGCCGGCCTCACGTTCAGCCGCGAAAGCGCGAAACTCTTCGAGCCAGGCGCCAATCCGCGAATTACCGCGAAACCTCTGCTCGGCATGTGAATTACTGATCAACGGATCAGCACTGCTTTCGCGCGCGGCGCGATACGAGTCGACGGTCATCGCATCCGGCGTGGCCATGTCGAAGTTGCGATACGACGTACTGATCCGCTCTTCGAGCGACTTCTTCGTCGGAATCGCCGAAACGGTCGGCGACAGATCCGGATAGGACTTCTCGCGATTGTCCCTGATCGACTTGATGTCAGCCTCCGAAAGCGTCGCGACAAACTCGCCGTAATTGCGATACGTCAGCCCTGCGCGTCCCGCGGCGTCCCAAAGATAAAGCGTCTCCGGCTCCGCAACGTCGCGCGACCCACGCAGATACGGAATGTAACGGCGGAGAAAGTTCACCACGTCTTCCTTCTTCGCATCAGGACCAAACAACGAAGGCGCGCCGCGCAGCGGTTCGTAATTCGGCAATCGATTGAACCCTTCGAAGTCGTACGTGCGCCCGCGGCGGCTGTAATTCCAGCGAAACGCTTTATCCGCGTAGTCGTTCGAAAACGCGGCTGTGGACCAGTTGTGCCCGTCCGGGCTCGCTTCCGCGTTGACGAAGAAGCGATCGAGCAGACCGAAACGAAGCGCGAGCGCGCGGTGATTCGGCGTAATGTCCTGGCGTTTTCCACCCCGAAACGTCGCGGCTTCACTCGACCCGAAGATCGCGAGCGTCCGATCTCCGTCAGCTTTAGTGCCGTCGCCCGACTTCTCGACGTCGCCAAAAACCTGATCGTAAGTGCGGTTCTCCTTGATGACGTAAATGACGTGCCGGATCGGCGAGCGTCCGGCGAAGAGCCGCGCACGCGACGGCCCGAGCAAACCGTTATTTCTCATCACCTGTTGCGTGTACTGCGCCAGCGCCGGATCGTCGGGCGCATTCACCGCGCTGATGTTTCCGACGACGAGCGATGCGCTGTATTGCCCGCCCTGCCGCCGTCCACTTCCTTCCGGGAACCGTTCATTCGGAGCATTCGGCACGCGTCCCGAGTTGTTGACGATCATCGACGAGTTCTCGACGCCGGTGCCCTTGCCGTTTCCGATGAAGATCGTCTGACCGATCACCGCCAGCGCGGATGGATACTGCCCCGTCGGAATAAATCCGCGCACACTGCTGCGTTCGGCGAGCTCGACGACGGCGACCGAGTTGCTGTGCGCATTCGCGACGTAAAGATCGTCTCCACTCAACGCAAGCGCTTCCGGACTGTTGCCCTCCGGCACGCTCTCGGACAAACGCACGTTGATGCGTTCGATCTCTTTGTCGCTCGACGTATCGATCACGGAAACACTGTCGTCGTTCGAGTTAGCGACGTAGAGACGCGTTCGTTCAGGATTGAGCAACATCGCCGTCGGATGACGCCCGACAGCAACATGCGTCACCGTCTTATTCGCATCGACGACGGCAACAGAGTTGTCGTTCCAACACGAGACGTAAACCTTCATCCGCGCACCCGGCAGCACAACCACGCCGTACGGGTACACGAGCTGATTTCGCTCATGTCGTAAATCAACACGAACCAGGCGGCGCTCATTATTCAGATCTTCAACGATGCCAAGACTGTCGCCGAGGTTATTCGCAACGAACAGCGTCTCGCCGTCAGGACTGATCGCGATGCCGCTCGGATAAACGGGCGCGCGATCGCTGTTGTATCGCGGTGAATTCGCCGCATTCGCGAACCCGCTCACGTCGATGAACGGCGCGTCAACTGTCGTGTTTGGTCCCGGCGAGACTGGCGTGATCGGCGGCAGGCCCGCCGGCTGATAACGAAAGATCCAGATCTTGTTTTCGAAACCGCCGGAGACGTACAGCAAGTGCGAACCGTCCGCCGCGGCCTTCGGAGAAAACACGACGCCGACGTTCACGCTTTGCGGCGACGGAAAATAGACGTTCTGAATCACAGCGGCGGGTTTCGCATTCAGATCAATGACGGACAACGACTGCTGCCCGCGATTCGCAGTCGAGTTGAACTGAACGCCGTAACCACTGTTGACCGAAATCAAAAAGCGCCCTGCTCCACCCGGGCCGAGCTTGTCCGGACTGCGAACGAAATCGACTGGCAGCGCGCCGACGGCCGGTTGTCTTGTCGTCACGTCCTGCACCAGCGTTCCGGCCGGCGTGATCGGCCGTCCCTGACTTGCCGGCTCGTCTTGAACAGCGGAAGACGAGACGTCTCCCAACAAACCCACAACGAGAGAAACGGTGAGCAATAATACCGGCAGGGTGGCAGCAGGTTTCATTGGTTAACAGATAACACAGATGACGACAAGATTCTGAACGAATCACCATTTATTCCGAGACTAAAGTCGAATTCTTAAATCCGTGCTACTGAAACAACCCACCCGCCGGAGGCGGATACTAAGCTGGCAAGGTTGCCGAAGCTCGCCGCGGTTTAGAAGCCCACACGCGGGGCCGCGTGTATAATGTCGAGCATCAAAAATGAACCAACTTGTACGGTTTCTGTTCGGACATGAGCAGGCCGTTTTTACTAACGGCCGGTTTAGCTTTGACGTGCGTCCGGGCGCCTTGTTGTTGGTTCTGATTGCTCTGCTCGCCGCTGTTTTCGTCTATTTCATCTATCTTCGCCCGCGTATTCGCTTGCCGAAAAAGACGACGGCAGCGCTGATCGTCCTTCGTGTCGCACTGTTGACGCTGATCGTCGCGCTGCTGATGCGTCCGGTCGTCGTCGTTTCGTCAGTGATTCCACGCAGCAGTTACGTCGCGATCGTCGTCGACGACTCCATCAGCATGAAACTGCACGACATGCCGGACGGCAACGCCCGCATCGACGCCGTCAAACAAGCGCTGCTCAACACCGGACCGAACTCGTTCCTCAATCGCCTCGATGCGAAGTTCAAAACCAGCCTGTACGGTTTTTCCAGTGGACTGAATCGTTTGAAAGGCAGCGAAGACCTGTTCGCCGAGGGACGGACGAGCGATCTCGCAGGCGCACTCGATGAAACGATCAAACGTTCGTCGGGTATGCCGCTATCGGCAGTCGTACTCGCAACCGACGGCGCTTCCAATGTCCCGCGCGATCTGGCCGCGACGCTGCGAGAACTGCGCGCGCGCGATATTCCAGTTTTCACAATCGGCGTCGGCAACACCGCACGCCCGATGGACGCCGAGCTGACGCGCATCAACATGCCGCGCCGCGTCCTCGTCGGATCGAGAGTGAACATCGAGACCTACGTCGGCTTGAGCGGTTACCAGGCGACGAAAGTCCTGCTCGGCGTGCGTGAAGACGGGCGCGCAATCAAAACGGAAGAGTTCAATCTGCGCGGCAACGACACGCAGGCCGTCAATCTCGAAATCACACCGACAACGCCGGGCATTCATCGTTACACCGTCGAGATCACACCGCTCGACGGCGAGTTGACGGTCGAGAACAACAAGCAGGACTCGCTCGTGGAAGTGATCACCGGCCCATTGCGGTTGCTGCACGTCGAGGGCGAGCCGCGTTGGGAGCTCGGCAAGATTCGCGAATCACTCTCTCTAAACGAAAAGAACATCACGCTCGTCTCACTCCAGCGCACGGGCGAGAACAAGTTCTACCGCCAGGGTATCTCGGGCCAAACAGAGCTCGCCACCGGTTTTCCGACGACTGAAGAAGAGCTCTTCTCGTATCACGGTCTGGTCATCGGCAGTGTCGAGGCAGGTTTTTTCACGGCAGACCAGTTGCGCAGCATCGAGGCTTTCGTCGCGCGCCGCGGCGGCGGTTTGCTGGCCATCGGCGGCAGACTCGCCTTCGACGGCGGCAAGTACAAAGGCACGACGATCGACGATCTGCTTCCACTCACGCTGACGGGTGGTGCTGTAGACGATACAAACTCCTTCGCGCCGGTGTACAAACCAATCCTAACCGGCGCCGGACAAACGCATCCGATCACTCGTCTTCAGGACGATCGCGGCGCGAACCAGAAAGCATGGAACGAACTGCCGCCAGTGTCCGTCTCGGAAGTGCTGTCAAACGTGAAACCGGGCGCTTCCGTTCTGCTTGAAGCGCGACGTGTCGAAGGCGCCGGACCACAGTCGGTCCCATTGCTGGTCCAACAACGTTACGGTCGCGGACAAACGCTGGCCCTCACCGCGAGCGACACGTGGCGCTGGCGCATGCGCATGGATTCAAAAAACAATGCGCACGAAACCTTTTGGCGACAGATGCTCCGGTATGTTGTCAGCAACAGCCCAAACCAAATCGAAATCGGAGCGGAAAAAGACGTCTACTCGATGGACGATACCGTCAACATCGTGGCCGATATTCGTGACAAGAAATTCAATCCGGTGAGCGATGCGCACGCGACCGCGCGCGTCACCAAACCGTCCGGCCTGGTCGTCGACGTGCCGTTGAAGTTCACGACGCTGAACAACGTCAACACCTATGCCGGCGAATTCAAAGCGGATGAGTTGGGCGAACACAAGATCGAGCTGATCGGCACGAGCACCGCTCTCGGAACGCTGAGCGCGAACTCGAGCATTCTCGTCAGCGATCTGAACCGCGAGTACTACAGCGCCGCGCAAAACAGCGATCTTTTGAAGCGAATCGCCGCGGAAACGGGCGGGAAGTACTACACGCCCGCCCAGGCGCAGTCGCTGCTCGACGACCTGACCTACAGACAAACGCCGTATTCGGAGCGCGTCACGAAAGATCTCTGGGACATGCCGATCAACTTCATGCTGATCGTCGGCTTACTGAGCGCCGAGTGGTTCCTGCGCAAACGAGAAGGTCTCGCTTAAAATGAAATACACCGGCTCGCTGGCGTTGATTCTATTTTTGGCGGTTTCATCAGTGGCCCAAAGAGGCGACCCGAATAAGTTTGCCGTAATCATCAACGGTCCGGGCGGCGAGGCTGCTTACACAAAGCAGTTCACGGAGTGGACCACGGATCTGAGCTCGGTCCTTTCGCAGCGCTACAGTTTTGATCCCAAACAGATCAAAACGCTGTCCGACAAAGTCGCGACTGCCGAAGAAGTCAAACGCACGTTCGCTGGACTAAAATCACAACTGGGTGAAAGCAGCGTCCTCTACGTTTTCCTGATCGGCCACGGCTCGTTCGACGGAAAGGAAGCGAAGTTCAACCTTGTCGGGCCGGATCTCTCCGCGTCCGATTACAACCAGTTGCTGTCGTCGCTGCCGACGCGCCGGATCGTCGTCTTCAACATGTCGAGCGCGAGCGGCGAGTTCGTCAAGAGTCTTTCAGCGAAGGGACGCATCGTCGTCACCGCCACGCGCAACGGGCAGGAGACGAATGCCACGCGCTTCACCGGGTTCTTCATCGCCGCGCTAAAAGCGACTGACGGCGACACGGACCAGGACGGTCACACATCGGTGCTCGAAGCGTTTGTCTACGCATCGCGCTTGACTGACGACTTTTACAAACGCGCCGGCCGTCTCGCCACCGAACACGCGCTGATCGACGACAACGGCGACGGCGTTGGACGTGAAAAACCGGAAGCCGGTGAAGGACTGCTCGCACGCGCAACTTATCTCGACTCGCTCAGCGTCGACGAAGCCGCCGCCAACGCCGCTACCGGTCGACTGTTGAAAGAACGCGCGCGGCTGGAAGGCGAGATCGAACAACTGATCGCGCGCAAGGCAAACATGCCGGAAGCCGAGTACGAAGCCATGCTCGAACGTCTCTTCATAGAGCTGGCAAAAGTGAATCGCTCAATCAAGCAAGCGGGATCTTAATGCGAAGAACAACGGCAATTCTATTTATCTTCATCGCGTTCTGCGCTCTGGCGCTGCTCGAGGTCGTTCACTCCCAAACGAACGAACTGCGCGGCCTGGCAGAGCTCCGCAAGGGCGATTACGACAACGCCTTCAAACTCCTCAGTGCGCGTCTGGTTTCCAATCCGAACGACGCCGTCGCGCAAACAGCGTTGCTGCGCGTTTACAACGAAACCGGCCGTTACCTCGAAGCCGAGGCGACCGCCAAACGCTTTCTCACGAAGACGCCCGACACCGCGAGCGTACGTCACCAGTTAGGCGAAGCGCTGGCAAGCACCGGCAAGCACACGGAAGCGATTGCAGAGTTTGAGCGCGCTGCCGCCGACGCTGACAAGTCCGATAATCCGAATGAGAAGCTGGAGAGCGAGCTGCGGCGTGCGGAAGTGCTCGATCTGCTCGGCCAGGAAGATCGCGCCAAACCGATCTACGAATCGTTCGTCAAGTACTACACGCAGAACAATCCCGAAAGTGCTTACGAACTGGCGCTGATCGCGCGCGCGCTGGTCCACCTCGAGCGATACCAGGACGCGAACGACATGTATCGCTCGGCGATCGAAGCCGACTCGGATCATCTCGAAGCGCAACTCGGCGCCGCCGAGTTGTTCACTGCGAAGTACCAGTACGCCGACGCCGCGCAGTTTCTCGACGACGCACTAAAGATCAACGGCAACAGCGCCCGCGCCTTTCTTGACGTCGCACTCAACAAACGAAACGACGGCGGCGACGACATGGCCGCGGCGCTCGGACGCGCCCTAACGATCAATCCCAATCTCGTCGAAGGAATCGCGCTGAAGGCTGCGCTGGCGCTCGAGAGGGGCCAGTTTGAAGACGCCACGACTGAGCTCGACAAAGCGCTGAAGATAAATCCGCGCTCACTCGAAGCGCACTCGCTGCGCGCGGCGATGTTCTACCTGCAAGATAAAGACTTCGAGCCGGAAGTCGCTGCGACGCTCGCGATCAGCCCGCATTACGGCGGCATCTACAACACGCTTTCACACTACGCCACGATCACGCGCCGCACCGAACAAGCCGCCGCGTTCGCTCGACGCGCAACAGAGATCGCGCCGCGACTGTGGGACGCACACCTCAACCTCGGCATGGCTCTCCTGCGGATGGGCCAGATGGAACCCGGCCGTGCGGCAGTTGAAAAAGCATTCAAGGGTGATCCGTTCAACCTCTGGGCCAAGAACACGCTCGACCTGCTCGATTCGATGGCGGACTTTCGTGAAACTCGACGCGGCGTCTTTGTGATCAAAGCGTCGGCCCAGGAGAGTGACGTGTTGTCGCCGTACGCTGCGAGCCTGCTCGAAGAAGCAGCGGCCAAGCTGACGGCGAAGTACAAGTTCACGCCGAAGGGACCGATCGTCGTCGAGATCTTTCAGAACCACGAAGACTTCGCGGTGCGCACGCTGGGCATGCCCGGCCTGGGCGCGCTCGGCGTCTGTTTCGGTTTCGTGATCGCACAGGATTCGCCTTCCGCTCGTGAAGCCGGCGAGTTCAACTGGGGCAGCACGCTGTGGCACGAGTACACGCACGTCATCACGTTGCAGATGACTGACTTTCGCATCCCGCGCTGGTTCTCTGAAGGTCTGTCAGTTTATGAGGAGCGGCGCGCGCGGCCGGGCTGGGGCGACGACTGGAACCCGCTGTTTGTTCGTTCATTCGTCGATGGGCGTTGGTTCAAGATCGCCGATCTCGATGCCGGATTTCAGCGTCCGCGCAGCCCGCAGGACGTGCCGATCGCTTACTTCCAGGCTTCGCAGATTTGCGAGTTCATCGCCGAGCGTTTCGGTTTTGACGCAATCCTCCAGATGCTGGCGATGTATCGCGAGAAGGCGAAGACGCCCGACGTGCTGCGACAGGTTTTGAAACTCAGCGAAAGTGATTTCGACCGCGAGTTCTTTGCGTACGTCGAAAAGAAGGCGCGGCCGTTGCACCAGGCATTGAGCACGCAAAATAACGTTGCCGCTTCGATGACGAAGGAAGAAGTGCTGAAACAGCTCGCGACCGAGGACAGCTTCGCGCTGCGCATTCGCGCCGCCGAGCTACTCGCCGCTGATGGCGACACCGCCGCCGCAGTCGAGCATTACATCCGCGCTATCGAGCTCTTCCCGTATGCGACCGCGAAGGGCAACCCATACGACTCGCTCGCGAAATTGCTCGAACAGAAAGGCGACGCAGCGCGAGCGGCGGGGATTCTCGAAGGACTGGTCAAGACGGACGAGAACAATCTCGAAGCGTACAAGACGATCGCGCGCATTCGCGCGTCGCTCGGCGAACGGCAAAAGGCGCTCGACGCGTTGCGCGCGAGTTTCTTTATCAGCCCGTTCGATTACAAGTTGCACACGCAGGCGGGCGAGTTGAGTGTCGACTTGAAAGATTATTCGCAGGCGTTGACGGAGTTTCAGGTCGCGCTGGCGTTGCAGCCGCCGAATATCGCGGAGGCAAACTACAACGTCGCGACTATGTTCCACGCGCTGGGCCGTCAGCCTGAAGCGAAGCGCTCGGTGTTGCGCGCGCTCGAAGCCGCGCCGCGTTACGAGAAAGCGCAGGAGTTGTTGTTGAAAATCACGGGGCAGTGAATCTGTGATCTCAGATCTGAGATCTTAGATCTCAAGGAGAAACATGGCGGTTGACCAATTAACGATCAGCGACGAGCAGTTGCTCGACAAACTAAGTTCAGCGCGCGAGCGCCTTCTGCGCGAGATCAGAAAAGCCATCATCGGCCAGGACGAAGTCGTCGAGCAGGTGCTGCTCGCGCTCTTCGTCGGCGGCCATTCGATCATCACCGGCGTTCCCGGCCTCGCGAAGACGCTGCTGGTTCGCACTATCGCCAGCGTTCTCGATCTCTCGTTCAAACGGATCCAGTTCACTCCGGACCTGATGCCGGCCGACATCACCGGCACCGAGATCATCGAGGAGGATCGCGCGACCGGCCGCCGCGCGCTCCAGTTCATTCATGGTCCAATCTTCGCCAACATCGTGCTGGCCGACGAGATCAACCGCACGCCGCCGAAGACGCAGGCCGCGCTGCTCGAAGCGATGCAGGAAGGACGCGTGACTGTCCAGGGCATCAGTTACGACCTGCCGCGGCCGTTTCACGTGCTCGCGACGCAGAACCCGATCGAGATGGAAGGAACGTATCCACTGCCGGAAGCGCAGCTCGATCGATTCATGTTCAACGTCAAGATCGGTTACCTGCCCGAGGAAGAGGAGATCGAAGTCGTCAAGCAAACGACTTCGCCGCAGAATTACGAGTTTGAAAGACTGATGTCGGCTGAGGAGATCATCGCGTTTCAAAGACTCGTCAGACAGGTGCCTGCGTCCGACACCGTCGCCCGTTACGCCGTGCGGCTGGTGAACGCAAGCAGGCCGGGCACGCCGCCCGCGCCCGATTTTGTGAACAAATGGGTGACGTGGGGTGCCTCGTTGCGCGCGTCGCAGTTTTTGATCTTCGGCGGCAAGGCGCGCGCGATCCTGCGCGGGCGTTACAACGTCTCATGCGAGGACGTCCGCGCTGTTGCTCCGGCGGTCCTCCGCCATCGCGTGCTGTTGAACTTCCAGGCCGAAGCCGAGAAGGTCGACTCCGATCGCGTTATCAAACAATTGATCGAAACGGTTCCAGAACCGAAGAGCGGTCTTTAGCCACAAAAAGGCACAAAAAACACAAAAGGCACAAGAAGCAATTTCAGTGAAGAAGACCATGCGAAGAAGCAATGCAGTGCAATAAAAAGGGAATTAATGCGAACGCAGCCTGTTGAAAAAATCTTTTTTGTGCCTTCTGTGTCTTTTGTGCCTTTTGTGGTGAAACGAGAAGCATGACCACTCCTGTAACAACACCAGCCCGGTTTCTCGATCCCGAACTGTTGGCACGTGTCGGGTCGCTGGAGTTGCTCGCGCGCGCGGTCGTTGAAGGTTTCATGTCGGGACTGCACCGCTCACCGTACACAGGCTTCTCAACCGAGTTCACCGAATATCGTCAATACAACCCCGGCGACGATCTGCGCTATCTCGACTGGCGCTTGCTCGGCCGCACCGATCGCTACTTCATCAAGAAGTATCGCGCCGACACCAACACGCAGTGTCACATCCTGATCGACACCAGCGCGTCGATGGACTACGCGCACGCCACGCCGGTAACGAAACTCCAGTACGCGCAATACCTCGCCGCATCACTGGCGTATCTCCTGAACCGGCAACAGGACGCCGTCGGTCTCGTCGCGTTCTCGCAGGACCTCCACACGCATGTTCCCGCACGCAATCGCACGGGCCACATGCGCACGATCTTCGGCACGCTGTCACTGCTCAAGCCGGGCGGCGAAACACGTCTCGCCGAGTCGCTGCACAAACTCGCGGAGATCCTGACGCGGCGCGGCATCGTCGTGCTCATCTCCGACTTTTACGATCAACCCGACCGATTGAAAGAAGCGTTTCAGCATCTTCGCTTCAAGGGACACGACCTCGTCGCCTTTCACGTGCTCGATCAAAACGAGCTGGACTTCCAGTTCTCCGATCCCGTGCTGCTGCTCGAAGACGCTGAGACGCAGGAACAGATGCCCGTTCTGCCGGACGTCGTCATGGGCGGGTATCGCGAGCGCATGCGAAAGCACATCGAAGAGATGCGCGAGTGCGCGGCGGCAAACCACGTCGACTACGAAATGATGACGACGCAGCAGCCGCTCGATTTTGCACTGTTCTCGTTCCTGTCACGACGCGCCGGCAAGTAAGTAAAGATGTCATTCTTAACGCCACTATTCTTTCTTGGCGTGGCGGCATTGGCCGCTCCGATTCTCGTACACCTCGTGCGCCGCACGCGCGCGCGCAAGGTTCAATTTCCTGCGCTCGTGTTTGTCCGCCAGGTGCCGCAACGCACGATTCGCCGCCGCACGCTGCAAAACGTTTTCCTGCTGCTGCTTCGCTGTCTCGCCATTCTGCTGATCGTGATCGCTTTCACGCGCCCGTTCTTCAGCGGCGGCAGCGCTGCGAAGCAATCGACCGCCGCCGGCGCGACCGTGATTCTCGTCGACAACTCGCTGAGCATGCGACGCGAGCCCATGTTCTCCGAAGCCCGGAAGCGCGCCGAAGCCGCCATCGACGACGCGCGCATCGGCGAACAGATCGCGCTTTTGACATTCGACAAGCGGTACACGGTCATCAATCGCTTCACCGCCGACAAAGGCAGACTGCGCGCGGCGGTCGGCACGCTCAGCGCCGGTTGGGATGGAACTGACTACGAACAGGCGTTGCGCGGCGCTGAGTCGCTGCTCGGCGAGATCGAAACGAGCGGCCCAAAGCGCATCGTCATGATTTCCGACTTTCAGGCGCCCGGTTGGAACCAGAACACCGCCACGTTCAAACTCGCGAACAGCACGCAACTCATTCCGATAGACGTCAGCGGTAACGATCCCGTCCCCAACATCGCGGTCACGAACGTCGAAGCGCGTGGCGTCGTGTTCGGTCAGAAGTATCTCGATAATCTCGCGGTCCACGTCACCAATTTCAGCGACACGCCGCGCGACCACGTCCAGATCGACTTTCAGATCAACGAGCAGACAGTCGAGAAGCACGACGTCAGTCTCAACAGCCGCGACACGAAAGTGATCGAGTTCAGTGGCTTCAACCTGAACGATGGCGCCAATCGTTGCACGATCGACGTCGTTTCCAACGACTTCGTTCCCGACAATCACTTCTATTTCACGCTGCGACGCGAGACTCCGGCAAAGGCGTTGATCGTCGAGAGCGCGTCGCGCGGCGCGAGCGACAGTCTGCACCTGCAAAGCGCGTTGACGACGAACGACGATCTGCCGTTCACGTTCACGTTGAAGAGCACCGGATCGGTCGATCCGACGAGCATTCCCGAATACGCGCTGGTGGTCCTGAACGACGCCGGGCCGATCACCGGCGGGCTCGCTGCGGCGCTGACGAAGTTTGTGGAAGCGGGCGGGCAGATGATCGTCTCCACTGGACCGCGAACCACTGCCGACGGTTTCAACGCGTTACAGAGCATCATGCCGGCGACTCTCCGCGAGCCGGTGCAGGCGAAGGGCGGCGAGAGCGTCGCCATCACGAACGTGAAGTTTGATCATCCGATCTTCGAAGTGTTTCAGGAGAGCGGACGCCTCGCGGCGGCGCACGTCATCGGGTACTTCCGTTCCGAACCGACCACGACCGCCGGCGTGCTGGCGCGTTTTGAAGATGGCAGCCCGGCGCTCGTAGAGTCGCGCACGGGCAAAGGACGCGTGCTGTTGTTCACGTCGTCGCTTGGCCCAAGCTGGAACGATCTGCCGTTGACGCCGTTGTACCTGCCGTTCATTCATCAGATGGTCCGTTACGCAGGGGCGCGCGAAGAGAATCCCTGGTACGGTCTGGGCCAAACGTTCACCGTGCGCAAGGAAGCTAACGGACAGCCGCCCGCCGTCGACACACCCGCCGGCGCGCGCTTGTCCGAAGCGCGCAACACGCCGGACGGCGATCTGCTTGTCACCGCGCGCGAGCTCGGTTTTTATCGTCTCCGCTACAGCGCGCAACCTGGCTTCGCGGCAGTGAACAGCGACGGCGCGGAAGGCGATTTCACTAAGTTGAACTTCGCCGAGTTCATGTCGGGAGTGACGGGCGGCGCGGGCGCGGCGGAAGGAAGCGACGCGAATCGAAATTTGAGTGGCGAAGAAGTTGAGGGACGGCAACGCGTGTGGTGGTCGGTGCTGTTTCTGGCGCTGCTGTTGTTGTTGGCGGAATCTGTATTGGCGCGCCGAACAAAAATGGTGAAAATGATCGGGTGACAGAAACGGGGCCAAGGGAGTACGCGAAATGAACCCTGAAACCAACCTATTACAGGATCTCCTTCGCAAGGCGAGATCGCGGCGGCAACTTCTGCTTTCACTGCGAGGAGGGGCGATCAGTCTCGGTGTCGTGGCAGTGGTCCTGTTGCTGACGGGCTGGGCCGCCCATCGTTATCGCTACAACGGCGCGGCGCTGATCGTCCTGCGCGCCGGCGCGCTGCTCACCGTTCTTGCCACCATCTACTTCGCGCTGGTCCGCCCGCTTCTCAAACGCATCAGCGACGCGCGACTCGCGCGCTTGATCGAAGAGCGATCATTCGGCGTCGAGGAACGTCTCGTCACCGCAGTCGAACTGGAAAGCAACTCGCACCACATCTCGCCCGCGATCGTCGATCGTGTCTATCGCGAAGCCAACGACGTCTCGGCCACGCTCGACGTGCGCAACGTCATTCGCCGTTCTCGCCTGATGCTCTACGGCGGCGCGGCGCTGGCGAGCCTGCTTCTGTTTGCCGCGGTGCTCAAGTGGGGACCGCGCGAGATCTCCGAAGGCGTCGCGCAACTCGTCACGCCGACGACGCTCGCCGCTTCCACCAACGCGATGAGCATCAAGGTGAAGCCCGGCACGGCACGCGTGCCGAAAGGCTCCGATCAGGACATCACCGCCACCCTCGTCAACTTCGACTCGCAAACAGTAACGATCTTCGCGCGGCCCCTCGGCTCGAAGACCGATTTCCAGGGCCAGACGATGGAGCCCGCGAAACTGCGCAGCGACTTCCGTTTCTCGATCTTCAACATCCAGGACTCGATGGAATACTTCGTCGAGTCGAACACTATTCGCTCCGAAGTCTACAAACTCAACGTCGTCGATCTGCCTTACGTGAAGCAGCTCGATCTCGTGCTGAATTTCCCTGCATTCACGAACCTGCCGAGCAAGACCGTCGAGGACGGCGGCGACATCGCCGCGCTGAAAGGAACGACGGCGACTGTGACCGCGAAGCTCACCGGCAAGGTGCGCGCGGCGCGCATCGTCTATGCCGACGGCAAGAAGACGGAAATGAAGCAGCAGGGCGCTGACTTCGCCGGCGAGGTCACCGTCACCGGCGACACCAGTTACTACATCGAGCTCGTCAGCACCGACGGCGAAGCTTATCGCGGCTCGAACGAGTACGACGTTTCCGTGCTCGTGGACCAGCCGCCGACGATCTCGTTCGACAAACCCGGCCGCGACAAGAAAGCGACGAACCTCGAAGAGGTGTTCACGCAGGCGCGCGCCGAGGACGACTATGGCGTCGTTTCGATGGACCTGCACTTCTCCGTCAACGGCGGCGAAGAGAAGAAAGTCAATCTGCAACAACTGTCACGCGAATCCGCGCGGTCGCTCAGCGGCGCGTACACGTTCTTCCTCGAGGAATACAATCTCAAGCCCGGCGACTTCATCTCCTACTACGCGAAGGCGCGCGACGCGAGCAATGAATCCACCAGCGATATCTACTTCATCGAAGTCAAACCGTTCGAGATGGAGTACAAGCAGGCGCAGCAGCAGGGCGGCGGCGGTGGTGGCGGTGGCGACCAGGACCAGAACGCACTCTCGCGACGGCAGAAGGATTTAATCGCGGCCACGCACAAGCTGATTCGCGAAGGCGAGAAGTATACGGATCAGGAACGGAAAGATGGTTACGAAGCGGTCGCCGCGGGCCAGGAGAAACTGCGCACCGACACGCTCGAGTTTATCGATCGCATGGGCCGGCGGCTCGGCGGCACCGACGGACAAAAACAGGTCGCGGAAATGGCCGAGCACCTGCGACAGGCGGCGAAAGAGATGGAAGCCGCGCCTCCTCCGCTCCGCAAAGAGGCCGGCAAAGACGCGCTGCCGCCCGAACAACGCGCGCTCCAGCGACTGCTCGCCGCGGACGCGATCTTCCGCGAAGTGCAGGTCGCATTCGGCAATCAAAGTAACGGCGGCGGTGGTGGCGGCCAACGCGAACAACAGGAGCTCGCCGGTCTGTTCGAACTGGAACTCGACAAGATGAAGAACCAGTACGAGACGGTCCAGCGCGCGCAACAACAACAAGCGGAACAGCAGAAGAGCGAAGCTGAACGCCGGCTCGAAGAGCTCGCGCGACGACAGCAAGCGGCGCTCGAAGAGCAACGACGGCGGCAGCAGATGCAGTCCGGCGGTTCGGGCGGCAATCAACGAATGCAGCAGGAGCTGATCGACGAGACGCGCAAAGCGGCGCGCGAGTTGGAACGTCTGTCGCGCGAACGGCGCGATCCGCAGATGCAGCAGTTGAGCCAGCAGCTCAATCAAACAGCCGACGAGATGCAGAAGGCGCAAGCGTCGTCGCGCGGCAACTCCGGCGAGTCGATCGCACAGAACGAGCGTGCGCTCGAACGTTTGCAGCAAGCGCAGCAGCGTCTACAGCAGATGAACGGAACGCCGAGTCAACGCGGCGGGCAATCCGGTTCGTCCGGACGCCAGCAACAGATCTCCGATCTCCGCCAGCGTGCCGCGCAGGCAGCCTCGCGGCAACGCGAGATCGCGAAAGACATGGAAAATCTTTCGCGTCGCGGCGGGCAGAACGCGCAGGACGAGAACTCTCGCAAAGCGCGCGAGCAACTTGCGGAACGAAAGGACACGCTCGCCGACACCGTCTCCAATCTTCAACAGGACATCGAACAGTCAGCGCGCGCGATGGGCCAGAGCGGACAGGGAAACCAGGGCCAGCAACGATCCGCTCGGCAGTTGAAAGACGCTGCCGATTCACTGGCGCGCGATCGCGTCGCGGATCGCATTCGCGAGAGCAAACAGTCACTCAATGGAAGTCAGCAGGGCGGCCAGCAGCAGGGCGTTGGGGGACGCAACGACGAACGCGCGATCGAACGCAGTCTCAACAATCTCTCCGAACGCCTTCAGGCGGCGGAGCAGAGCGCGCGCGGCGCTAACGGTTCAACCGCCGAGGAAAACCTCGACCGCACGCGTCAACTCGCCGACAACCTCGACTCGCTGCGCCGTCGTTTGGACGGTCAAAGACAAGGCAATCAGCAGGGACAGCAGGGGCAACGTGGTCAACAAAGCCAACAGGGCCAACAGCAATCCCAGCAGCAAGGCCAACAACAGGGCCAGCAACAGGGTCAGCAGCAAGGCCAGCAGGGCCAACGCGGTCAGCAAGGACAACAGGGCCAGCAGGGACAAGGTCAACAAGGGCAGCAGGGTCAGTCAGGTCAACAACAAAGCGGTCAGCAGCAAGGCGGACAACAACAAGCGGGCGGCACGCAGACCGGCGGCGGCGATCGCAGCGGAAATCGTCTTGGACCACAGTGGGGACCGGTCGGCGAGGGCTGGGGCGACAACCGCCAATGGTCCGCCGAGATTCGCGAGCGCTTGCGTGAGGCGCAGGACCTGCGCCGTGAATGGGGCGCGACCGGTTTGGGCGCCGGCCGTCTGGACGAAGTCATCGAAGACCTGAAACGCCTCGCGGACGGCCGCATGGAAGGCGACGCCGCAACCGCCGCTTATCTGAAGGCCGACGTCGTCGAACCTCTGCGGCAACTCGAGCTGGAACTCAGCCGCCAGTTGCAGCAGCAAAGTGGACGAACAAACCTGCGACTGAGAGATGAAGGCGCGGCGCCTGAGAAGTATCGCCGCGCAGTCGAGGAGTACTATCGAAGATTGTCGGGCGCGCGACCGAAACAGTAGTCATTTTCCAGTTGCCATTGCGCATTTTTCATTTGCCGTTTGCAGACAATGAAAAATGAGAAATGGAAAACGAGAAATGAAAAATAGAATTTTTAAAGGCTTAATCTTACCAACGCTGCTGCTCGCTGTCGTCTTGCTCCCGACCGTGGCGCAGACCCAGTTCGATAACTTCGGCAACTTCCGGCAGCGCCGTCGTGCGCCTTCAACCGCGGCCGACTCCGGCCCGTCGTTCGGCGAGTACACTTTCGTTCGCACGATCTACGAGTCGCCGTTTCGCGGTTACGGACGGCGCGGTTACGGCGGCGGCACCTGGACCACCGACTATCCCGAAGCGGATAACAACTTCATCGTCGGCCTGCGCGAGTGGGCCGGCACAAACCTCAAGATCGCTCCGCGTCCCGAAGCACTCGAGATTCTCGACGAACGCATCTTCGACTATCCGATCCTTTACGTCGTCGAGCCGGGATTCATGGAGTTGACCAACGAACAAGCCGCTCGGTTGCGCGAGTATCTCGCGCGCGGAGGTTTCATCTTTCTCGACGACTTCTGGGGCGAGTATGAGTGGCAGAACGTGCAGGAACAGTTTCACAGGATCGTTCCCGAGTACGAGATCAAAGACCTGCCGCTAAACCATCCGATCTTTCATTCGTATCTCGACGTGGAAGAAGTCGTGCAGGTGCCGAACATCTACAACGCGCAACGCGGCGTCACGTCTGAGAAAGGCGGCATCGTTCCTCACTACATGGGCGTCGAGAACAAGAACGGGCGGCTGGTCGCCTTCATCGCGCGCAACTGCGACCTCGGTGACGCGTGGGAATGGATCAACGATCCGTCTTATCCGGTGAAGTACGGCTTGCCTGCCTACAAGGTGGGAATCAACGTCGTCATCTACGCGATGAGCCATTAGCCATAGCCACAAAAAGGCACAAAAGGCACAAAAGGTTTTTCAAAAAGGAGAGTAACGCCATTTCAAAAAAGAGCGTTAGTTTCCTTCAGAAAATTCTCTCTGTGCCTTTTGTGTCTTTTGTGCCTTTTGTGGTTAAAGTTAGGTCAAGCTGTTTCTCTTCCTTGCTGTGCAACGTGATCCGCCGCGCGTTTCCCGCTTGCGCGCGCACGAAATCTTCGAGGTTTTGCAGCGGCTGATCGCCGGAAGCCCACGTGAAAACAAGATAGTCTCGCGGCGGTAAACGCAGCATGAACTCGCCACTTGCATTCGTAGTCGTGAAGCGGCGTAAGCTGGCGAGACGCCACAACGCGGGATCGGCCGGAGCAAGCAACACGCCGGCGCCGGCAGCATCCTTTCCGCCTGCGCTCAACTGCACACGACCTGAAAGACTCGCGAACCCCTGGTTCAGTGTGATTCGAACACCGCTGATCTGTGCGCCTTCCTCCACTCTCAATGGTTCACGCATCAGGTCCTGACTTCCGAAAGTGATCGACTCGAGATAGAACTCCCCATATCGAGGAACGTCGACGTCGATCAACACCTCACCCGCGGGGACTCCGTCGATTATGAATGTCCCGTCCGGTTGACTTCCCGCCGGCATGTTCAGGATGAATTCGTCGGCGCGTTTTTCTCTTACCGATATCGTTACCTTCGGCGCCGGCGACGAATCGTTGAGAGCGACTGTCCCCAGAATGCGGCCTCCCTCGGACAATTCAATCGTAACGTTCCTGAGGTCCTCCTGGTCCAAAGTCAATTCAACTTGTCGAGAAACGAAGCGGCGCTCGTCCTCGATCGGCGGCGGCTGGACATCGTTTTGCTTCTTCTCAAGGGCGTTGTCCGGTTCGGGCAACTGCGCGAGAGCCGTGACGACGTAAGTTCCCGGGGGCAGATCTATAAGGATCCATTCTCCGTTGTCATTCAATGAAGCGGTG
>DASURS010000208.1:0-4842 GCA_036279935.1 Pyrinomonadaceae bacterium
GCTCGACAGGTCGTGGGCCATGCGACTCGTGGGCCGGATCGAGACAGATCACGGGTCCCACGTTGCCGCTCTTGCAAACGATGCATTCGGGAAACCAGCCGGGATTGCCCTGGTGACTCATATCGGATAAATCAGTCAACCGACACGATCAAATCCGGGCTCACCATCGTAAACGTGCAACCGCCAGGCTTCGGCGAGCACTTCAACGAGCCGCGACGCACGATCTTCGTCGGCGAACTGTCCGGAAAGACAAGCGGATACTTGATCGACTTAAACTGCGGCGCGAGCAATTTGAGACTCTCGTCTCCCTTGATGAACTTCGCGTCAACCACCTGCGCGTTACGCGTAGCGTCAGGAGCGATCAGCAGATAGAACTCCGCCTCCGCAGTCGCTTTCACTTCCGCGCCGGCGAGCGTCAACGTGTTGTACTCCGGCAACTCCTTTTTCGCAGTCTGCAACAACGGGTCAACCTTGTCTGCCGCGATCAACTTGAGCAGACTCTCGCGCGCTTCCGGACGCACGTGATACGCAACTGCTCCCTGCGCGTAAAAACGAATCGCATCGTCTTTCCTGCCTCGCTTCTCCGCGATGGCGCCGAGGTGATGGCCCACTTCGCTGTGCTGCTGAAGCGTCCACGACGCCTTGACGTATTTCTCCGCCGAGTCGAGATCGCCTTTCTGGTAGTAAACCCATCCGAGCGTGTCCCAATATGCGGCGAGCGAAGAGACGTTACCGAGATCGTCGACAGTCAGGTTGCCGATCTCGACGTTGCGCAAAGACGACGCGACGCTAGTCACCGCCGACTCCGAATACTGCAACGCCTTTTCGAGCTGCGCGGCGTCGACTGAGCCGTCGAATGCGAGAAAGTACGCGACGTTATTCAAAACGAGCGGCGTGCGAGATCGTTTGATCGCTTCCTCGAACGTGTCGATGGCTTTCTTGGTGTCGCCGCTGCTGAGATAAGCGCGGCCGAGAGTCACGTAAAGGAGCTCGCGATCGGGCGATATGGAGATCGCGCGCTCGAGTGCCGGAATGGCTTCTTTGTACTTGCGCGACTCGACAAACATCTGCCCGAGACTCGCGTGCGCCGTCGGATCCAGCGGCGTCACTTCGATCTGTTTGCGGAACGCTTCTTCAGCCTTCGCGTAATCCTGCTGTTGCCAGTAGACGTTGCCGAGCAGGTTGTAAGCGTAGTCTTCGAACGGATTGATCTTAGTCTGCTCGTTCAGCACGGCGATCGCGTCGTCGAACTTGCGTTGCTGCACAAGGACGAAAGCGAGATTGCGCCGGACGGTTTTGTGTTTCGGGTCTTTCTCGACGACGCGTTTGAGGAGTTGTTCGGCTACCGGATAGTTTCCGTTTCTGGCCGCCGATTGCGCCGCCTGGATCAGATCGTCAGTCTTGACTGAATCCGGAATCGCGGGCGTGCCGGCGATTTCCGTTTCGAGCGAAAGCACTTGCGCGGCGTCAGATCGGATCGCAGCTACAAACGCGCGGTAATCCTGCAAACGTTCGGCAGGCAATTCGCGCTGTCGCAACTGGAGCGTGCGCTTGCCGACGAGCGTTTGTCCTTCGAGTTTGTAATCGGCGACGTACTCGCCGTAATCGCGCGCGACTTTCAACGGCAGCGGCAGCCGCGTCTGATACTTGCTCGGCACGGTCAGTTTCAGACTGTATGAGATGTTGATTGGCGGTCCGAGCTCGAGCGGCTTCGTGCTCTTCGTCGAGCGGCCGTAGAAGTTGTTCAAACTGAACGGCGGAAACGGAAGCGGCAGCTTCAACTTCTTCGTGGACCAGTCGAGAAAATCTTTTCGTGTGACGTTGAACTCGATTTCGAATGGCTTATCGAGATCTGCGGGATCAGTTGTTTTGATGTCGCTGACTTCGCCCGTAATGCCGCTGGCCATGCCGAGATAGAAGCCGAGATTTTTCCAATCGCTCTTTGGCGTGCGGCGAAACATGTAGCGCATGTACATCTCGGAATCGCCGCGCAGAACGAGGTGGCCGTGGGCAGTAACTTTGCCGAGATCGTCAACCGTGCCTTCCATCGTCACTAGCTCGGAAGACGGGAACGGCGGTTCGGCAGGCGTAGTTTCGAGGTGAGCTGCGCCGGTGATCGGCACCATCAACCCCTGCTTGTTGCGCAGCCGCGGCGAGAGCAGTCCGACCGGCGCGACTTCGGCGGTCGTGTCGGCCCAAAGCGTTTCGTTGCCGAGCGGAATCGCGCTGATGACGTGATCGAACTGGCCCGGCGACGGCATGTCGGCGTCGAGTTTGCGCGAAGAGTTGATCAGGACCGGATACGCGCGCAGGCCAGTTGCCGCGAGCATCGACGCGAGGAGCGTGTGTTTGTCTTTGCAGTCGCCGTACTGATTGCTCATCACGTCGGCGGCGGCGTGCGGCTGGTAGCGGCCCTGGCCCAGCGACAGGCTGACGTAGCGAAAATTCTTCGCCACGTATTCATAAAGCGCGGTAGCTTTTTCTTTCTCGGTCTTGAGCCCGCGGATCACTTCTTCCGCTTTGACTTTGATCTTCTCGTCAGGCACGACGCGATCGCGTTGCAGCGCGGCGTACCACTGCCCGACTTCGTCCCAGTTCTGAAACGTAGTTAGCTGCACGTGCGGACGAATCTCATCCGGGTCGCGCTCTTCGGTGTCCTCGTCGTCCTTCTCCTTTTCCTTCTCTTTTTCGGCCTCGTCGGAAGCTTGTTTCAACTGTGCTTTTTTCCAGGTGTAAACACGACGTGCGTTGGCTTCCTTGATCGATGGTTCGTAGCCCGGCTCCGTTTTTAGTTTGATTTTGCTGGCGGCGGGGATGTCGACGGTCAACTCGTCGCTCAGCACGATCGGTCCGGCGGTGACGAAGTCGTGTTCGACCCAGAAATGGTTCTGGGCCAGCGGCGTTTGAATGTTCCAGATGATGTGATACTCGAGCAGGTCGCCGGGACGCAGACCGGGAACCGTGATGTGCTTCTGTCGCAGGTCGGTGTAAATCGGCGCCTCGCGAGCGAGCGGCGCGGAGAGATCCTGAATGTCGGACGCGGTGGCGTTGACGACCGTGCCGTCAGCTTTGCGCACGCGCACGTAGTCCATGTCGAGCTTTTCGTTGGCGGAGCTGTATGGGAAGATCAGTTGTCCAAAACGTTCGACGCCCGCATCGCTCTGGACTTTTACTTTTAGCATCAGGTCACGCTGGCCCGTGCCGTCGCGCTCGTAGCGGTACGCCATCGACAACTGTTCGATAACGACTGCTTCCTGAGAATAGTCCGGCTTCTGTTTGGCGGCTTCCGTGGGAGTTTGCGGCTTACTTGCACCAGTCTGGGCTAAAGCTGATGTAAGCGGTGCTCCGAAGAGAAATGAAGAAGCTACAAGTAGGGCAATGATCTGGGCATTGCGGGGGGAAAACATCGATTGAATCTCCTGTTATCTTGAGGATCCGACGCTGGCGAGCAAGTCTACAAGACGAGCGGGACCATGTAAATCCGTGTTTTCTGGAACACAGAACTCAAATTCTTTGTTGACAACATAAATCACAGCATGTAGGCTGCGGCCCGTTTTCAAAGGCTTCCTTGCAACCCCGATGCGCTGGGAGTTCCTCGCAAGTTTCCAGCTGCCTTCATGCTCAATCGCGATCGCCCACGGATGGATTGTTCGTAACTACCTTTTCATTACTCCGTTGGAAGGAGATAACACATGGACGTTGAGATACAAATAAACAACAGCCCCAACGCCAATGCCCGATTCGTTACCTGGGCGCCGGCGCCGTGCCGCATTCGAATTACAAACCCTGCGGGTGCGCAAGGACAGGGCACGCCTAACATTCGCATAAGTGCCCGCATTGCGACAAATGGCGGCGCGGTGGTTTTTCGTCGCGGAACAACCGGCGCATTCACTGCGACGCTCTCGTTGCCGGTGCCCGTCAACGGCAACTGGGTCTCGTTCTTCACGGCGGGGCGGTTCGGACGCGCGAGCGTGAACCTGAACGACGTGCGCATCGAAGCAAAACACGGTAACGGCAACGCCGTGATCGGTTCCACCCCCTGCACGGTCCGCATTCGAAAGAACGCCAACACGCTCACCAACGCCGAGCGCGATCGTTTCGTCGCGGCCTTTGCGCAATTGAACAATCGCGGCGCGGGCGGCTTCACCGCTTTCCGCGACATGCACACGAACGTGAGCTCGCCGCAGGCCCACGGCGCGCCGGGCTTTTTGCCGTGGCATCGCGCCTACCTGCTCGACCTCGAGCGGGAACTGCAAGCGATCGATCCGAGTGTCGCACTGCACTACTGGCGCTTCGATCGTCCCTCGCCAAACATCTTCACGCGCGACTTCCTGGGCGTAGCGGACGCGACCGGCACAGTGCAGTTCAGCGCTTCGAACCCGTTGCAGTTCTGGACCACTGACGGCGTGCCCGGTATCGATCGCCTGCCGTTGTTCAGTACAAACTCAGCGCCGCCGGGACTGCGAACCGAAGCGCAGACGATCGCTCTCGGCGCCGCGTATCCCGCGTTTCGTGTAATGGAAGGCAATCCGCACGGCTCCGCTCACGTGAGTTTTGACGGGTCTATCAACAGTATCGGCACCGCCGCTCGCGATCCTCTGTTCTTCCTGCTGCACTGCAACGTCGATCGGCTCTGGGCCAAGTGGCAGTTGCAAAACAGCCGCTTCAATTCCGCGCAGGCTGCGTCGTATGACAGCAATCCCGGAAACCCGATCGGCCACAACCTGCCTGACACGATGTGGCCGTGGAACGGAATCACCGGACCGCCGCGTCCACCGACGGCGCCGGGCGGACCGATGGCTTCGTCGCCGTGCGTCAGCGCGCCTGGCCCAACCCCGCGCG
>DASURS010000209.1:0-7503 GCA_036279935.1 Pyrinomonadaceae bacterium
AGGCGGGTGGTGTCTTAAGTTGGAAGAGGTTCTCGGCGTCCTCTGCGTCTTCAGTGCTCTCAGCGTTTAATGGCAGTTCAAACGCAAAGGACGCCGAGGAACGCCGAGCGCCGCAGAGAAGATCTTCAAATGCAGACACTACGCTAAGGCGCAATCGTGAAGGTCGCGGACGGCGTGATTGTTTGGCCCGTGACCTGATCGTGGATGCGAACCTCGATTTTATACTCGCCCGGAACGAGAGTCTGAGTGTCGATCAGGCGCGTCAACGTCAGACGCTGACCAGCGTCGTTGATTCCGCGCCAGTCTTCCAGGTGTTTGCTCAGTTCCTTCCCGTCTTTCAGCAAAACATATTCAGCATCGGCCGCGGGACGTAGCGTGGTTTGATCGATCGCGGCGTTGTAAATCTGCAAGTAAACGCCGACGGGATCGTTGCGACGGAAGACGCCGGACAGGTTCGGAATCACCTTCGTCGTGCCGATCACGAATGGGCCAACTGCGCCGCCGCGTTCCATGTTCTCGAGTTGGGCTGCGAGCACGATGCTCGACGCCGACAATCGATCGGTTGGAAACTCCGGCACCTGAAAACCAACGTGCCGCACGCCCAATGCTCCGGATTCGACGTCGCGCACAATGACGTCGACTTTGTAATGGCCGGGATTGAGTATGAACGCCTTCGCGTAAGCCGACTTCCGCATCCGTGTGCTGCTCAACTCTTCCGCCGTCGCAGTGGTGCTCACGGAGTCTTCAAACTTTCCGAGCCGGCGATTCGCGACAGTCGTGATCCAGCCGAAGATATTCATTCGCGCAGTCTGCAAGCCGCCGCTGTCGGTGAATGTGATCTGGCTGTTGTCCGTTTGGATTGTCAGCACAGCCATCACGCGATTGTCAGACTGGCGGAAGTAGTTGATCTGCGTGTCGAACTGGATCGCGCTATCGTCGACGGTAGGCGTGCCTGTTACGGTGCTGAGATAGTTGCGCTCATTTGGTTGGTCCTGGTCGAGCGATTTCAGCAGGTCCATCACCTCGAACGGCGCATCTTGCGCGCGCATGTAATTCACGCGTCCGAAGCCGCCCAGGTTTGCGAGCCGCTGTCCGCGGGTTTCGATGCCGGTGAGCTCGGCGAAGGTCGGCCCGCCGCCCGTAGTAATTAATGCATCCTTCTCGTCGGGATTCCTTGCAAGACGATACTCGCCGCTTCCAGTCGGATCGACGAACTCCAGATCGACGCCGCTTCTGACGCCAGGAATGTTGCGATAGAACCAGCGCTCGAACGGATAAGTCGTGGTCGAGCCTCCGCCTTCCCACGCTTCGCGCTCGTAAGCGCCGCCGGCCGGATGCGACTCGACCGAATCAGGCTTGCCAAACTTGATGTAGATGCG
Source organism: Pyrinomonadaceae bacterium (assembly GCA_036279935.1). Taxonomy (GTDB): domain Bacteria; phylum Acidobacteriota; class Blastocatellia; order Pyrinomonadales; family Pyrinomonadaceae; genus PSRF01. The sequence goes on from DASURS010000209.1 coordinate 1,380, forward strand.
TCCGCGATCGGTGAGACGACCGGCCTTGCCGGATGAGAAGTGCTCGTTCGCGTATGCGACTCGCTCGTAAAACTGGTCCTTGAACTCGTTCTCTGTCGTGTCTGGATCTGGATCGCGGCTGCGCCAGACGTCCTCGATAAATTTTTCTCGCTCGTCATCGGTCGCGAGCTTCTTCCAGGCCTCGCGTTCGGACTGCGTGAGGATCAGATCGTGGTCCTTGATCCAGTCGACGTACGCCTTCTTTGGTTCGGTCTTGACCTTGCGCGGTTTCTCTTCAGGATTTTGTTTTGACTGTTGAGCGGGAACGACGAGGGTCGGGATTGAAACGAGGACGAGGACAGCGACGAGTTGTCGCACGCGAGAGCAACGCATGTCGGTCTCCCTTTCAGTTGCAAGGCGGGCAGAACCCCGCCTCAAATCAAGATGGCAGAGCCAGACTGGGGAGATGAAACGGACTACTGAATTACCGTGAACTTCTCAGACGGCGCCAGCGACTGTCCGCTGACGCGGTCACGAATGCGAATCGCAACTTCGTATTCGCCGGGCGCGAAAGCGCGCGTGTCGATCAGACGGGCAAGCGTCAGTCGTTGACCGGAATCGCTGAGTCCCTTCCAGTCTTCCGTCTGCTTGCCGACCTCTTTGCCGTCTTTCAAGAGTACATACTCGACGTCGACTGAAGGCCGCAACGTCGTTTGGTCGATACCGGCGTTGTAGATTTGCAGGTAGATGCCGACCGGCGCACCGCGATGGTAAACGCGCGACACGTTCGGGATTACTTTCGTGGTCCCGATCACAAACTGGCCCACGGCCGGTTGGTCCGAAAGGCTCTCCAACTTCGCCGCGAGAATCAACGTGGAGGTCGAGAGTTTTTCTGAGTCGTACTTCGGAACGGTGAAACCGAGTTGCTTCAAACCCGTTGCGCCGGAAGCAGTGTCGCGAACGATCACGTCGATCTTGTAAGTGCCCGGAGCGAGCGGCACCGCTTTCTGATAAGCCGACTTCCGGTCGCGCGCTTCGCTGAGCTCCTCGGCGGTCGCCGTCGTGATCACGGGATCTTCGAAGATGCCGGCGCGACGACCCGCGACTGACGTGATGCGCGCGAAGATGTTCATGCGCGCCTGCTGCAAACCACCGCTGTCCTGAAAAACGAGGTCTTTGTTCTCAGCCTGAATCGTGAACGCGGTGATCACGCGTTCGTCTGACTGGCGGAAGAAGTCGATGCGCAGATCGAAATTCAGCGGGTTTTCTTCGACGATACCGGTGTTCACCGCCGTCGCCAGATCGTTGAACTTCACTTGCGGCGGACGGCTCAGGTCGGCGAGCAGTTGCAGACGAGAGAACGGGCTGTCCTGTTCGCGTTGATACTGCGCGTTGCCGATACCGGATGCGCCCGTAATGCGATCGGCTTTGTCCGTCAGTCCCAACTGTTCGGAGAGCGTCAGGCCCGCGCCGGGAATCATCAGCATCGCGTCTTTTTCGTAGGGGTTGCGAGCGATGCGATATTCGCCGCTGCCGGTCGGGTCTACGAACTCGATCTCGATTCCGGAACCGACGCCCGCGATGTAACGATAGAACCAGACTTCGAACGGATACGTCGTGGTCGAACCGCCGCCTTCATACGACGGACGTTCGTAAGCGCCGCCCATCGGGTGTGTTTCGCGACCATCCGGTTTGCCGTACATGATCCAGATGCGTCCGCGATCGGATTTCCAACCGGGAATACCGGAGCTGAAGTGCTCGTTCGCGTAAGCGATGCGCTCGTAATACTCTTCCTTGAACTCGTTCTCGTCGGTGTCCGGATCCGGGTCGCGCCGTCGCCAGAACTCCTCGATGAAGCGCTCGCGCTCGTCGTCGTTCGCCAGTTTCTTGAATGCTTTGCGTTCTTCATCGGTGATGATGTAGGTGACGTCTTTGTCGAGCCAGTCTTTGTAAGCCTTCTTCAGTTCAGGCTTGACGTTACGCGGTTTGTTCGTCGGATCTGTTTGGTCCTGTGTGAAACCAACCGGGCTGGCTGTCACAAAGAGAGCAGTGATGAAGGCCAGACGAAGAGCGACTTTCCGGTAAGACATTTAGGAAACTCCTGATGAATTCTGTACGACTTCGAGCGATACGGACTGCAATCGGGCGCCGTTGGAAGACGAAGGATTCTAAGCTCGCGTTAAGAACACAGTCAAGATGCCGGGACTGACGCCGTAAGTTGCCCTAAAAGGCAATAAAAACCGGCCTAATACGGCGTCTTATGTCGTGGTTCGCGGCTTGTTGAAAATCCACGCGACGAAGATGGAAACGACGTAAAGGACGAGCATCGGCGCCGCAAACAGCAGCATGTTGGGAATGTCGGACGTCGGCGAGAGCACGGCGGCGGCGATCAGGATCGTGATCAGCGCCGTCTTCCAAATCTTGATCATGAACCTCGCCGAAACGATCCCGATTCGAGCAAGGACGTAGGTGATTGCGGGCATCTGGAAAACCACGCCCATGCCGAGCATCACGAGCACGATGAAGTCGAAGTAGTCTGACGCTTTGAGCAGCAGGCGAAACTCCGATCCGAGCCCGAGTAGATACCTGGCGGCCGGTGGAAAGAGCACGTAGTAAGCGAACGCGGCGCCCAGTACAAAAGAGATGGACGACAGGACGATGAAAGGCGTTACGTAGGCGCGCTCGTGCGGGTACAGACCGGGTGAGACAAAACCCCAGATCTGAAGCAACAGAAACGGCACGGAGATGGCGATAGCCGTGTAAAGCGCGACCTTGATATAGAGCGAAAACGGTTCGAGGGCAGTGGTGACGATCAGTTTATCGTTAACGCCCGAGTATTCGCGGGCCGTCGCCGTGGCGAGCTCGATCGGTAAGCGAACGCCTTTCGGAATCACGGCGTTGCCGGCGTAGAGCGATTCGTCCGTAAACAGTGCGAGTTTGCCCTGCGAGTCTTTTAAGACACGCGACATGACGGACGCGCCTACGGGAATCAAGCTCGTTCCCAGTTTCGTCTCATCGCCGAACACGAAGCGTCCGGTGTCGTTCTCCTTCAGCGCCTGCATGGCGGAGATCGTTTCCGTTCCTGTGTAACCGGCGATCGGAACTTCCTGGCGTTGTGCTTCCGCCAATGCGCGTTCAACGGGCGCGGCGAGGAAGTTGTAGATGGGGATGGAGACGAACCAACTGCCGGTCGTTGTCAGGATGATGACGACAAAGCAGCGCACCAGGCGACGGCGTAACTCGTCGAGGTGCTCGAGAAACGACATTTGGCCGCCAAGTTCGGCCTCGCGTTCTGAGTCGCCGGAGAATGCTTTTAGAAATGCAGACATCGCAGGATTAGATTACAGCCAGTCGTGTTTTCGGAGAGGTTCCGGTTGGTTCGCTTCAGCGGGGACCGGCACGGCCTCGGGATTCGTTTCAGCAGAAGTCGCTACGGCGGTTGCGGGAGTGGCCTCGTACGGCGAGCCGTCGCGAGGGACCACCCATTCCAGATTTGCCGGTTCGAGCTGCGGATCGGACTGTGGATCCGGTGTCAGGTTCGGGTCGGCAGTTGCGAGGTTCGCGTTGTCGCCGTCATGTAGTTCGGCTGGCGTATATATAGCGTGGTCCTCGACGGGGCCCGCGCTCTCCAGCGCCACTTCACGTTCCCAGGTTCGTTTGAAGTCGTCCGACGCCTTGCGAAACTCAGCCAGGCCTTTACCCATTGTCCGAGCCAACTGCGGCAGTTTGCGAGGTCCGAAAAATATTAGAGCTATTGCCAGGATGAAAATTAATTCGGTGGCGCCGAGGGATTCCAGGATAAATGCAAACACGGCTTTGCTCGCCTTCCTATGAATTGCAGTCGGGATTGTAGCGCGAGGCGCCAGTAAACTAAAAGTAAACTAAAAGTTTCCCACGTATGACACAGATTGCACTTGCGGCAAGCCGCGCGATCTGTCGAGGTTGCAGTACACTAACCGATATCGATGTCAGAAGCCAGCGGAACCCTACAAGCGTTCGCCGAATGCGCCGAAGCAGTCGCGGCGACGACGAAGAAACTCGAGAAAGCCGCCATTCTCGGGGCGTATCTCGAAACGCTCTCCGACCCCGATCTGACGCGCGCCGCACGCTACTTCGCGGGTCATCAGTTTGCACTTGCTGATGCTCGTACGACAAACGTCGGGGGCAGCATCATCAGTGCCGCGCTTAGCGAGGCCACGGGTTTTAGTCCGGAAGATCTTTATCCGAGGTATGTGCGTCTCGGCGATCCGGGAGATCTCGCCGCTGAGATCATCAAAGAAGCAAAAAGAGCTTACGCGCCTTCCATCACTCTCACGGAAACCGAATCGCTAATCAGCCGGTTAAGTGAAACACGCGGCATAAAGAACAAGACCGCATTGCTAACCACTGTCCTGCACAACGCTACTCCACTCGAAGCCAAGTACCTGGTGAAACTGCTCGCCGGCGACTTGCGCATCGGATTGCGAGAAGGTCTCGTGGAAGACGCAATCGCTCGCATTTTTGGACAGTCTTTGGCTGACGTTGCTTACGCGAACATGCTGCTGGGCGACATCGGCGAGACCGCGACACGCGCTCGCGCCGCCGATCTTAACGACGTCAATATGCGTCTCTTTCACCCGATAAAGTTCATGTTGGCGACGCCGGCGGCGGACTTGACTGACGTTGCGCGTACGATGCCTGAGGAGTTTCTCGTCGAGGACAAGTTTGACGGCATTCGCGCGCAGGCTCACGTCGCGAATGGAAGAGTCGCGATCTATTCAAGGACCATGGACGAGATCACGCATCGCTTTCCGGAGTTGATCGATCCGCTGCGAGCGTTGCCGAGTGAGGCCATCATCGACGGAGAAATCGTCCCCGCTCATGGCGATGTGATTCTTCCGTTCAGCGAGTTGCAAAAGAGGCTGGGCCGTAAGAGCGTCGGCACGCAACTGCTCACGGCGGTGCCTGTGGTTCTCGTGGCTTACGATCTGCTTTACGCGGGCGGCCAGGTGCTGATCGACGAGCCGCTGGCGGAGCGGCGCCGTGCGTTGGACCAGTTGGTGCCTGACAGTGGGCCGGTGCGTCTGTCGCAAGGGAAGTTGTTCACGGAAGCGGCTGCGCTTGATGACGAGTTCGACGCTGCGCGAGCGCGAGGAAACGAAGGGTTGATGATCAAGAGTCCGGCGTCGTCGTACAAACCGGGTCGGCGCGGGCGTGAGTGGTTGAAGTTGAAACGGGCGATTGCGACGCTGGATGTGGTCGTGACGGCGGTGGAGGTCGGTCACGGGAAGCGGCGGAACCTGCTGTCGGATTATACTTTCGCAGTGCGGCGTTCGGTGGAGGATGGAGAGCTGCTGAACGTCGGGAAGGCGTATTCAGGATTGACGGACCGTGAGCTGACCGAGTTAACTGAGTGGTTTAAGGGGCACACGATCCAGGAGTTTGCGCATGGGAGGGTGCGGGTAGTTGAGCCGGTCGTGGTGATCGAGGTGACTTTTGACAGAGTTCAGCCATCGAAGCGTCATAAGAGTGGCTTCGCGCTACGGTTTCCGCGCATACTACGACTGAGACCGGACAAAACCGCCGCGGAGATAGACACTCTCGAGACGGTTAGTCGGTTAGTGGAGGTGGCGGATATGGGGCAAAAAAGGCCGAAATATTAAGAAAAACCGTAAGAACGGAGGGTAGCAAGTGCAGCGCGCTCATGTTTGGCCCTGTAAAAATATAAAGTTCCTATGGACATCGGGGCCGAGATGGCGTTACGATGCAGCGCGTCACCGCCTCCCAAACCAGATTTTTCGAACTATTCGGTGAGCCCGGACACACAAAACCAAGGCCTCGAGGCTACGCCGCAGGCGCAGTCAGGAGTGCTTTGTGTTATTGGGTGCTTCTCAGTAAACTGACAGCAGGGCCGCCAACATTTCGAACAGTAGGTAATCCGTCGTTTCAGCCGTAATTTCTCCGGAATAAGGATAATAAGACGGTGAAGTACCCTCTTCATAAGCAAGAACTTGCTCGGGTGTCGGCGGTGGTGGAGGCGTATAGACGTTTGGCGTCTCCACTTCGCCAGCGGTAGCGTTGATGCTGATGATACATGCGAGCAGTACGGCAAATACCAAGTTTTTGACAAGTTTCATTGATCTTCTCCTCAAGATGTTTGTAGTCA
>DASURS010000210.1:0-18684 GCA_036279935.1 Pyrinomonadaceae bacterium
GATCGACAAGTCGCGCGCGTGATTCGCAGCACGTTGAAGCTGCCGGGCTACAACGTCTTCAAGTTCGTGAATGATGAAGACCTCGTCATTCCGGTGACGCGGCGGCACGTGAACGATTACATCAAGGAAATCATGGGCGAGAATTTCAGTGCGAAAGACTTTCGCACCTGGGCCGGAACGCTCGTCTGCGCGTGCGCTTTAGCCCGGAACTTAGAGGGCGAATTAAACGGGAACGGGAGCGCGTCAAACGGCGCCGGATTGAATGGAACAAAGCAGAGCAGGGCCGCGATCAAAAAGAAGATCGTCGCCGCGATCAAAGAAACTTCGGAAGTGCTCGGCAACACGCCCGCCGTCTGTCGCAGCTCGTACGTTTGCCCGGAGATCATTCTTTCTTACGAGAAGGGACGCGTGATCGACGCCTGCTTCACGAAACTCGAGGATCTCGTGGCATTCCGCGGGCACGGGCTGCACAAAGCTGAGCGCGCGCTGCTTCGGTTCATGCGACGCGGCTGAGACAAATGGCACTCGTCTTGCCGACGCGTTAGCGACAACGTGATTTCTGTTCCGATATCGAGCAACGGAGGGTTTTGAATGGAAGGTCCACTTAGAGGCATACTGGCAGGCGCGGCCGCATGGAAGTTCGGCGGCGGATGTATCTCCACCATCCTGATCTTCATTATCGTCTTCTGGCTACTCGGCTACGTCAGATGTTGACGACGCTCCGCGTTCTCAGCGTTCTCTGCGTTCTCTGCGTTGTCGTAATTAGTACTAATGGTTAACACAGAGAACGCGGAGAACGCAGAGAACACAGATCAGAGATCAAAGAGAAAGTAAAACAGTTGCTTACCAGCTAACCACCAACTCTTCCGCTTCCTGCCAGACAGGAAGATTTTGACGAATGGCGCAGCGATGGAGGTGATCGGGCTCGGTCAACAATAGACCGGCGCCCATCACCACTGTCGTGATCGGGTTTTCGGGCATCGTCGCCCGCAGTTTCAACTCAGTCTGGAGCCGTTCCTTGATTCCCTTCAACAGCGATCCGCCGCCGGTGAGAATCATTCCGGAGTAGTAGATGTCAGCCACTGCCTCGGGCTGCGCTTCTTCGATCACTCGTTTGATTCCGGTAACAATGTCGGCCAGCACCGGTTCTAACGCTTCGCGCACTTCTTCGGCGGTGATGGAAACCGCGCACGCCGAACCATCGCTCAACTGCTTGCCGACGATCTCCAGTTTGCGCTCGCCGGAACGGATCTGCTGATCGCTCAACGCGCCGAGCTCTTTCTTGAGCGCCTCGGCCGTGTACTCGCCGATCTGCAAGCAATAGTTCAAACGAACGTAGTCGCGAATACTGTCGTCCATCGCGTTTCCTGCCGCCGGCAAACTGACTGATGAAACGACACCGCCGGAAGCGACGATGGCGATGTTCGTCGTGCCGCCGCCGATATCGACGATCAGGTGCGCGCGCTCATCGTCGAACGCGACGCCCGCGCCGAGCCCCGCAGCCAACCCCTCGTCTACGAGGTCGATGCGACTGCCACCCGCATCGCGCGCCGCGTCGCGGACCGAACGCTGCTCGACGGCCGTCGACGAACCCGGAATTCCCACGACGTAATGGCCGCGACGAAATCCATCGGTGACGCTGCCGATGAACGATCGCAACATCTTCTGTGTGACTTCGAAATTGTTGATAGTCCCGCCGCGAATCGGACGATACACCTCGATGCCGCGAGGTTCGCGGCCCAGTAGCCGTGCGGCTTTATGCCCTACTGAAACTACCTCGCCATCGTAGCGATCGATCGCCACGACCGACGGCTCGTTCACGAGTATGCCCCGGCTCGGATGATAGATAAGCGTGTTAACGGTACCCAGGTCTACAGCTAGTCCGTTTCTGAAAAACTTTTCAATGAACTTCATGGCGAACGGCTCCTCCTCCAAAGTGGCAGGATCCTGCGGAAGCAAGTAAGAAGCTTCCAAACGGCAAGTCGTATGCCTCGACGAAAGAAATGGATTAACCTGGGGGATGTCCTTTGACTACAACAAAGATCGATTAGGGCGAGATTTCCAGCGGCGCATGACAATAATGCGGAGCTTTCAGGTGTCGTATTACTTCAACTCATTCAAGATGACCTCATGCAGATGGTTCAAACCCGCGACAGCGTTGCTGCCGAGGTCCACACGAACGACGCGGCGGCCGCGACTCGACAGCGCGCGGAAATCGCCGAGTGCCTGCGCCTGTTTCAGAATGCTGAACGTATACGGTTCGCCCGGCACAGGAAAGTCAACCTTGTCGTCGCCGCTGATCTGAAAGAACACTCCGCTGTTTGAACCGCCCTTGTGAAGCTGGCCCGTCGAGTGAAGAAAACGTGGACCATAGCCGGTCGTCGTCGCGCACTTCGTACGGTCGCGTACGGTAGTTCGTAGCTCCTGAAGCTTGCGATCGATCTCGGGTGTCTCTTCGATGTAATTGAGAAACGCGACGTAGTCGTGCGGTTTGATCGACTTCACCTGCGCGCGGATCGCATCGTCATCGGCGACGGGTTTTTCCGCCTCGGGCAATTGGCCCGTCTTCGTGAATTCGCTCAACAACTCGCGCGTTGCGTCTTTCGCTTCCTGCACGTTCGGTTGATCGAACGGATTGATTCCCAGTCGCCAGCCGGCGCACGCAGTCGCAAACTCCCACGCGAAAAACTCCGCGCTGAGATCGTAAACGTCTGTCAGTGTGCGATGAATGACCGGATGGCCGGCATCGGCCAAAAGATCCAAATGGGTCTTTGTGTCCTGCGCGATTTCACCAATCGAGATGGAAACGAAAACGCGATCGTCGCCGTAGGTTGAAGGATCGCCGAGCGGTTCGCCGGCGACCGGAAGTATTCCTTTGTCTTGTTTGCCGGTGCTCTCCGCGATGAGTTGTTCGATCCAGAGTCCGAGCGTTTCTATCTGCGGATCGATCACGAGCGTGAGTTTGTCGCGTCCTGCGTTTGCACACTCGCCGAGGATCGTTCCCAACTTCAGCGCGTCGTTCGAAGCGACAGGCATAACCGCGGAAAACTGCTGTTCCGCTTGCTTCGCGCGATCGAGGAACTTGTGAACGTCGATTCCCATCAGCGCGGCCGGTGCCATGCCGAAATAAGAGAGCGCCGAGTAACGTCCGCCGATGTCAGCCTGGTTGAGAAACGTCCTTTGAAATCCGAGCTCGGAAGCAGTGTCGACGAGAGGTGAGCCGGGATCGGTGATCGCCACGAAGTTCTCGCCGGGATCTTTTCGGCGCTTACTCAACTCGTCGTACCAGTATTTGTAAAAGACCGTCGGCTCGGTGGTGGTTCCGGATTTGGACGCGATTACGAACAGACAATGATCGATGTCGATCTGATCGCGAAAGCGGGCGATCACGTCAGGATCGGTGGAGTCGAGCACGAGCAACTCGGGAAAACCCTGCTGCGGCCCAAACGTGCGCGCCAGCACTTCCGGGCACAGCGACGAGCCGCCCATGCCGCACACCATCACGTGTTTGAAACCTCGATGCCGAATCGAATTCGCAAACTCGATCAGGTCACCGGCGACGCCGATCATCTCGTCGGGCACCGTCAACCAGCCAAGTGAATTGCGAATCTGTTTATGGCTCGCGTCGTCGTCTTTCCAGAGCGACGCGTCTTTGCGCCAGATGCGTTTCGCGACGTCCGCCTCTTCAGCTTCGCGAAGGGCATTATTCAATCGATCTCCGAGTGGACCGAGGAGAAATTCCGTGCGGTTCATGACGGCCAACCTTGCTTTTAGAGTAGGGGTAAGCAGTGTAACATTATTTGCCGTGTCTCATTTGACATTTGCCATTTTTCATTCCTGAAATGACAAATGAGAAATGTCAAACGGAAAACGGAAAATGAAACAGGCACTGATCGTCGTCGACGTGCAGAACGATTTTTGTCCGGGAGGGGCGCTGGCGGTGGCCCACGGCGACGAGGTGATCGAGCCGCTGAACAAGTTGATCGACGAGTTTCTCGAACGTGGCGATCCCGTTTACAAGAGCCGCGACTGGCATCCGCCCACGACGAAGCACTTCAAAAAGCAAGGCGGCACATGGCCGGATCACTGCGTGCAAAACACCACCGGTGCGGAGTTTCACCCGCGGTTGAAAGACGATGCGCGCATCCACGTCGTCTCCAAAGGCCTCGGCGACACTGACTGTTATTCAGCTTTCGATGAAACGGACCTTGCTTCACAACTTCGCGATCGGGGAGTTCAGGAGATTCTCGTCGGCGGTCTCGCAACGGATTACTGCGTGAAAGCGACCGTGCTCGAAGGCTTGAAGCAGGGGTTCAAAGTGAAGGCGCTGAAGAACGCCATGCGCGCCGTCGATGTAAACCCGGGCGACGGCGAACGCGCGATTGAGGAGATGCGCGCGGCGGGCGCCGAGATCATCAACAGCGACAACTGATGGGGACTCTCAACATCGATCGATACCACGCCGCCATGGGCGACGCGTCGTTCAAAGACGTGACCCGGCTGCGAGACCAACGTCTTAGTGACGCGGTCGCCACTTTCTACATCACCCAACGAAAACTCCCGTTCGCGCCATGTCTCGGACACGAGCGACTGGTTCGCCTGCTCGTCGACAGCCAGATCGATCGCCCGCGTCTGCGCTTCCTCGAACAGGATCGCGGCGGCCTCCAACTCTTCGCGAAAGCGATTGAAGACATGCAGTTCGTCGGGTGCATCAGGGCGGTACGGCCCGGCACGATAGTTTTCGCGCAGGAACCGTTTGCCGACATCACCGGCGCGTTTGGACTGACGCAGGCGCAGGAGATCAAGTTTGAGCACGCGTTCGATCTGCCGATGACGACGGCGAGCACGGCGATGCAGTTTCGCATGGCCGCGGGCGAGCATCGCTGGCTGTCCGACTTCTCGCTGCGTCGCAACGGCGACATCGAGCGCGCCGTCGACATCGCCGTCTACGCGTTTATTGGCGGCTTCAACGACACTTCAAACATGGAAGCCGCGCATCGTCTCGACATTCCCGCCGTCGGAACGGAAGCGCATTACTGGCAACAAGCGTACATCGAGTTCATGGAGCAACCGGAGATCGAACCGCGCACCGGCAAGCCGAAACATTTCGAACAGGTCGCATTTGAGCGGTGGCTCGATGCGAACCCGAACGGCACGACTTTGCTGCTCGACACGATCGACGTCTACATGGGCGCCGTTCACGCGGCGATGGCGGCAACCTCGACCGAGTCGCGTCGTCGCGCGTTCAAAGGGTTTCGCGTCGACTCGGGCGATCTCGCAGAGCTCGGCGAGTGGTGTCTGCGTTTCTTCGAAGCGAACGGTCTGCCAGGGTTGCGGCCGAATCTCACCGGCGATCTCGACGTTGAGAAAGTGAAACACATCGTCACTGAATTTCCGGAGGTCGCGGGCTTTGGCATCGGGACGAAGTTGTCGAGCGAAGTGAAGGCGGTTGCGGGTGTCATCTTCAAGCAGTGTTTGATGAAAGGGCAGCCGACGCTGAAAGCGTCAAACTCCGAAGAGAAGATCACATTGCCGGGCAAGTTGCAGTTGTTCCGCGGCAGCGACGCACGGGGAAACTACGTCGGCGACGTGATCGGGCTCGACGATGAAAGCGTCGAGATAACGGGCGCGACGAAAGTCAATCGATTGCTCGGACCGTTCTGGGAAAACGGACAGCATTCGGCGATTCCGTCGGTTTTGAAGCAGAAGGCATTTGTTGAGGAGCAGCGGAAACGCTTCGTAGATCTGAACAACTATCCGGTTAAGTTGAGCGACAGACTGCGAAGGCTGCGAGATGAGTTGGTTGAAAAAATTAAGATTGATAATTCAGGCTGGGAAGAGATCCTAAAACAACCCTAATCACCCGCTGTACTGCGCTCGCCCGAAACTTCTTCCTCCGCCGGTTTGCGGCGCGGCCTCTTGAACTTCTCGACAATCGACTGCGAAATGCCCGCTGTAACTTCAGCGAACCGTCGCCAGCGCGACGTCGCTTTCAGATCGTCAAGCAGTGAATAGACAACGGGCGTCGCGATCAACGTGAGCAACAGCGATAACGATTGTCCGCCGATGACGACGATCGCGATCGAACGGCGTTCCTCAGCGCCTGGTCCCGTGCCGATCGCCAGCGGCAACATGCCCGCGACCAGCGCCAGCGTCGTCATCAGGATCGGACGCAGACGATCGCGATTGCCCTGCATGATCGCCTCGTAACGTTCCATTCCCTTCGCGCGCAGGTTGTTCATGTGATCGATCTGAAGAATCGCGTTCTTCTTCACCACGCCGAACAAGACGAGCACACCCAACGCCGAGTAGAGATTCAGCGTGTCGCCCGTGGCCCACAACGACAGCAGAGCAAATGGGACCGACAGCGGCAAGCTCAACAGGATCGTCAGCGGGTGGACCGTGCTCTCGAACTGCGACGCGAGAATCATGTACATGAAGATCACGGAAAGAATGAACGCCCAGATAAATTCCGTGAACGTCTTCTCGAGCTCGCGCGCACGGCCCGAAACCGTCGTCGTGTACGCGATCGGCAGATTCATCTCGGAGACCGCGCCGCGCAACGCTTCGATGCGATCCGCCAGCGCGTAACCCGGCGCGACTGACGCACGCACCGACACCTGCCGCTCGCGATCGAGACGATCGATACGAGACGGGCTTGTGTCGCGTTTGATCTTGACGAGATTGTCGAGACGTACGAGACCGCCGCGCGACGACGGCACGTAGAGTCGACTGATCGTGTCGACGTCGCTGCGATCAGCCTCTGTCAGCCGCAACTGCACGTCGTAATCTTCATTGACCTGTTCGTCGCGGAAACGCGAGGCTTCTTCTTCGCCGCCAACCATCAAGCGCAGGCTCGTCGCGATGTCAGACGTATCGACGCCGAGATCCGCGGCGCGGTCGCGATCGATCACGACGCGCAGCTCGGGCTTGTTCAGTTTCAACGTCGTGTCGGCGTCGACGATGCCGCCGAGTTTTTCGGAGCGCTCGACAAGCTCGTCGGCGTAACCGGCGAGGGCGACGATGTCAGGCCCACGCAGGACGAAGTCGATATCGGAGCGGCCGCCGGTGCCGAAGTTGAACGAGCGGCCGTTGCGGACGCCGATGCGCATCGGCGCGTATTTGCGCAAACGGCTACGCACCTCCTGCATGACGTCCTGTTGCGTGTAGTTTCCGCGGAACGCGTTCAACGGATTTCCGTTTTTAGTCTCGTGCCAAAGCTTGCTGAGCGAGAACGTACGCTCCTCGTGCGGAGCGATGCGGACGTAGGCGTCGCCCTGGTTCACGCCGCCGAGGAAACCGCCGCCGGCCGACGCCAATACCATCCTAACGCCGCGAATGTCGAGGATCTCTTTTTCCATCGCGGAGATCGTCTCGTTCATCACGGCGAGGTTGGTTCCTTCAGGGCCAGTCACGCTTACTTCAAACTCTGCCTCGTCGACGTTCGACGGAATGAACTCCTGCTTCACCGCGCGATAAAGCGGAATGCTCGTCAGCACCACGCCGAGCGAAAGCAGCGCGACCGCCAGTCGATGCCGCATCGCGAACGCGAGCATGTGCGTGTAGCCGGCGTCGATCCAGCGATAGAAACCGCGGCGTGACGCGGGCGACTCGTGTCCGCCCCTGGCATCGCTAACGCGAATCAATCGCGAGCTCATCATCGGCGTCAGCGTGAACGAGACCAGCAAGCTGACCATGATCGCGACGGCGGCCGTGATGCCGAACTGATACAGGAACCGTCCGGAAATGGACGACATGAACGACACCGGCAGGAAGATCACGACCAGCGACAGAGTTGTGGCCAGCACAGCGAGACCGATGTCTTTCGTCGCTTCGCGCGCCGCTTCCTTGGCCTCGATTCTCTTCTCTTCAATGAAGCGGAAGATGTTCTCCAGAACGACGATCGCGTCGTCGATTACAACGCCGACCATCAATACGAGCGCCAGCATCGTCACGCTGTTGAGCGTGAAGTCGAGGGCCTTCATCATGCCGAACGTCGAGATGACGGAGCACGGAATCGCGACCGCGGCGATCAACGTCGAACGCCACGAACGCATGAACACAAGCACGACGAGGCTCGCGAGAATACTGCCGAGGATTAGGTGTACCTGGATTTCGTGCAGCGCGGCTTCGATGTAGCGCGATTGGTCGCGAATGACTTCGACCTTCACGTCCTGCGGCAGTTGCGCAGCAACGCGCGGCAGTGCCTCTTTCAGTCCTTTGATGACTTCGACTGTGTTCGCGCCTGACTGGCGGCGGATGTCGAGCGTCACAGTCGGAATGCCGTTGAGACGCGAAAACGAGCGCTGCTCTTTAGTGCCGTCTTCGACGCGGCCCACGTCGCGAAGCCTGACGGGCGAGCCGTTGACGTTTGCGATGGCGAGATCGTCGAACTGTCGCGGGTCGGTGAAGCGTCCGAGCGTGCGCAGCGTCAGTTCTTCTTTGCCGGTGATTACGTTGCCGCCGGGAACGTCGGTGTTTTGCCGTTCGAGCGCCTGACGGATTTGCGAAATGGAGATTTGATAAGCGGCGAGTCGTTCGGCGTCGATCCAGACGTTGATTGCGCGGTCCAGACCACCGACGACGCGAACTTCGCCGACGCCTGCAATGCGTTCGAGTTGCGGCCGCGCAGATTTATCGGCCAGCTCGGTAAGCTCGCGCAACGAGCGATCGGCGGTGAGCGCGATCGTCAGTACGGGCGTGCTGTCGTTATCGAACTTCTGAACAACCGGCGGCGTTGCGTCTTCCGGCAGACGCCGTCCGAGTGTGTTGACGCGATCGCGCACATCCTGCGCAGCGGATTCGAGATTGCGATCGAGTTTGAAAGTCGCGATGACCAGGGACGTGCCCTGGCCCGAAATGGATCGCAGTTCGCTGATGCCATCGACTGTATTGATTACCTCTTCAACTTGCTGCGTGACGAGTGATTCGACTTCCTCGGGTGCCGCGCCCGGAAGTCCGACACGCACGGAGACTGTCGGCAAATCGACCGCCGGAAAACGATCGACGCCCAGCTTGAAATAACCCGCCGCGCCAACAACCACCAGCGACAACACGATCATCGTCGCGAAGACAGGACGGCGGATACAAATTTCAGCTAGCTTTTGCATTTATGGGGTTTGTTAATCAACCACTTCGACAGCCTGCCCAGACTGGAGGTTGCCCGGATCGACAACCACTTTCTCGCCGACGCTGATTCCGTTAACGATTTCGGTGAATTCCGCATTACGGCGTCCCGTCGTGATCGGTTTCTCGACAGCTTTGCCGTTCTGTACTGTTATCACTTTCTCGATGCCGGCAAACGTGACGATGGCGCTGTTCGGAACCGTGACCGCCATCTTCGCGTCGTTCGTCACGATCTCGGCGCGCGCAAACGCACCAGGTCGCAGCTTTCCATTATTTCGCACGTCAGCTTCGACTAACAGCATGCGGTTCTGTTCCGCGATCACGGGACTGAGCCGCATGATCTTGCCGAGGTAAACACTCGTGTCGCCTTCGACTGTGACGCGCACGTCCTGTCCGGTGTGGACAGTACGCGACTCGCGCTCCGGTATCTCGGCTTTCAAACGCAACGGATCCATGCGAACGATGTTGACCACTGGCGCTCCGGCGGCGAGGTATTCGCCGACGTTCGTGCGCTTTTCCTGAACGACGCCGTCGATCGGCGCGACCACCGCGGTATCTTTCAACTGCTGCCGCGCGAGGGCGACCTCCGATCGTCGTTGGGCCAACACGCCCTGGCGATTGCGAATCTCTTCGTATGCGTCCTGGTAACGTCCTTCCGCAACCTTGAACGTCGAAACTGCCGAATCAAATTCCGCTTTCGCAATCACGCCCTGCTCGACGAGCCTGGCCGCGCGATCGCGACTGAATTTCGCTTCGTCTAGCACTGCGCGCGCTTGTCGCACCGTTGCCGTTTGTTCGGGATCGACGCGATCGTCGGATCCGTCGGGAGGCAGTCCCAAACGCGCTCGCGCCTGGGCCAGTGACGCCTCCGCCTGCTGCACGCGCAGACGGTAATCTTCTGAATCGACCTGCGCGATAACTTGTCCACGCGAAACGACGGATCCTAAGTCAACCGAGATCACGCGCACGCGTCCGGGGACTTTCACACTGACTGTCGTCTGTTCGTAAGCTGCGAGGGTGCCGTTGGCAGTCACGGTTTCGCCGAAGGGTGTTTCAGCGACGGCGGCAGTCTTCACCTGCCGTGCGCCTTTTTGCTCTCCGGGACGGGCTTGTTGCTGGCGTTGCTGGGCCTGCGGGTCTCCTTTGTTGCAGGCTGCGAAAAATATGGCCGCCAGTAACAGCGGCACTCCGATCAGACAGTGCTTGAAGTCGGACATCCTGTGCAGTTTACCACGCAGGCGGGCCAAACTTGGAATGGTGCATTCGTTCAATACGCGATCAAAAACCGCGCCTGATCAGATATGACATCTTGATGAAGACAGTCCGCGAGTTGCGGCGGAAGCCCGGTACGATCTGACGCGTAAACGGGTGCAGCGTGTCATAGTTCAGATCGTCGTTGTAACCCGCGTAGAAGGCAGTGCCGGGACTCGGCGTCCAGCCAAACAACGCCTGCGCTCGCAAGCGTGAGTCGAGCGTGTTGTAGTCGAGAATCAGGCGCGTGAACGTCGCTTTCGTAAACTGATAAGTACCGCGCAGCGTCAGGATGTTTATCTTGTACGCGTAGCGATCCGTGTCGTAACGCTTGAGCTGCTGGCTATTGACGCTGAACGACGCACGCAACTCGTTAGTCGGTTGATACGTGACGCCCGCATTGAACTGAGTCAGCTTGCCGGCGCCCGGATCAAGCGGCGCCACCGCCGTGCAGACCGCCGGTCGATCCGGGTTCTTCGGATCGCATTGTCCGGCAGCCTCGGCCGCCGCCCGCTCGGACGACAATTGCAGAGCAAACGGACTGACTCGCGGATACTTGCTGCCATTGCCGAAGTCGAGATCGAAGTGTCCCCAACGCTGCGTCACCTGCCCGTTGAACTGAATCTTCTTGCTGAAGTTCGAACCGGCATAGAACGACAGATGCTGCTTGCTCGAAGCGCGCTCGTTGCTCGGCCCGTAGAACGTACACGGCGGGCGCCGCTGATCTTTCGGGAGGTTGAAATCCTGACCACCCGGATCGCACGGTTTTGCTTCGCGAGTGGCGCCAAATTCGTGATCGAACAATCGCTCGTAGCCCGGTTCCCACCACGTGCCGATCCAACTGTTCCGCGGTAACTGCAACTCGACCAGGTTCTCGGCTTCCCAGATGTACAACCGTCCCTGCCAGTCGTAATCGACGTGAGTGACGTTATGAACGTGATAGGAAATGATCTTCTTCTTCGGGTTCGGATCGGAGTTGTAGCGAATGAGACCGTAGTTGAAATTGGAATTGGTGCGTTGCACGAAGCCGACGTCCGCGCGATAGTCCTGCGTGAATCCTTCACCGTAAAGCTCCCAACCCCAGTTACGCCCTGACACGTTGTAATCCGCGCTGTAGCCAAAGCCGTTTCCGGTCCGATACTGCGTCTTGCCATCGTCGGCGTCGAAGAAGAAGTTCCGCGACGTCGTGCCGAGAAGCTGAAAGCTGGTGGTGGTCTGTTTATCTAGACGGAAACGGCCGTCGAAGGCGAGCACCTGGTTGTGTTTCTCGATGAAGTTGTAAGTGGTCGCCAGCATTCCCAGCGAGTTTTCCTTGCCGACGTCGCGCTTGAGACGCAACACACCGATGTAAGCATTCTTATCGAGAAACTTTTCCGAGTTGCAGACTTCCGCCGGTTTGAGCGCGCGGCGTTCGAGGCATGAAGCCAACGAGCCGCGGTCGTCAGCGCTCAGGTTTCCGGGACCGTTGTCACTGGCCACCATCAGTCCGAACGTGTTGCGTCCAAGCTTGCCCGTCGTTTTCACGGCGACGTCAGGATCGACGATCGCGCGCGTGTGTACGGCCGTGATCGGCGTCTGGAAGATGTCGATGCCTTCGAGAAAGAACGGACGTTTCTCGGAAAAGAAGATCGGAAAGCGCTGGTTCGCAGTGACGACAAGCTGGTCCGCCTCGACCTGTGCGAAGTCGGGATTGACTGCGAGATCGACCGTAACGGAGGAGCTCGGAATGAACTTCGCGGTCAGACCGAGATCCAGCCCGACGGGCTCGTTCACGATGCGGCCGCGATCGCCCGCGGGCGGGATCGGCGGAAACGAACCGACGAAGCGGCTGTTTTGCGAAACGGTCAAACTCGGGATCAGCTCGATCGTGCGTTCGACGGAGATGCCTTCGAGCCCGGTCAGGTGTCCGGCCTGACTGAGATTGCTGTCGATGCTGCGCGAGAACGGCATCCACGAGTCGAGCTCGTTTTCGAAACGCTTGATGCGGCGGAAGAAGTGCGCGCCCCAGAGTTTTCCCTTGCCTGCCTCGAACCGAAGCGACTTGAACGGGATCGCGATCTCGACGTCGTAACCGGTCTCATGAACGATGCCCTTCGACTCCAGCAACAGATCGACGCTGAAGTCTTCGCCGCGCCCTTCGGTGATGATGCCGTCGCCCTGGATCCCGAGCGGGTTGAAAAAGATTTCGAACGCTTTTCGCTTGTCGTTGAAAGTGTCGAGCATGAAGCCGACGTAGTCGTCCTGGAAGATGTTGTCGCGCTTGGCCACGGTGGCGCGCACTTTGTCGGGTTCGTCGGTGGCCCGGAAAGCGATGTAGAGAAACTTCGGATCGAAACCAATCAGGACCGTCGTCGGCTTTGAAGGCTCGGTGTTGTCGCCGGGTTGAATCTGGTAGAAGTCTTTGAGGACGACGGCGTTTTTCCAGACTTCGTCGTCGAGCTTTCCGTCGATGAGCGGCGGCTTTTCAAACCTGGGGAGCACGACCGGTTGCGACTTTTCAGCGGGCAGAGTGGGCGGTGAGACGGCGCTGGTCTTTGTCTGTGCGCTAACGGTGAAGACGAAAACATACAGCAAGAGCGCGGCCAGGCAGTAGCGGTCAATTCTCATAGACCAATGCACGTTTACGATCCGTGTTTCCTCAAGGCATTGAAGGAAACACGGATGTTATTAAGTAAGATGTTCCGATTTGTTATTTGGCAGGGCGAAGAAGGATCTTGCCCTCACCGGTTCGGAGAACGAAAACCTTGCCGCCATTGCCGATCCGCCATCGCTTTAGACGAGGCGAAGGAGTGATATCTTCCGCAACTGCGAACCCCTGATTCGTAATCTCTTCGGGGGAATTGGTTTCGATGGTGAAACTGGAGCCGGCCGGCACAGTCAGCGAGATCTCGCCGTCGCCGGTCCTGGCTGAAAGCGCGTTGAAGTTTCCGTCCAGCGCGATGGGACCGTCGCCGGTGCGCGCATCGACCTGGCCGTCAAACTTCGAGATCTGAATCGTTCCGTCGCCGGTGTTGACCTGTAACTGGCCGCCACTGTTTGAAACTTCGATTGCTCCGTCGCCGGAACGAAGCGTGATCTCGCCTGACACGCCGTCGAGACTCACCGCGCCGTCACCCGACGACACATGCAGCCCTGACTGCTTCGGAACGAAGACCTCGATGTTTACCGATCCGTTGTATTGATTCGGGTTCGTCGCGTTGACGGAAATGACCTGCCCCTGCTGTTCGCTGACGACGTTGATCTGTTTGAGCGACTCGTCGTCCGGCGCGAGCTTGGTGGCCTTATAACTGACTTCAGCCTTATCCCAACCGCGCACGGTCACGTGACCGTCGAATGTCCTGATGTTTACGCGCGGCGCGCCGCTGACCTGAAACGACTTCGTCTCCTGCGCGTTGACCTTGTAGTAAGTCTCGCCTACGCCGACGGCACTGACAGCTTTAACGCGATTGACGACGCGAACCTGCATCCGCTGCTGCCGCTGCAACTCTCGTTGCGCCCGTTCGATCTCGCGCTGCGCTTCCTGTAACGCCTGATCGACTTGCCGTTGCGCGTCACGCTGAGCTTGCCGCGTGAGACGCATGCTTTGGGCGTTGGCACGCGTTGACTCCGCGATCGCAGCCGCTTGTTCGACTCTTCGCTCGGCGTCATCCTCGGCTGAACGTTGCGCTTCCTCGCGGATCTTCTGTCTGTCGATCACGACGGAAGTTGCTGGACTGATCGTACGTCCGTCGTCCGCGTGATTGATATTGATCGCGCCGTTGACGTTGTCGAGCTTGATACGCGGGCCGCCGGCTCCGATCTGCCCTTCGAGATTGTGGCCCACGTATTCGCCATGCCGGACCTGCAAACCAAAATCGTTGTTGATGCTGCCGTGTACCGTACCCGCCCGAACTGAAGCGTTCGAGTCTGACGGGATGACGAGCGTCAGGTTGCCGTTTACGGAAGTGAGCGAAATTGCCTTCGACTCGTCGAGGTGCGTGAAATTCGCGATCAACGGACCGTTGATGGTCGAGAGTTTCGCTTCACCCTGAAGACCGCGCGCGTTGACCTTGCCGTTAATGGACGACGCTTTGACGTTTCCTTCGACGCCGTCGATGTCGAGTGAGCCGTTGACCAGCTCGACTGACTCGAGCACGGCTTTACGCGGAACGGTCAGCGAGTACTCGACGGTCGCCGGGTTGTCGTAACGTCGCTCGTCGCCGCGGAAGGTCTGATTCTGTTCCGGATATTCAGTCTTGATACGGAGGTTGTCTTCAGTGGACGTGACTTCGATGCGCGCCTCGTTCAGTCGCTCCCGGCGGTAGGCTTTCTTGATGGCGTCAACCTGGACCGACGCTCTGTCCCAGACCTTAATCTGCACTCCGCCGTTGATATTTGCCAGACTGACGCGGCCGGTCGGCGCGAGCGGATAACTCTGATGAAACTCCTCGCGTAGTTCTTCGCCTCGCTGAACTGGATCGGCCGTTGAGTTTTCCGTGGCCGGCACTGACGGGACTGGGCGAATGCCCTGGCCGAACAGGCCGGTCGCACTCGCCGGGCCGATTCCGGTGCTCGCCAGCGCGAGCAGAAGAATGGCTGTGGCGATGAGGGTCTTCATTAGCATTGTCTCGGTTCCTTGTAAACGAAGTGCCTAACCTGCGCTGCGAACATTAATGCTGCGATTCAAGCTCTTGATGAATATGTCGTGCTCTTTCGTCCCCACCTTGAACTGCCGCAGCGCCTTCACTTTCGGCAATTGTAATTGCAGGTCGGGAGGAACAGAGATTTCAGCCTCGCCGTCTTTGTCGGCCATCATCAGGACTTTGAGGTCTGCCGCGCGACGCGCTTGCCTCCGCAGCTCAACGATATCAATGTCAACCGAGCGACTCTTCCCCACTGCCGGCGCCTGCACTTCCCGCCGTGAAGATCGCTCTGCGACAAAAGTTTTTCCCACGTCCTTGCTCTGAACTGCCGGTTCTTCCTGAGCAACGCCGCCGCCGGGCTGATCCTGCCGCGCCATCGGCTCGGGTACGGCCACCACTGGAACCGCCGGATGGCTGTTTTCGCAAACTTCCAGTCTGGCTGCCGTGCGCGGTACTTCCACGGGCGCCACTCTATCATCGGCCGGCGCCGGCTCGACCGCTTTCGACAAGCTCGCGACCAGGTCAGTTGCTTCGCGAGTAAACTCGCGCACCTGGTTTAGCTCCTTCATCGCGCTGGAAAATGCCGCCAGACCAACCACTAAAAGCAGAATCACTCGGTAGGATTTCTTGTCGCCGCTTTGACCCACGCTGTTCATGACGCCTGCCCCTTACTTTTAAGGCCGAGAGCAGTCAGTTTCGATAACCCCTACCAACCACCCTCGGCCCTTCTGCGTTGCTCTATAGTCAATACACCGGGCTTTGAAAGGTTGTGACAAGAAAAATTGGGGTTGGGGCTTTAGGCTTGGGTCTTAAGTCTTTGGTCTTTGGTCTTTGGTCTTTGAGCCTGGTGTCGGGAAGTCCCAAGACCAAAGGCCTAAGACCAAAGCCCAAAGCCCAAAGCCCCTATATCTTCTTGAGCCGGACTGTGCCGCCGAATGAGGCGACAGAGATCGTTGCATCGCCAGTGCCGCAGACCGCCGTCACGCGCCGCAGAATATAAGGAGCGACGGCCGGCTTATCGACGATGACGGGCGAGATGATCGGGCCGGTCTTTACCTGCGGACCACCTTTGGCCGGCGGCGTCTTTGGCGGCGTTGGAGTTCGGGGGACCGCTCCTGGTTCCGGTGATGGCCCTGGCTTGGCCGCGGGCGCCGGAGGCGCAGGCATTTCCGCAAGATATTTCAACGAAAAGTCGGAAACGATGTCGCGCTTCTCGGAAACCTTCGCGTTCAACTGAAACGACGCATCGTGCGGCAGCGCAAGCACTATGTCGCCAGTCATGTTCGTGAACGAGTAGTGACCCGAACGCGCCAGCGGGCCCGTCATGGTCACCGTTCCATTGACGGTCTTCGCCATGACTTTCGGGTTGCTGACGTGCTGCAACAGAATGTCACCGCTGACTGTACCGACTTCCAGCGTATCGTCAGTGCTCGATGGTTTGAGATTGACGACTTCGACGATCCCGCCGGCTGAACTCAAGTTCACCCTGCCGCTCGAATCTTTCAACGAGATACTGCCGCCGATGCTCCCTGCTTCGACCACCTTCGTCGCGCGCGCGATCTCGATGTTGCCGTTCTGCGAACCGGCGTAGGCCGCGGCCACGCCCGTGATGCTGATGTCGCCGTCGCGCGTCTGCACTTGAACAGTCGCGCCGGCCGGGACTTCCATCTCGACGTCCGCCAGCGCCTGGCAATCGGGCTGCGGAGCTTTAGCGCTGATCTTCGACGTGCTTTCAAGGACCATCACATCGATTCGCGACGCGGGAACGGAAGCATCCTTCACTTTATCGAGGCGGCGCAGCTCGATCTGGCCCGCGTCAGTCGACCGGACGCGAAGCTCGTTCTTGTCCCACGCGCGGACCGTCAGTTTTCCGGAAGCAACACACAGAGTGACGGTTAGCTGCGGGTCGACAGCCGTCGAGCGCTCGATCTTCTCTCCCGGAACCGGGTCTGATTTTGATGTATTTGCGGGGGTCGAACCTGCGAGAGAGATGATAAGGCCGGCTACCGCCGAAACTACGAACAACTTCATTGTGAAATTAGGACCGAGCCCTTTCAGTGCCCGCGACCTCCACTCAGACGCGCATCGGCAATCGTGTTGAGGAGATCCACCTTGCTCTGATAGGCAGCAAACATGAAATCAGCCGCGTCTGGATCGTTCGGATTGCTCTTCGCGGCATTACGCGTGGCGGCGATAGCGCGATCGACAACCGCGAGATTGCGCTCATATTCGACTTGCAAAGACGGTCTCATCGCGTCCTTGTTCTCCTTGATGGTCGAATCGAGTCTCGCAATGGCTTGCAGATATGACCGCTCGCCGGGGAGGAGTTGAACCGGGTGTTGTGAGAGAGTGTCTTTGCGATTGCTGGACGTGTTGGGCGTGTAAGAAGTGCGCTGGGGCCTTACGCTCCCCTGCGCAGCCGGCGCCCGTTTCGAAACCGCCTGACTCACGATAGGATTGCCTTTGTTTGTTTCTACAACAGGAGTTGGGACAGTTGGAGTGTAGGCGATTGACTTGTCACTTGAGCCCGCGGGAGTCGTCACGTTCGGCTCGCGCAGCTTCACGATTCCAAAAATTGACGCGAACGCGAGCACTGCTACGAGGCTCGCATATCCCAAAGCACGCTGAGAGTTGAAACTGAAGACGCCGACGAAAGAGGCGAACAAACCGGGCTTTTCTGAACGTCCGGCGTTGGCAACGCGCTCGCCGAGCACTGCCGCGTCGATGCGTTCGCGCAACGCTTGCGTAGGAACACTGACATCAAACTCTGCTGCCAGAGCGGACGTTAAAAGAGCCGTCTCTTCCGACAGCTCGCGCGCTGCCGCCGCGCACGTCACGCACGAAGCCAAATGCGACGTCGCGCTTTCCATCAAATGCGGGGAAAGCTCGCCGTCGAAATAGCCTTGCAGCGTTGCCTCGTCCAAACACCGTGTCATCGTCTGCCTCCGATCTTACCGTACACCCTCGCAAACTCCTTGCGGCCGCGGGCCACCAGACTGCCGATGTTTGTCTCCTTGAGTGACAAACTGGTGGCGATCTCGCGATATGAGAGCCCCTGCTGTTTCAGCAGCAGGCAACTTCTCATCGGCTCCTTGATCTTGTCTAAAGCGCGGCGTGCTTCTTCGATCGCCATGCGGCGTTCGTAGTCTTCAGCCGGCGCTTCAGCCGCAACGGAGCCGTTGTCCGTCGTCGTCTTGTGATACTCGTTGTCGCGAACCATCGAGCGGCTTTGACCCCGCAAGGTGTTTCTCGCCACGTTAAGAGTCACGCGCAACAGCCACGCCCGCAGCAATTCCTCGCCCGGCGTGGAGTTGAGATTGCGATAAAGTCGTAGAAACACTTCCTGCGTCACGTCCTCAGCCAGGGCTGAGTCGCGAACGACAGCTCTTGCCGTCCTAAAAACGGCGCGGTGATGGAGGGTAAACGCTTCGTCGAAACTGAGCGGACCTACCGCCTCAGTTCCGATGTCGTTAGGCATGGACTCGATCAAAGCTCTAGCTTGTCCGTTCATCAATCACCGCTCTCTCAACAGTGCAAACACCGCAAACCACTGGCTTGTGGCAAGATTTCTTGCCGTGCAGGCAAATGCGGTATTTTGAACGGGATTATTCTAGACCTGAACCCCGTCCGGCACCAACTTTTTGGAGCGGTGACCCTAGTATGTGTTTCAAGGGGGCGATCCGTT
>DASURS010000211.1:0-5916 GCA_036279935.1 Pyrinomonadaceae bacterium
ACCTGCGCGAAGCGTTGATTCGTTTGAATCCGGAAATCGCTGCGCAACCGGATCGTGCAGAAGACGTGCTGTACAGGTTGCGAGCAATCCTCATGGGCGTCAGGAGCGACGGTCTTGTTAAGGCGAACGAAGAGTTTGCAGCCTGGCTCAACGGCGAACGCTCAATGCCGTTCGGGGAACGCGGCGAGCACGTCACCATCCGCCTAATCGACTTCGAAGATCTGGAACGTAACCAATACGTCGTCACCACCCAATTCACCGTCCGCGCCGGCGCAAGTGAAAAGCGCGCGGACCTCGTGTTGCTCGTTAACGGTATTCCGCTGGTCGTGATCGAAGCGAAGACGCCGGTTCGAGCAAGCGAAAGCTGGTTCGATGCCGCAGTCCAAATCCACGACGACTACGAACACAACGTTCCCGAACTGTTCGTTTCCAACGTCGTCTCGATTGCGACCGAAGGCAAGGAGTTTCGCTATGGCTCGATCGGTCTGCCACTTGACCTCTGGGGACCGTGGCGGATCGAAGCAGACGCTTTAACGCCTGCGCTCAAGCGACTCGAGGACGCGATCGACTCGATGTTGCGTCCCAACGTCGTGCTGGATCTCCTCGCAAATTTCACAGCCTACGCGACCGACAAAAAGAAGCGGCGCATCAAAATCGTTGCGCGTCACCAGCAATACGAAGCCACAAACCAGATCATCGAACGTGTCGTCGCCGGGCGACCGAAGAAAGGACTAATCTGGCATTTCCAGGGTTCGGGTAAGTCACTGCTGATGCTCTTCGCCGCGCGAAAGTTGCGGCTGCATCCGGCGCTGAAGAATCCAACCGTCATCATTGTGGTCGATCGTGTCGATCTCGACACGCAGATCTCCGGTACGTTCTACGCTGCTGACACTCCGAATCTTGTGAAAGCTGACAGCCGCGCCGAGTTGCAACGACTGCTGACGCAGGACACACGCAAGATCATCATCACCACGATCTTCAAGTTTGCCGAAGCCGGCGGAATGCTGAACGACCGTAGCAACATCATTGCGATGGTCGACGAGGCTCATCGTACACAGGAAGGCGATCTGGGCCGCAAGATGCGCGAGGCGCTGCCAAATGCGTTTCTCTTCGGACTGACCGGCACGCCGATCAACCGCGCGGATCGCAACACCTTCTACGCCTTCGGCGCAGACGAGGACAAAGCCGGCTACATGAGCCGTTACGGCTTTGAAGAGTCGATCCGCGACGGTGCGACGATGCCGTTGCACTTTGAGCCACGGCTGTTGCAGTTGCACATCGATAAAGATGCTATCGATCAGGCGTTCAAGGAACTCACCGGCAACCTCAGTGATTTGGACCGCGACCTTTTGGCAAAGACCGCCGCGAAAATGGCGGTCCTGGTGAAGGCTCCGGAACGCGTCGAGAAGATCGCGGCTGATATCGCATCGCACTTCCAGGAGAAAGTTGCTCCGAACGGATTTGGCGCCCAAGTGGTCACGTTCGATCGTGAGAGTTGTGTCTTGTACAAACGCGCGCTCGATCAGCATATACCACCTGAGATGTCGGACATCGTAATGACGGTGAACAGCGGCGAGAACGAATACGCTGAATATCGTCGCGATCGCGATGCTGAGGAGAAGCTGCTTGACCGTTTTCGCGACCCATCCGACCCTCTTAAGATTCTGATTGTCACGTCGAAACTGCTCACCGGCTTCGATGCGCCGATTCTTCAGGCGATGTATCTTGACAAGCCACTGCGTGACCACACGTTGTTACAGGCGATCTGTCGCACTAATCGACCATACGGTGAAACGAAGACTCACGGTTTGATAGTCGATTATCTCGGAGTCTTCGACGACGTCGCACGAGCGATTCAGTTTGATGAAGAAGGGATCACTCGCGTAGTCAGGAACATCAGCGAATTGGTTGGCCTCATGCCGCAGGCGGTTCAGAAGTGTCTCGGGTACTTCCCCGGCGTGGACCGAACCATCACGGGTTATGAAGGACTGATGGCCGCGCAGGCTTGCCTTCCGAACAACGACATTCGAGATCACTTTGCCGCCGATTACAGCTACGTTGCACGATTGTGGGAAGCCATCTCACCTGATCCTGTGTTGGGCGCGTACCTTGCCGATTACCGGTGGCTTACGCACGTTTATGAGTCAGTGCGGCCATCTACAGGAACAGGCCGTTTGCTGTGGCATGCGCTTGGTCCAAAGACGATTGAACTCATTCACGAGCACGTACACGTTGACGCTGTCAGGGACGATCTCGAAACACTCGTGCTCGACGCGGATCTTCTTGAAGCTGTGCTTGGTGCTCCCGACCCTGGGAAGAAGGCCAAGGAGATCGAAATCAAGGTTTCTCGGTGGCTGCGGAAGCGGCTGCACGATCCACATTTTAAGGAACTCGGTGAGCGACTCGAAGCGCTCAAGGAACGGCACGAACGAGGATTGCTAACGAGCGTCGAGTTTTTGAAAGAGCTGCTGAACCTTGCACGCGACGTGGTTGCAGCCGAACGCGCGGCGCCGCCGCGTGAACGCGAGGAACAAGGTAAAGCGGCGCTTACACAACTCTTCGAAGAAGCAAGAAATCCTGAGACCCCGATCATCGTCGAGCGTGTGGTAAACGATATTGATGAAATCGTTCGCATCGTTCGCTTCGATGGGTGGCAAAGTACTCACGGTGGCGAGCGACAAGTGAAGATGGCGCTGCGAAAAACGCTCTTCAAATATAAGCTGCATCAGGATCAGGAGCTTTTTGACAAAGCGTATGGATATATACGCGAATACTACTAACGTGTACTTTTAGACCGAACTGAACTAACACCAGCTGGGCTTGCCTCAAAAAGTCGGGAATACCACCAACGGCAGTTGGTGGATAGTTATATTCGGCCTAACAGTTCGATTAATCATTGCGCGAATCCCACCAACGGCAGTTGGTGGATAGTTATGGCCAGCCTACGGGTCGACGAATCATTTGCATGAATACCACCAACGGGAGTTGGTGGAAGTTTCACTTTTTACCTAAAACAAGGCTGAAAATGAACAATCCACCAACTACCGTTGGTGGGATTCGCAAACAGTGGCTGGCCGTTCAGTAGGTTTGCCTTTGAACCATCCACCAACTGCCGTTGGTGGGATTCCCGACTTTTGGGGCAAAGCCTCGTCAGATCGATCTCCCAGTCGTCTATGATCGGGCAACTCCTCCTGCATTATCGTGTCGTCGAAAAAATCGGTGAAGGCGGTCAGGGGACCGTTTACAAGGTGATCGACACGACGCTGGACCGCCCGGCCGTGATCAAGGTGCTGCCGCCCGACCTAACGGATCGTCCCTCAAACCTCGTCCGTTTCGAGCGTGAAGCAAAGCTGGCTTCGTCACTGGACCATCCAAACATCTGCACGATCTTCGGTCTGCACAAGGTCGACGACATTCACTTCATTGCGATGCAATACGTCGAGGGACGCAACGTGCGGGAGCTGGTCGCGGGACGCCCGCTCGATCTGCGACGCGCGCTTTCGATCGCGATCCAGGTTACGAGCGCGCTCGCGGCCGCCCATGCGCGCGGCATCGTGCATCGCGACATCAAGGCGCGCAACGTCATGGTCACCCGTTCCGGACACGTCAAGGTGCTGGACTTCGGTTTGGCGAAACTGATCGAACACCCAACCGCCGGCGCCAGCGATCCGCAACTGACGGAATTCGGCGTGCCGTACGGAACCTCCACCTACGCCGCTCCCGAACAGGCGCAGGGACTCCCGGTCGATCATCGCGCCGACATTTTCTCTACCGGCGTCCTGCTGTACGAGATGCTGGCGGGCACGTGGCCCTTCCGCGGCAAGACAGCGCTCGACGTCCGATACGCCGTCGTCTATCACATGCCGAAACCGATTGCCGAAGCGCGCGGCGAGGATTCTCCATGGCTCCAGCGCTTGCAGCCGATTCTCGACAAAGCACTCGCCAAGCAACCCGACGATCGCTACCAGAAGATCGAAGACCTCGAAAACGATCTACACGATGTGCTGCGCGACATCGAGGCTGAAGCAAGCATAGGAAACACATGGACCGACGCGACCGTGACTGCTTCGCCGGTGCGTTGGGCCAAGCCCGGCAGCGTCTGGACGAAGCCGAGCAGGATCGCCGCCATCGCCGGCATCGTTTTGGCGGTCGTGTTGTCGTTGGTTGCGTTCACGTCGTTCTACCGCGGGAGAGATACGACCGCCGGCGTCGCCGACGCCCCGATCAACTCACTCGCGGTGCTCCCGTTCACGAACAGCGATCCAACCACCGAATACCTTTCCGACGGTATAACCGAGAGTCTGATCGATAGTCTCTCGCGAATGCCGGATCTGAAAGTGAAGTCGAGAAACACGGTCTTTCACTACAAGGGACGCGAAACGGATCCGAAGAAGATCGGGCGCGAGCTCGGTGTCCACGCGCTGCTGTCAGGCAGCGTGGTCCAGAATGGAGACGAGCTGGCGATTAGCGTCGAGCTGATCGACGTGCGCGACGACAGTCATATCTGGGGACAGCGTTACGGGCGCAAGGTCTCGGAAGTCGTCGCGTTGCCGCAACAGATCTCGCGGGACGTTTCTCAACGGTTGCGCTCACGCTCGGGCGATCTCGACCATTCGCAGTTGACGAGAAACTACTCGCCCGATTCCGAGGCTTACCGGCTGTATCTTCAGGGACGTTACAACTGGAACAAGCGCACCGTCGAAGGTCTCGAAAAGGGCATCGACTATTTCGGCCAGGCCATCATGCGCGACCAGGATTACGGTCTCGCGTACGCGGGATTGGCGGATTGTTACCTGTTGCTGAACGTCTACAACGTCACGTCGGCGAACGATTCGGTTCCGAAAGCTGAAGCGGCGGCGAACCGCGCGTTGTCCATCAACGAGAACCTCGCGGAAGCGCACGCGGCGCTAGCGTTTATCACCTATCGCTATCACCTGAAGTGGGCCGAAGCTGAGCAGCAGTTCAAGAGAGCGATTGAGCTGAACCCGAACTACGCGACTGCGCATCAATGGTATTCGAGTTATCTCGCTGCGCTCGGCCGCGTCGATGAGGCGGTCGTTCAGGCCAGGACGGCGCACGAACTGGAGCCGTTTTCGCTGACTATCTATTCAGACTTCATTCGCAGCCTGTATTATGCAGGCCGCCTCGACGAAGCGCGCAAGGAATCGCTTAAGCTCATCGAGATGGACCACGAGTTCATGCGCGCGCATTACGAGCTGGGGCTCGTGCTTGAAGAGCAGGGCTTGTTGGAAGACGCGATCGCCGAGTTTCGACAGGCGCTGAAGACAGCGCCCGACAATGTCTTCGTGCTGACGGCGCTCGGACACGCCCAGGCGCTCGCCGGGAAGAGAAGCGACGCCGAAAAGGTGCTCGTGCGGTTGCAGGAGCTGTCGAAACAACAATACGTTTCGCCGTTTCAGTCGGCAGTCGTCTACGCCGGGCTGAACAATCGGAAGCTTGCGATCGAGGGGCTTGAAAAGTCTCAGCAGGAACGGTTCAACTGGGTGCCGTTTATCAAGATCGATCCGGTGTTCAAGAACCTGCGATCTGAGCCGAAGTTTATCGAGTTGTCGAACACGTTGGGATTAAACACAAACTGAGGGAACAAACGTTTATGTCGATTCATCTGTCGCGCCGCCGGTTTCTGTCTCACAGTGCAAAGTCTGCGCTGGTCGTCGCCGCCACTGCGGTGATCGAGGCGAAGGGCGGTGCGGTGCTTGTGAAGTCAGTCGCCCCGGCGCAATCGGCCGCGGTCCAGCCACTGTTCGCGAAACTCGACGAGTATATCGTCAACCATATGCATCAAACCGGCGCGCCGGGATTGATGCTCGCGCTCGCCAATCGCGACGGTCTCATCAGAGCCTCGACTTACGGTTTCGCCGACACGAAAGCGGGACTGAAAGTCGCGAACGAAAC
>DASURS010000212.1:0-4282 GCA_036279935.1 Pyrinomonadaceae bacterium
CGGCCCGCATCTGGTTGCTGAAACCCGTTCCCGCTCGGCCCGCATAGATCAGTTTGCCCTTGTCGTAAACACCGAGAACCAGCGAGCTAAAGGGAATGCCTTTGTCGGAGTGTGTGTAACCGGCGATGACAAACTCCTGACGCTTCAGACACTTGATCTTCAACCAGTTGCGGCTGCGCGTTGACTCGTACGTCGACTCCGCCAGTTTGGAAACGATCCCTTCCAGCCCCAGCTTGCACGCTTCTTTAAGAAACTTCGCGCCATTGCCGTCAATGTGATCGCTGAACCGCAACGGGCTCTTCTCATCCAAGTTTTCGAGCAACTCCGCCAGCACACGCTTCCGCTCCCGCAGCGGACAGCGCGTCAGATTGAATCCATCGAGATAGATCAGGTCAAACACGTGAAACACCAGCCCGAATCCCGCGTTCTTGTTGATCTGCTGTTGCAGCTTTTGAAAACTCGCACGCCCGGACGCGTCCAGCGCAACGACTTCGCCGTCGAGAATCGCACTCCCCAGCTTCAAGGCTTTCACGGCCTTGCCCAGCGTCGGAAACTTCGCGGTCCAGTCTTTCTGATTGCGCGTCCAAAAGCGCACCTGGCCCCGGTTCAAATGACAGAGCAACCGGTAGCCGTCAAATTTCAATTCATGAAACCACTCGTCGCCGGGCGGGGGTTTGTCGACCAGAGTTGCGAGTTGGGGAGATACAAATTCAGGCATGGCGGCTCTACGCGCACCCGGGAGGCGGCTGATCTGCTTTTGATTCATGTGCCTGTCGATTCTACTGATTCGGCACCATGTTTGCAGCTTCAAAGACGCCGGCCAAATGAACGTATGAAAAGAGAGCGCACGAGAGGGCCGGCGGAAACGAGGGTGACGATGATAGCTAGAAACGATAGTCGTCTGCGTGGAACGACGCGGACGGTCGCACCGGTCTTCGCCATGTATGCCATACGGCCCATCAACGACATCTATCATCTGATTACGCGCGGCGGCCAGGATACGCTTTGCGGTTTGAAGGTGAGCCGTATCGCATATGATCGAACTGGAAACAGATTACAGTTAGTGAATGAATTGCCGGTCGAGAGAACTATTTGCAAACACTGTGCACGGATTCAGAACCAGGAGAGTGGCGGGTAGGTTTCAAAGCTGGACGAACAAAAGAAGAGGCCCACTGGTCGGTTTGACGCAGTGGGCCTTTTTGCCGTGGTTTAGTTAACGCAACTATTCTTCAGGTTCCGGAGCAGCAACGACGTCGCCGTCGGCGCCGTTTCCGGAGCTCACGATGATGGGTTCACGCGATGGCAACACGATGTCGTGACCGCCGACGATGTCGGGAAATTCGTCGAGGTCGCGTTCGCGCGCTTGATCGATCGTCTCATCACGCTCGATTTCTACGTTGCGGTAAAACTCCATACCGGTACCGGCAGGAATCAACCGGCCCATGATGACGTTCTCCTTCAAGCCGCGCAGGTAATCCACGCGTCCCGAGATCGCCGCTTCGGTAAGCACGCGCGTCGTCTCCTGGAACGATGCCGCCGAGATGAACGAGTCGGTCGAGAGCGACGCTTTGGTGATGCCCAGCAACAACGGCTCGGCCTGGGCCACTTCGCCGTCTTCCTGGCGCACGCGTTCGTTCTCGTCCTGGAAGCGGAAACGATCGACCTGCTCTTCGAGCAGAAACTCGGTGTCGCCGACTTCCTTGATCTTCACCCAGCGCAACATCTGACGGACGATCACTTCGATGTGCTTGTCGTTGATGTTCACGCCCTGCAGACGATAAACCTCCTGAATTTCGTTCACGAGGTATTCCTGCAACCGGCTCATTCCGAGCACGCGCAGAATGTCGTGCGGGTTGAGTGGGCCGTCCATCAGCGCTTCGCCGGCACGGACGCGGTCGCCGTCCTGCACGTTGATGTGCGTGCCGCGCGGGATGTCGTACTCACGCTCTTCACCGTCGTCGCCGGTGATGATCAGCTTGCGCTTACCTTTGGAGATGGCGCCGAGCGTGACCGTACCGTCGATTTCAGACATGACCGCAGTCTCAGCCGGACGCCGTGCTTCGAACAGCTCGACGACGCGCGGCAAACCGCCCGTGATGTCCTTGGTCTTCGTGGTCTCGCGCGGAATCTTCGCGATGATGTCGCCCGGCTCTACGTCCTCGCCATCCGACACCATCAGGTTCGCGCGCACCGGCATCTGGTAAGTCTTCAGCACTTTGTTGCTGGCGCTGCGGATTTCCAGACGCGGCTGTTTCTTTTCGTCGGGCGAGTCTTTCACGACCATGCGCGACTGGCCCGTCACTTCGTCCACTTCTTCGTCGAACGTCACGCCTTCCTTCAAATCCTGGAACTTAACGTGTCCAGCGACTTCGGTAAGGATCGCGAACGTGAACGGATCCCACGTCGCCAGCAGTTGGTCCTGCGTGACGCGAGCGCCGTCTTCGACGAGGATGTGAGCGCCGTAAACGATCTGGTAACGGGCTGCTTCACGGCCGCGGTCGTCGATGATCGTCAACGAGCCGTTGCGGTTCATCGCGATGCGTTCGCCCTTGCGGCTCTTGACCGTTTGCAGATCGATGTACTTGATCGTGCCGTCCTGGCGAGCTTCGTGTTTCGACGACTCTTCCAGGCGCGCGGTACCGCCGATGTGGAACGTACGCATCGTCAACTGCGTGCCCGGCTCGCCGATCGACTGCGCGGCAATGACGCCGACAGCCTCGCCGATTTCGACCGGACGACCAGTTGCGAGGTTACGTCCATAACACTTGATGCAGCAGCCACGACGTGATTCGCAGGTCAGCACCGAACGAATGCGCACGCGCTGCACGCCCGAGCGTTGAATCTCGGCGGCCAGGTCTTCGTCGATCTCCTGGTTCGCCTCGACGATTGCCGAGCCTTCGATCGGGTCGGTGACGTCTTCGAGTGCCGTGCGGCCGACGATGCGGTCGCGCAACGACTCGATCTCCTCGCCGCCTTCCACGATCGCGCTGGCGGAGATGCCGCGCAGCGTGCCGCAGTCTTCTTCACTGATGATCACATCCTGCGCAACGTCGACGAGACGGCGGGTCAGGTAGCCCGAGTCGGCCGTCTTCAACGCCGTGTCGGCAAGGCCCTTGCGAGCGCCGTGCGTCGAGATGAAGTACTGCAACACGTTCAAGCCTTCGCGGAAGTTGGCCTGAATCGGGGTCTCGATGATTTCACCCGACGGGCGGGCCATCAGACCGCGCATACCTGCCAACTGGCGAATCTGCTGTGCCGAGCCTCTCGCTCCCGAGTCGCTCATGACGAGGATCGGATTGAGCTCGCCGCTCGAACGCTCGCGATCGTCCATCGCCTTGAACATCTCTTTCGCGACCTTGTCGGTCACTTCAGACCAGATGGCGATGACTTTGTTGTAGCGTTCGCCGTTCGTGATGACGCCGTCGAGGTATTGCTGTTCGACCGCGATCACGTCCTTGTCAGCCTTGTCGACCAGCGGTTTCTTCGCGCCCGGCGTTACCAGGTCGTCGATGCCGATCGAGATACCGGCCTTGGTCGCGTACAGGAAGCCGAGGGTCTTGAGATCGTCGAGCATCTTGACGGTCATCTCATGGCCCAGACGGATGTGCGAATAGTTCACGAGCGATTGCAGGCCTTTCTTCTTCAACGTGCCGTTGATGAACGGCAGACCGGCAGGTATTGAGTCGTTGAAAATGACGCGGCCCACGGTCGTGTTGATGACGCGGCGGACGTCGTCCTGAACGGTCGCACGCAGGATGTCCTGCGGATCGTGTTCCTGCACGAGGTCGATCAAGTCGCCCATGATGCGGAGCTTGATCGGCGTTTGAGTCGTGACTTCACCGGCGTCTAGCGCCAGCAGCACTTCTTCGAGCGAGGCAAACACGCGGCCTTCACCCTTCGCGCCCGGACGGTCGCGAGTCAGGTAGTAGATGCCGAGCACGATGTCCTGCGACGGAACGGCGATTGGCTGACCGCTCGCCGGGCTCAGAATGTTGTTGCTCGAAAGCATCAACACAGCGGCTTCGATCTGCGCTTCGGGGCTCAGCGGAATGTGGACCGCCATCTGGTCGCCGTCGAAGTCGGCGTTGAACGCCGTACAGACGAGCGGATGGATCTTGATCGCCTTGCCCTCGACGAGCACCGGTTCGAATGCCTGGATGCCGAGACGGTGGAGCGTCGGAGCGCGATTCAGGAGCACCGGGTGCTCGCGAATCACCTCTTCGAGGATGTCCCAAACGACAGGCTCCTGGCGTTCGACCATCTCGCGCGCCTGCTTGATAGT
>DASURS010000213.1:0-7901 GCA_036279935.1 Pyrinomonadaceae bacterium
ACGATCGGCGATCGCCAACGCCAGACCTTTCCCGATCCCGGACGAGGCACCGGTAATCATGACAGTCTTGTCTGTCCAGAAACCGGGATCATTTGCCATTTGTCATTTTCCATTTGCCGTTTGTCATTTTCGAAGACGAGTCGCGCCGGGTAGATGACAGATGAGAAATAATGAGAAATGGAAAATGAAAAATGGTAAATGGAAAATGGAAAATGACTACACCAGCACGATCACCGGCATGATCACCGGCCGCGCTCCGGTCTGTTTTTGAATGAACCGCTTCAACTCGACCCGTACGTGCTCTTTCAACAGCGACTCGTCCGCCAGCGTCTGACGCGAAGCGCCCGCGATCGACGCCGTCACGACTCGCTTTGCATCGCTCATCAGACTGCCCGACTGCGGACCGAACCCATTCGCACTCAACCCGCGAACGCCGCGCGCGACGATTCTCGGCTCGCCCTGCAACTCGCCCGTCTCCTCGACAATCGTCAACACGACCGTGACGGTTCCCTCGTACGCCAACTGCTTGCGCTCGCGCACAGTCTCGCTGTCGATCTCTTCGAACCCGCTTTCGTCGATGAACGTCCGTCCGATCTCTTTCTTATTGACAACGGCCGCGCGCTCGCCGTCGAGCTCGAGCACGTCGCCGTTCTCGATCAGGATGATGTTCTCTTCCGCGTAACCGAGATGGTTCTTCACAAACTCCTTGTGCCGAAAAAGCATCCGGTACTCGCCGTGAATCGGCACTACGAACTTCGGCCGCACCGCTTCGGTCATGATGCGAATGTCTTCCTGTGACGCGTGCCCGCTGACGTGAACGAGACGCCGCTTCTCCTCGATGATGTTCGCCCCGCGCTTGTAGATGAAACCGATCATCCGCGAGATCAACCGTTCGTTGCCGGGAATGATGCGCGCCGACAGGACCACCGTGTCGCCTTCTTCGATCATCAGTCCCTTGTAACTCTGCATCGCCATCTGCGAGAGCGCCGCGCGCGACTCGCCCTGCGATCCGGTTACGAGGAAGACGATTTCGTTGTTGCTCATCATCTTCGTCTCATTGAGCGACACGAGCAGGCCGTCGGGAATGTCGAGATATCCGAGCCGCTCCGCGACTTCTACGTTCTTCTGCATCGATCGCCCGAGCACGCAAACGTGTCGATTGAACTGCTGCGCGACGTCGAGCACGATCTGCAAACGATGGATCGACGATGCAAACGCCGCGACGACGATGCGTCCCGTGGCTTCGGAGAAGATCTCTTCGAAAGCGGGAATCACTGCGCGCTCGGATGGTGTGCGGCCGGGGACGGTCGCGTTGGTTGAATCGGAAAGCAGCGCCAGCACGCCGTCTTGGCCGTAACGCCGGAACGAGCGCAAATCGATCGGCTCGCCGATGACGGGCGTCTCGTCGACCTTGTAATCACCCGTATGGATGATCGTGCCGACCGGCGTCTTGATCCCGAGCGAGAAACAGTCGACGAGCGAATGCGAAACGCGGATGAACTCGACCGTAAACGACCCGATATCGACGACGTCGCGCGGTTCGACGCGATGGATCAGAATGTCGCCCAGCAGTTCGTGCTCTTCGAGTTTGCTTTCAGCCAGGCCGGCGGTGAAGTGCGAACAGTAGACGGGAACGTTGAATTTCTTCAGCAAATACGGCAATGCGCCGAGATGATCCTCGTGGCCGTGCGTGAGAATGATGGCCGTGATGTCGTCCCTGTATTCGTCAAGGAAGCTGAAATTGGGGATGGAAACGTCGACGCCATAGGCGGATTCCTCGGGAAAACCCATGCCGGCGTCGAGAATCAACATCTCGTCGCCGTAGCGCACAGCCATACAGTTCATCCCGAACTCGCCGATGCCGCCGAGTGGAACGATCTCGAGGACACTTGCCAT
This sequence comes from Pyrinomonadaceae bacterium, assembly GCA_036279935.1. GTDB lineage: Bacteria > Acidobacteriota > Blastocatellia > Pyrinomonadales > Pyrinomonadaceae > PSRF01. The sequence continues at coordinate 1,897 of DASURS010000213.1, forward strand.
AAGTCCAACAGTTTAACGCGGATGACAGCGATCTGTCTTCATCGTATTATCCGCAATATGACCAGACTAGCTACTGCCTTCGCCGCAATTCTGCTGTTTATCGCCGGCGCCAGCGCCGCCGAGACCATGCGCGTCGACTACTATCACACCGGCGACGCGTCCGCGGAAGTTTTCAGCCTCGACCGCGTCGTGATCGAGCCGCTGCCCTGGCCGGGCGATTTGAAACAGGCGATCGACACGTCGAACCTCGGCAAGTACTTCTTCGAAGTCCGCGATCTGAAGACGAAGCAGGTGCTCTACTCGCGCGGGTTCGCATCGATCTACGGCGAGTGGGAAACGACCGACGAAGCGAAATCGATCAAGAAGACGTTTCAGGAGTCGTTTCGTTTTCCCGCACCGCCGGCGCCCGTCAGCATCGTGTTGATGAAACGCGATCCGAAGAACGTCTTCAAGGAGATTTGGACCACGACGATCGATCCGGCGGACCAGTTTGTCGATCGATCGAAACCCGCCGCGCCCGCGCCGGTCATAGCGATTCAGAAAGCCGGCGAGCCGGAGGCGAAGGTCGACTTTCTGATCCTCGGCGACGGTTACACGGCCGCGGAGGCGAAAAAGTTTGAAGCTGACGCGCGGCGGTTGACCGAGGTGCTCTTTTCGACGTCGCCGTTCAAAGAGCATCGCAGGGACTTCAACGTGTGGGCCATGTCGCCGCCGGCTGCCGAGTCTGGTGTTTCGCGTCCCTCGACGGGGACTTATCGCGACTCGCCCCTCGGCGCGACGTACGATGCCTTCGGATCGGAAAGATACGTGCTGACGTTCGATAACCGCGCGTTGCGCAAAGCCGCGCAGTTTGCGCCGTACGAGTTTATTGAGGTGCTGGTCAACAATCGCACGTACGGCGGCGGCGGGATCTTCAACCTGTACAGCACGGTTGCGTCTGACAATGCCTTCTCGAATTACGTTTTCGTTCACGAGTTTGGACATCATTTCGCGGGACTGGCCGACGAGTACTACACGTCGTCAGTCGCTTACGAGGCTGCGGCGGAACGCGTCGAGCCGTGGGAACCGAACGTCACTGCATTGCTGGACATACCTGCGTTGAAGTGGCGCACCATGGTGAATCCGATCGCGAGCGTCACTCCGATCCCAACACCGTGGAACAAGGAAGCGTTTGAAAACTACTCGCGCGAGATCCAGAAGCGGCGGGCGCAGTTGCGGAAAGACAAGCGCCCGGAAGAAGAGATGGAAGCCCTCTTCCGCGAAGAGCTGGAGCACGAGAAGAAGATGTTTGCGGCGGAAAAGCACGCCGGACAGGTCGGCGCGTTCGAAGGCGCGATGTACGAGGCGCGTGGCTATTATCGTCCCGAGATCGACTGCATCATGTTCACACGGACGGATCGCTTCTGCCGTGTGTGTCGCGCGGCGATCGAGCGCGTTATCAAGATGTACTCGCGGCAGAGTTGAGCGACAAAAAGGCACCAAAGATCACGAGAGCCGTTTTGTCAAAGAACATCAGCTAAACTGAGAAAACGAGGGTCGTATAGAGTTATCTCAAATCGAAGAAGACCCAACCTTCATTGTAGTTGACGTCCCGTATGTAGATGTCAGTCCAGTCTAAACGACTTCCACAGAGAGCGTCCGTGTTTAGACCGTTGCCTCCCCGCGTAAATACTGCTTCGCATACGGGTGTTTTGTCTGCCACATTAAAGAATTGAATTTTGGCCTTGGGCATCTCCCAGGAATCCAGTAGCTGATACTTGACTGGAAAAATGTCTGTTACCTTGATGCCAATATGCCCGTTATCAGTTGATTCTCCTTTTCTCAACAGAAACTCACCTTTTATCGTGATCGCACCAGTATCAAATGCATTCCAACCGTGCACCGATTTCGGTGGAGTTGGATTCTTGACATCGTCGCCGGGACCGCATGCCACGGTCAGAAGCACGATTACGGTTAGCAGGAGAAGCTTATCTGTCCTCAAATCAGATCTGCATAAGTTCTTGCCCAATAGGTGATCACTTCGTGCAGTCAGTGAGTTCCACGCTCGTCACGCTGAACGATAGTTTCGCGCCATCAAGCTTCTTCTAAGACGAGAATATAGTCATCTAAGCTCCACTCTCTAACCAATGTTGGGTTGTTCAAGATTTGACCGTCGAGAGTATTAAAGATAAAGCCTTTAAACCCAGTGCCCTGAAATGAGATACGAAAGCCAGGACCGCCCACATATCTATCCATGTCGGCGCTCGCTGAGGTGATCTTGATGTTTTTCGATTGAAGTCTTGTGAGTAGATTCTTGTAAACGTCTGCGTCCTGCCTCAAACTCTTAAGATGAAAAACATATTGGTAACCAACTTGGAAGTGCGACGGCAAGGGCAGCTCTTTCATTTCGTGGGCCGTTACCAACTTGGGATCGTAAGGTCCGCTTCCCACAAATACAAAGTCAGATAATACTTCGACGTATGCCGGACGCCCCTCCTGTCGTTCATTTCCCGGACACCCCGTCAACAAGACCAACCAGCAAAGCATCGCCACTCCAAACGAGCACGCACCGCGATCGAGGATCATGCTAAGACCAGCGAAAATTGTGCACATAATGGCCTCCCGATACCAACAATCTGTTTACCTACGCGGCGGATTAATGCCTTATGCGAATCGAGGTCTTATGATTCACCTTTGTTCGCACCTTGTTCTCGAGCCGTAACGATGCCGCGGCGCTGTTCGGATCTCTCGTTACCCGTGCCCTGCCGTGCCCCAACTCATGACCCATAAGTTCACCAGTTGTCGGTTGTTGGGCTTTACCATTGCTCCAGAATATCGCTGGAAGCTTTCCGGGGTTGGTGGAGGGATCAAGAATATACGACGTCGTAACACCTCCAAATTCGCTCGTCGCTCCAGGGGACAAGCCCTGATCGATCGAGCCGATAACAATCGAAGTTCCGTAATCATTTGTGAGCAGAGTGTTATTTGGAACGACGCCTATCCTTTGAATTCGGGCATCATTGATTATTGCTGCTACCTCACCGGCTGCTTCATTGATTTTCTCAAAGGCAGGGCCTTTACCGTTTGGCCCGTTCGTATAGATGCCTACGAAGTATTTCGTATTGCCGTCTTTATCGGTGACCTTGTTCTCATAGAGGTAGGCTCCAGCTTTTTTCCCAACCACAGCCTTAAGAGCGTCTAGCTGCTTCTTTCGCTCTTTCTCGTCGCCGACAAGTTCTACCGCTTCGCCTGTAGGATCAAGATAAGCCAGCGGATTGTTCAACGCGTAAGTGTAGCGGTTCCACTGTTGAGGATTACTGATGTACTCTCTGAATAGTGACTCAGCTTTTTTCGGATCAGTGTTGTACTGCTTCTCTAGATTTATGTCGTACGGATCAACTCCCGTAAACCTTCCCTGCGTCGATGAGTAATACCTTGCGAGGAAGTAATCGAGTCCTGTTTCTATATCCCGTTCTTTTTGAGTGAATTTTTGCCGCAGACCATCGGATGCGCCGGGGAAGCCGATGCCGGTGGTGCGGCCGCCGATACCAGCGCCGAGCTCTTCGCCAAAGGGCATGTAGTCGTGCCGACTCACGACGGCAGAGGTCGAGTTTGTGACCACACGAGGGGAGCCCAGGTGATCACTCGTCGTGTAGCGCGTGCCGTTGGAGTTCACCGCCGTCGGTTCGATAGTAGCGAGCAGTCCGCCGGCGCCGTAGATGTACTCCTTGGTAAGCGCGCCCGTTGCGCCATTGAATTCCATGAGCAACTGTCCGCCGATACCGTAAACGAAGCGCAGGTTCTCACCTAGCAGTTTTCGTACGCGCTGGCCCTCACCGTCATAAACGTAAGCATTGACGTTGTCGACCTTACGGATCTTGTTCTCACCGTCATAGCTGTAACTATGCGTGCCGTCGTTGAGCAGATTCCCGGCTGCGTCATAGCTCGAGCCGGTGATGCGATTGTTGCTCGCCGTAAAGTACAGACTCTGATTGCCGCCGCCGAGATCGATCCAACGATTGCCGTAACGATCGTAGCCGTTGGTCTGGGACCAGTTCGCGCCACTGTTCTCGTTCGACGTTGTGAGTCTGTTCAATGAGTCGTAGCCAAAGCTTTGCGTGTAGCTCAAACCACCACCAGCGTACGCGATCGATTGTACGTTGCCGTTGTTGTTCGTGGTGCCGTAGTTATAAGCGATGGAAACAACGGAAGTGGGACTCCCGCCCGTTCCGAGCTTGATCTCGCTCGCTTGCAGACGACTGTTATAAGTGACCGCATGAACGAGACTGTTACCATAGGTTTCACTGCTCAGCGTCCCAGGCGCGGTGTAGCTTATACCACTGACGCTCGCGGCCGGCGCATACGTCGTGGCGGGCGCGCTTAGCGATGCGACACGGCCGGCGTTGTCCACATTGTAAGTAACAGTGCGGCGATCTCCGGCACCCGGCACTGACGGGTAGGTTTCGGTTTGTAACGAGCCGTTTAAGCGATACGTCGCTTCCGCAAGATAATTGAGCGCGTCAGTCTGCTGGTATTGCCGCACTACCAATCCACGAGCGTCATAACCACGGTAAGTGCCGGCGCTGCCGCCTCCGTAAGTGATAGCAACAAGCCTGCCTTTCGCATGTCCTCGGTCGAAAGTAGGCGCACCTGTAGGCAGCGATTGCGTGTCGTAGAAATAATCGATCCGCGGCGTGCTGTCGCTGTAGGTCTTGGTTGTCGGCCGATTGATCCCGTCGTAAGCGATGGTTGTGGTGATCGAACGCGCATCCTGCCGCGTTGTCAGATTGCCGCTGTCGTCATAGTTGTAGGTGGTAGTGCCGGACTCCGGGTTGGTGGCTGTCCGTAGCCGCGAAAGTGAATCGTAGGTGAAAGTGCGTGTCTGCACTCCCTGGCTGACGGTCAATAGATTGCCGAGCACGTTATAAGAGTAACTCGTCGGTTGCACGGGCGAAGCCGTGCTTCCCAAGCTGTTGCTGCCATCCGGTTCATCGACGCGAACGAGCCGGCCCAGGGCGTCAACCATACTGCGACGCAGCTTGCCCGCCTGATCGGTGACGGTGGTGAAGTTCGCGTCATACGCCGTCACTGCACTGCCGGTCCAACTTGCGTTTGTTCCCATAGACGGCGGTTGGGCCACGCCGCTGAAACTGGCTACTTCTACAACTCGACCGGCTGTATCGAGCGTGGTCCTGGTCCATCCATCAGTCGAAGCGGCGCTACTGCGCTTCGGGTTCGAGGTGAACGTGATCTGGCCCATCTGTTGATACACCTTCGCCGCGGAGATTGTGTAGTTCGTGCCGTCTTCTGTTTGCTCCGTCAGGGTGACACGGCCCAATTGATCGCTGCTCGCCCGCGTCTTCAGTAATTTGTCGCCTTCGGTGCTAAGGTCCGTTGCCACGATTGTTTGTCGCGCATTATCGAGGTAGGTCGTTGTGACTCGCTGACGCTGGCCGGAGACTGTGGGTCCATAAGTGACGCCGGGACGGCCAAAAGGATCGACCGCGGATAACAACTGGTTCGTGTAATCGACGCTCGTGACGTTCCCATTCGGATCTGTTTGGCTGGTAACCAAGCCAGTATAGAAATCGTAGGCCGTCGCGGTGGTTTGCGTCCCAGTCCAATTCTGTGGGTCAACAACCACGCGCGTCGGCAAAGCATGTGTCGAATCGTCGTAGTAAAACTCTGTGACCTTGCCACGCGGATCGGTCTTGCTGGTGACATTGGCGGCAGACTCGCCAGCGGAATAGTCAAACCGAGGTTGCCGTTTGTGAGACTGATCTGCTCTAGATCCGAAATGGCGTAGGAACCGTTTGGCATCAGGCCGCGATCAGGACGCGCTGCGGTTGTCTGCGCGCGGACAGAAAACACATTGAGCAAGAAGAAAATCGAGGCGAGAAACAAGCAGGCGAGGAGTTTTGAATTGATGAGGCTCATGGGTTCTCCTTACCTGCTGCTCGAATGATCAAAGTTAATTACTTTGAATTCCATGATCTGACGGCCGGCAATGCTCCAGCGAATCAGAG
>DASURS010000214.1:0-36956 GCA_036279935.1 Pyrinomonadaceae bacterium
TAGTTTCTCACGGCTGGTCAGATCTTCGGCAACGGCAATTGGACTGGCGTCACATTCGTCGACGTGCGGGTAGAGTTCCACCGTATGGCGCTGTCGCGAAACTCGCTGCTGGCGGAACCAAAACTCACTCTTTGCAAAGGAATCAGCCGGACGCGTTCGCCTGGGCCATCCCAGATCCACCCCCACTTCACCGAACCATAATAACGGCCCTTGTCGGGACCTTCGGCGGCGATAGCAGTAGTCTCAAACTCCTGGCTCGAGTATTCAAAAATCGAGCTCATGTGTGGCCTGTCTTTCAGCCTCGCCGCCAACGCATGCCAGCGTTCCGGGTTATGAGAAAAAACGCGATATCCATGACTGCCCGCCTCGTCGTCCACGGGCGCTGAACCGAACGCTCCTCCCGAACGTTGCGGGTTGGCGATGTACTCGGGGCTTGCGCTTGTTTGCATCTGGTCAATGCTGACACCGCCTACCGAACGCGCTGCCACCGTGTCGTTCATGTAATAGGCGCCGCGGTTCTTAACGGACTTAACCGTCTGGACCAGCACGATCCGCGTCGCGTCAACGTATGCGCCGGGCAGGAACTCCAGCTCCATGTGCGCGCCGCGCACTGTTGGATTCACGCGGCCCATGATCGATTTGTATTTGCGCGCGGTCCACGTACCTCCAGCTGTCGTCACCGACGCGCCATCGGCTTGCACTTCATATCGCGAAGCAAAGGATGGATGCGGATGCACTGCTTCTTCCTCGACGTCGATCCAATCTTCTTCGCTGTCGTTACCGCCGCCCAGTTTGATCTTGTATCCGGCGTGGGTCTGTTTCTTAACGACGCCGTACCACGGTGGAGTGCCCCCTTCGCCAAGGACCGTCACGTACGCGCCGACGGCGTACTTCGCCTGAACGATTCCGGAGTTTCGCGCAATCTGGCGCTGAATCGTCTTGGCAAGAGACGGACGTGACGTTACTCGAGAAGCGTTGACCTTTTTAGTCTGCAGGACTCGCGGCACGGACTGCGGCCGATAGACCGGCGGCGCGACTGTCTTCTTCGGTTGGACCACCGCCGGCTTCGCGGGCAACACGGGCGTCTTCGCTTGAACTACTTTCTTCGCCTGTTGAGGCTTGTAGGCGGGCGCAGCCACACGCGCGATTCGGTGCTTGAAAGAAGGCGGCGTGGGTGCCGGTGTTTTCTTACTGAAGCTCATGATGCGTAGTGAGGATCACAGCATGTCGTCGTTGATGAATGAATTACCGGCGCTGCCCGCGTTGATCGGCGCTGTCACAGGACGGGCCAGGCTTCTCGATAGACCGCGATCATACTGTTCGCGCTCAGCCCTGATCCGTTTCTCTTCCTCTTCCAGTTTCTGCTCGTGCATCACTATTAAACCCGCGCGGTGTTTCAGGTAGACGTCCAGGACGCTGTTCTCCTCCGGGCCACTTCGAACAATCGCCACGATCGAAGGCGCTTTTCCGGCGTCTGTGTCGTGGAACGCCATGCCTTTCTGTCTCAGCGTGTTGAGGAATCGCGTGGCGATCTCTCTCGGAGTGCCGCCGGCTGCGCGATAGAGTCTCGCTTTCGCGGTCTCCTGGTCGTGTCCTTCAAAGCGCGTTCGCTGATTGCGAAACGTAGTCAATCGTGTGTCCCACGGTTTGAGAATCTCCTCGATCGCAGTCTGAATATCGCCGACGTGAACGTCTTCGTGCGTCTCGACAAGGTCGCTGAAGATCGGATTGTTCGGCAGGCCGTGGACGTTCATCATCACCGAGCCTCCTTCGTGGGCCCCTATCGGAATAGTGACGCCTTCGAGGATCGGCTGGTTCGCAAGTTTCACCCTGATATTCGACGCCGCCACTCGCAACCGCCAATCGCCGCGCGTGGGAAGTTCCATCAGATAACTCACTCGCTGGACGGGCACCGATTGCACAGAGACGGCAACGCGGGCGAGCTCGCCCTGCTCGACCGACAGCGTCGGCTCCAGCAACGCCGTAATAAACTCTTCCTTGCTTCCACCGGGATAGGTGCGATCGTTCAGTGTTGTTTTTGTGATCCCGTAATCAACCATGTTGGCGATCGATTCGGCGACGTTGTTCTGTCGCAGACGCGGACCGTGCGTGAAGAGGACGAGGCGCTGGATCGTGTTGCTGGAAGGCGCTTTGATCTTTCGCTGCGCGACAGCGTTTGAAGTGCGCGCCTTCAACTGTGCCGGCGGGCTCTTTTGCCATGGCCGGGTCGGCGGAGTCGCTGGGACCCGCTTATGTGGCGGCACTTGCGGCGCGCGCGCCGGCTGGATCGGAGTTTTATGCAAATGCGCGAGTGGCGGTTTCTGATTTGCAAGACAGACTGGCGTCTTTGATCCCGGTTTCGCCTTTGTTTGCAAGACCTTCGGGACCGGCTGCGGTCGATACACGGCCGGCGCTTTCGGCATCGGTCTGTTTGGGGGTGAGAATTTTGACAGTTTCATCTCGATTTTTGAAAAGGAATGTTGAGGTCGTGTAGAGGCGGGTCGTTGAAAATTACAAACAACCTATTGGCGTGTATACGCTTCCGAATGCAGACCTGTCAAGAAGATCGTACGCAACGTCACGCTTTATCCCTATGTCTGAGGGCGTACGCAGGAGAGCAAACGACGAGAATCGTGACTGAGTCTGTGAGCCGCATTAACGTGCTGTCTTCGTCTGTGCAGAGACCTCGTATCTATGATTCCTTCGGCGATCCATGTGCGCTGGAGGGCATCACTGTTTTGCTTGTCGAGGACGAATCCGACACGCGAGACATGCTCACGACGATCCTCCACGAATGCGGCGCGCGCGTGGTCGCGGTCGAGTCCGCACAAGATGCGTTGAGTTGCATCGAGAACGAACTGCCGAACATTATCCTGAGCGATATCGGAATGCGTGGTGAGAACGGCTACGACCTGATCAAACAAATTCGCTCGTTGCCCCCTGAAAAGGGTGGGACGATTCCGGCTGTGGCTCTTACCGCATATGCTGGACCGTCCGATCGCAGACGAGCGCTGGTAGCGGGTTTTCACGTTCACCTCGCCAAGCCCGTCGAGCCGGACGAACTGCTGGCGGTCATCAAGAGCCTCGGCCGCACGACGTCTGGCGGAAGCCACCGTAGATGAGAGTTATCGGGCGGCATCATTGAGCGACTGCAAACGCCCTTCGATACCAGGAACAGATCGGATCTGAAACTCGGGCTCAATTGTTTTCGCCAGTTCGAGTGCTTTTTCATAAATCGCACGCGCCTGTTCGGTCTGGCCCATACCGCGAAGGACATCTCCGAGCGCGAGTTGCGTCTGAATCGAATCGGGCGCCAACGCGACCGCCGCCTGTGCTTCCTGCAACGCCTGATCGAGTTGGTTTGCGGCTGCGAGGTTCTGTGCCTTCTGCACCTTCGTAATCGCGGCAACCAGCGGAACGTCAAACTTACCGTCGAACACGAACACGCCATGATCGATAACGGCCGTGGGCTTCAGCGACTTGAACTGACCGTATGGATCGAGCGAGCCCGGTCCGAATTCCACACCGGACAAGTTGCTGGCGCTGATCAGCACTGTTCCTTCGATCGTGCGCGGCACTTCAATCGGCAGGTTTAGCCACAACGTGCTAATCGTCGGCATCGGTTTGCACCGTATTCCGTAGTAGCTCGGCTTCGCGGCGCCCTCCGCGAAGTACAGGAACCAGCAATCCTTCACGCCACGCCCGTCCAGATACTGCTTGATGCTCTTGAGTTGTTGCCCCCAATCGGCATTCGAGTCGGTCAGGTATTTGTATGTCTGCGACGGTCCGCCCCAGAGCTCGTTTGAATACGGAATGTAGTTTGGAAACGCCATCAGGGAGGAAGCGACATGAAGCAACACAAGAGCGCCGACAGCGTAGGCCCACTTTCGACTCCTCTGAATCAACGCCCACGTAGCGCCGCCGATCAGTACATACAGAAAAACGTAAACGACCAGGATGTGACGGACGCCGATGTTCATTCCCACCGTCAAAGCGACGATTAGATAGAAGATCACGGGAACGATCAGAAACAGTATTTCTCGCGGGCAGTTGAAGCGACGCGCGGCGATCGCGCCGAGACTCACCAGCAACAACGCGAGCACGCCAACAGTCGATTTGATCAGAAACGCGACCGGAAAGTAGAACCAGACGCCGTGAGCATAAACGTTGCCCAGCAGGTAACTCGTGTAATAAATGGCAGTCAGTCGCACGTCAGCCAAACCGTAGAGATACGACTCGGGCAGCAAGCGCAGTCGGGCCATCGTTGAAACGGGCCACGCTTCGGCAGGCTCGAGGCCTTTGACGTACTCGACGAGCGGTGGATTCAGTTGCAGACCGCTTGGCCGCGCGTCGTAACGAAAGCGGTAGAACGACCAGAGCACTGTCCAACCGATCAACACGATCAGTGCGAACGAACCTAACAGCTTTAGCGACTCGCGACTGAACCGTTTCGCCCTGAAGACGATCTCGCCGAGCGCGAGTAAGAACAGAATCGGTAGAATCAGGAGGCCCGTGTGTTTGACGGCGAGCACCAGCCCGACTGAGAGTCCGGCAACGATCAGTCGTAAAGCGGATGGCGACTTCAGATACCGGTAGAACAAGTACACGCTGAGAAACATGAAGCAGGCGAGCCCGACGTCGGTTGTTATCAGCGCGCCGTGGGCCAGGAGGTTTGGATCGAACGCGATCAGAGTCAGCGCGATGAAAGCGGCGCCGGATCCGAACATCTCCTTCGTTGCGAAAAAGACGATCATTGCCGTCAGCAGTGTGAGACTTGCGGCCGCGGTGCGCGTGCGCGCGAGAATTTGTTCGCCGTCATTCTGATAAAGAAATTCCGTGCCGCGGAGAAATGCATCTTCTTTGAAGAACCGTTCTTCAAGAGCGGGAGTTTTCGGGTGCAACGGCAACAACGGCGCCGTTGCGAGCAGTTTCACCAGCGGCGGATGTTCAGGATTGAGCCCGTAATCGCCGTGAGTCCAGGTTCGATAGCCGGTGTAGATGTGGTTTGCCTCGTCCCAGCTTTGAGACTCTCTCCGCACCGACAAGTACAGTTGCAGACTGAGAACGATCAACAACAAACAGAGAGCGGCGATTTCGTATGCGTGGTGACCGCTTTGCACAGAAAGTTCGCCCGAGGTGGAGATCTTCTCCCGCAAAGGCGCGAAGGCGCAAAGAAATTCTTTCAAAAACGCGGTAGCGCTTTGCGCCTTTGCGTCTTTGCGGGAAGGATGATGGCTTTTTGTCCAAAGCCCGTGGTGGCGTTTTCCGGAACGCAGATTCACGTTTTAGTCTCTACTTCAGCTTCTCGAATTCCCGTTTCGCTTCGATGAGGATCGGAATGTTCGGATCGGCGTCTTTCCAAAGCGTGAAGAAATCCTGGTACGACTTGCGCGCCTGCGCTGTGTCGCCCTGCATGACTGACGCTCGCGCGAGCGTGAGATGGGCCAGCGGCCACAGTACCGATAGTGGGCCCTCGCCACGATGGTCGAGGATCCTGCGCGCTTCCGCCGCGGCTTCCGCGCCCTTCCCCAGTTTCAGATAGACCATGCTGCGCACAGTTTGCGTTGAAAAAGCTGCGGCAGCTTCGTATCGTCTCGTTAGTTCCAACAGTTCGAGCGCCGCGTGAGCGTTGTTTCTGCGCAACTCGAGTAAGGCGTTGATCTCCGGGAGCCAGACCTGGCTCACTAGCGTGTCTTTCGGATACTTCTCCTCCAACTCCTGAACGAGTGCCTGCGCTTTCCCGAGGTCGCCCGCGAGCGTAAACGCAAGCGCGGCGCGCGTGAGGACGTTGCGGTTGCGTTCGAGTTTTAGTGCCGACTGGACCAACGCCTGCGATTCCTTGAAATTCCCCAGCCACGCAGCGCGCACGGCCTGGTCCGCGGTGTAGCTGGCGACGACCTCTTTCGCCTCGGCACGAAGCGCGATCTCAGTCGCGCTTTGTAAATGTTCAACCGACTCACGCCATTTGCCGGCAAACGCCGATGATTGCACCTGCCAGTACGCCGCTCGATATTCGTCGGTCCTTCCCCGCGCCCAACCGATCTGCTCCTGCACAGACTCCGCATCGCCGTTGACGAACGCGACGGTGTACAGTCGCTCGCGAATGCTCGTGCTGTCGAGTTTTTGGGCCAGCGCCTGACGGCAGACGTCTCGCGCTTCGTCGAAGCGATTGAGCCCGATCAGCGCTTCCGCGAGGTTTCCGGGCCAGATAGTCGTGTTGGGATTCAGTCGCTGCGCCTCACTCGTGGCGGCCGCCGCTTTCTCGAACTGACCGGTGATCGAGAAGAGGTTTCCGAGGTTTCCCGGACCCCGAGCCTCGCGAGGATAACTGCGCACGTAAGCTTCCTGCGCTTCAATCGCCTTCTCCAGCTCGCCTGTAACGATCTGGTAGTAGAAGTAGGTGATGCGCGCGCGTTCATCTTCGCTGACGCGGTTACTCAAAGCGAACGCCTTCGTCAAACACTCGGCGGCGAGTCCGGGCTGGCTCGTGTTGCTGTACTGAAGGCCGAGTCCCAACCACGCGACGGCGAAGTTCTGATCGATCTCTGTAGCGCGTTTGTAAAACTCGATCGCTTTGAAGAACTGACCTCGATCCTGTTCGCCTCTGCCCAGCGCGTATTCCTTCAACGCTTCGAGCGACGAAGTCGTGACTTCCAGCTTGGCGTCGAAATTCTGAATCGAGCTCAACGACTCGCCGAGTTTTTCGCGCAGCTCCTTCGCCGCGCGCGAGAGCGCTTTCAGTACCTCATCCTTACCTTCCGCCTCGACCTGGACCAGTGCCAGTTGATCGCCCGTCTGGCCGTTGAGCGCTTCGAGCGTGATCGAGTAGTTTCGATCAAACTTCACGATCGTGCCGGCGATGAAGGCCTTCAATCCCTGCCGCTGACAGATCTCGCGCGCACGCTCGCGAGTGACGCGTTCGTCGGGCGAAAGACTCATGAGCTGCAAGGTTGCGCGCGTGCGTGTTTCGGGAAAGATGTCGAGAAACGGCGACTGCTGCAACTGAACGGCGAGTCCCTGCCGTAGCGTGCGGTCAAAGACCTCCTCGCCGGTCTTGTTGTCGAACTCAGTGAGCAGGATCGTGTCTCTATCCGTCAGTACCGCAACGCGCTTGTGCCTGACGTACCAGAACACCGTAACGATCGCCGCCAGCGCTACGACGCCAAGGATCAACAGCACGCCACGCTTGTGCAGCTTGAACTGGTTGACGATGTACTCCGCGCTCGAAACCGGATAAGGCCCACTTGAAACTGGATGAGGCGCGCTTTGTTGGGTTGTGGCGGTCGGGCCGGAGATTCTCTCGCGGCCGCCGAGCGGCTGATTGAACAGCGCGGTGCGATCGTGTTCAGCCGCGTTCTCCAACTGGCGCTTGAGGTTTCGCATGTCGACCAGCATGTCAGTCGCGGTCTGATAGCGGTCGTCAGGGTTCTTGGCGAGCGCCTTGTCGATAATCCGTTCAAGCTCTGCCGGTACGTGGTCGACAAACTTCGATAGCGGCTGGTGCGGTTTCTCCTGGATGTCGATTATCTGGCGCAGCAGATCGTCTCCGCCGAAAGGCACGCGCCCGGCGGCCATTTCATAGAGCACGACGCCGAGACTCCAGATGTCGGTGCGATAGTCGAGGGTCTTCAGCGCCAGCGACTGCTCGGGAGACATGTAACTGACGGTGCCCATGACGATGCCCGTCTCGGTGTGGAGCATACCGCCGGTATCTGCGTCCGGCTTGATCGGCTTCGCGAGGCCGAAGTCGAGCACTTTGACGAACCCGTCGCGGCGCCGCAGCATAATGTTTTCGGGCTTGATGTCGCGATGGATCACGTGCGCTTCGTGCGCGGCGTTCAATGCGGCTGCGACCTGCATTCCGATATCGAGCACTTCGTGAAGATTCAGGCGGTTTGCTTTCAAGTGGTCGCGCAGCGTCACGCCTTCAACGTATTCCATCGCCATGAAACGCGTTGAGTCGTGGACTCCGAATTCGTAAACCGTCAGCACGTTCGGATGGTTGAGACTGGAGACTGTCCTGGCTTCGCGGATGAAGCGGCGCATCCATTTCGGATCGGCGGCGAGATCGGCGGGCAACAGTTTCAGCGCCACCGTGCGGTCCAACTCGCCTGTGTCCTGGGCCAGATAGACCTGGCCCATGCCACCCGTGCCGAGGTGCGCACGGATTTCGTAACGGCCGAGTTTTAGACCTTCACTTATCGCCATTGCTTATTTGACAGGCAGGCGCGTAATTTCACGGGTTCTTACTAAACGAATCTCACTTGCAGATCAAGAGGCAGGGACGCGGTTCCCTCAGGAAACTGAACAACTTTGGTCTTTGTGCTTTGGTCTTGGGTCTTTGGTACTGAATCATTTGTTTTCCAAAGGCCAAAGACCTGAGTCCCAGGACAGCTTTGCCCCAAAAGTCGGGAATACCACCAACGGCAGTTGGTGGATGGTTCAAAGGCAACCTACTGACCGGCCACCCACTGTTTGCGAATCCCACCAACGGTAGTTGGTGGATTGTTCATTTCAGCTTTGTTTTAGGTGGAAAGTGAAACTTCCACCAACTACCGTTGGTGGGATTCGCGCAATGATTAATCGAACTCGTAGGCCGAATATAACCATCCACCAACTGCCGTTGGTGGTATTCCCGACTTTTGATGAGGCAAAGCCTCCCAGGACTCATACCCCAAGACCGCTTTAGCTACCCACCGATATTGCCCATCTTCGGCAGGCAAGTTACTATTCGTGGCGCGTAACAGGCCGCAACCCGTCCGCGGAAAGGGCTGAGCCCACCTGAATTTTGGTTTGCACAAGCATGATCTTCTTTTGGCTCGCGTGCGGACACGGGCGCTACGAAAGGAGATCAATATGTCTGATTCCACGCGTCGTCTGCCCGGTAGGCCTTCCCTCATTCAACTTCGCAAGCAAGCCAGGGAGTTTCTGCGACAACTCCGCAACGGCAATCCGGCTGCTGCTGAACAGCTGCGCAAATACGTTTCGAACGTCTCCAATCCGGTCCTGGCTGATGCTCAGTATGTTCTTGCTCGTGAGTATGGTTTTGAAAGTTGGCCCAGGCTGGTTCACTACGTTCAGACAGCTCGACACCCGCGGATCGAACAGCACGTTCGAATAGCCGGCGACCTGGTAACTGTCTACAATTCCGGTAATGCCGATGCGGCCGCTCGCCTCAACGATCTTTTCCATAGCGCGCTCGACGTCGAACAGATCCGCGATTTCATTCGCGACAAGCTTTTCAGTTTCCCCGACGCCGAGCAACGTCTGAACAACCTCACGTTGACTGATGCTCAATTCATCGTCGCACGACTCCACGGTTTTGAAGACTGGGACGACCTGGTGCGGTCGAGCAGCGAACCTGCGGGCGATCCACATGCGGCGCCTTTCGTGTTGAGCTCGAAGCCTCCGTTCTATCGCATCGACTGGACCAGCAAAAGCATCGAACCGCGCCAGCCGATGTCGACCACAGATTGGCGGGACATCTGCGAGGTGAGCAAGGAGTTGGGGCTTACGCGCGTCAACTCACGGGGGCTTGTCGGCGATGACGATCTCGATCTCATTTCACGACTTGATCACATCACGTCGCTGAATCTCGACGGCGCGCAGCGTGTAACAGATAGGGGGCTCACGTATCTCGCTCGCATGCCGCAGTTGCGAGAGTTGACGATGGGTGGGCAGGTTAGGGATCGCGGACTCGAAGTGTTGCGGGAGTTGCGCGAGCTGCGTGTCTTTCGGATGTACTGGCAGGGCAATGTCAGCGACGACGGTGTTGCCAATCTTCGGTTTTGTGATCAGTTGGAGGAAGTTGATCTGTTAGGCTGCAACGCCGGCGATGGCGCGATCGCGGCGCTCGCGGGTAAGCCGCGATTGCGACAGTTCAAGACCGGACGCAACGTTACCGACGACGGTCTCGCGCTGCTGCACCAGTTTCCGGCGTTCAAGACGTGGCAGGAAGAAGAAGCTCGATTCGGGTTGATGTCGTTTAGCGCCGAGCCCACGAATCTGCTGATCGATGGTCCATTCACGCGAGTCGGATTGAACAGTCTGCGCGGGCTCGATGGCGTTGCCGGTTTGAGTTTTTTCCGTCACACGACGCGTTTGCGCGGTGAGGATCTTGGATGTCTCGACGGGTTATCGAATCTTGCCTACCTGGGTTGTAAGGGTGAGATTTGCGACGACGATGGAATGCGACACATTGCCGCGCTGCCTAAGCTTCGCATGTTGATGGGCCAGGGAGCGGTCGCGACCGACGAGGGTTTTCGATCTCTCAGTCAATCCCGGACCATTGAGTACTTCTGGGGACGCGAGTGTCCGAACCTCAGTGGTGATGGCTTTGTGGCGCTATCGCAGATGCCTGAGTTAAAAGGGCTCGCTGTCAGTTGCACGACCGTCGATGACGCTGTGCTGGAGAGTCTGTCTGCGTTCCCTTCGTTGCGAGAGTTAGTGCCGATGGGCGTTTCTGATGATGGTTTTCGGCACGTTGGCCGGTGTAGGCGATTGGAGTCGTTGATCTTGATGTATTGTCGCGACACGACGGATGTCGCGACGAGTCAAATTGTCGACCTGCCGATGCTGAAGAAGTATCACGCAGGTTATACATTGATCACGGACGTGACGCTCGAGCTGCTGAGCCGGATCAAATCGCTTGAAGAGATCTCTTTCGAAGGGTGCAAGTTCATTACTGACGACGGCATTCCCTTTTTGAAGAAGCTGCCGCGCTTGCGAGAGATCTCTGTTGGCGGCTGTCCGAAGATCACGCGATCGGCGATGACTGAGTTTGCGAGTGAAGTGCGAGTAAATTACGACACGCGTTAAGGTAGAATCCTGAAAAGATGAGCAACCGACTCCGACGGGCCACAAAAATTATGTTGATACGGCATGCTGAGAAGCCTGCCAAAGATGGCGCTCCTTTCGGCGTGAACCGAAAAGGGCTGCGCAACAAAGAATCACTCGCCGTGCGCGGTTGGCAAAGAGCAGGTGCGTTAACGACGCTGTTCGCGCCGGTGAACGGCTATGCTCCGCACGCGCATCTGGCGACACCGCAGTTCCTATACGCGTCGAAGCCGTTGTTGCGCAAAGGCAGCAGGCGTCCGCTGCAAACGATCATGCCGCTGGGCGACAGGCTCGCGATGAAGATCAACTCCGATTTTCAGAGGGGTGAATTTGACCGGATGGTCGAGGACGTCTTCTCACGGGTTGGAGTGGTGCTCATTTGCTGGCAACGCGAATACATCCCGGATATAGCGGCGTTGATTCTTGGTGGCAAAGGCCTGGCGCCGGCGGACTGGCCGGAAGAGCGTTACGACATGATCTGGGTCTTCGACCTCGACCGCACGTCGTCGACGTACACCTTCACGCAGGTCCCGCAGGAGTTATTGGCAGGCGATTTGATAACACCGATCGAGTAGTCGGGATTCGCGGTTTTGCTGAGCAAATTCGCGGATTTTTGAGTTATTACCACTTCTATTACCACTATTGGTGAGTTATTACCATTACTCCAGCTACGCTCGCTTGTACCACGTAGCGGCCGCTCCGCGTCCTTCGCAGTAGATGCGTTCTTCTTTCTTCAACCGATTGAGAACAACGCGAATCATTTCTCGGGTAACATTCGGGGCCGCTTTCTCGACATCAACCATCTTGAACCCGTTAGGCATTCGTTCGATGGCGTCGAGAACCGTTGCCGTTTTTGCGCCTCGAGCTGTTGTTAGCGTTCCCGCCCGCTTCTCAAATTCCCGATACGCGCTCAACAACATTACACCCAGGAAATAGTCCCACCACGGAACAAGCGAATGCTTGCGTTGATGCCACTTTTGCGAAGAAGCATAGAGCGTGTCGTAGTAGCCTTGCCGTGTGTCTTCGATAATGTTTTCGAGACTAATGAAGCGTCCGACTTCAAAGCCCGCCTGATACAGGAGCAGTAACGCGATCAGCCGCGCCATTCGTCCGTTGCCGTCACGAAAAGGATGAATGCAAAGGAAATCTAAAATGTAAGCTGGAATCAGCAGCAACGGCTCAAACTTTTGAGACTCCAGTGCCTTATTGAACCCTTCATGTAATGATCGCATGGCCTCTTCGGTCAGATGGGGCGCAACGGGAGTAAAGCGAATAAACTTTTTACCATCAGGACCGATTTCTTCGATTTGGTTTTGAGACGTCTTCCAATGGCCGTCCTTCTCGGTCGTGAACTTTAGAAGATCGCGATGCATTTGCCGGATCAGATTCACGCTGAATTTCATGTTCGCGTGATTAGCGTGGATCGTGTTCAGGACGTCACGGTAGCCGGCGATCTCTTGTTCTGACCGATTGCCTGGTTTTACTTTCTTCTGAACTATTTTGACAATGCGATCGTGAGGTGCAACCACTCCCTCAATGCGATTACTCGACTCCGTACTTCGGATAACCGCGTCCTGACGCAGAGTTTCAAGAACTTGCGGCGATTGGTGTCGGAAAACTTCTTCCTTTCCTTTGTACTCGCCGAGCACACGAATAGTGCGCAGAAGGTTTTGCGGAATTCGTTGCTTATCAAGAAAAGCTGGGTTGAAAGAGTTCATGGGGCGGCGAAACCTGAATCAGGCATTTGCACTTACTTCATGAAGCGCTCAAATCCTAGCACGAAGAGCCATTCTTTAGGATTAGACACGGTTGGCGTTCCCGTCTTGAGGCCTGTAGAAGTGACTCTTCGTGCAAGGATAAGCGATCTCAGCACCGAAATGTTTGAGGCGCGAACAGCTCGTCTTCCAGTATTGCAATCTGCGCGTCAACCATGCCGCCGAAGTTCAACTCACCGCAGCGGGTAAAGGCCACGTGCTTCGCCAAATTCGCGAGTGCTTTCGGGTGCGTCGCATTTTCGAGCGCGGCCATTAGGACCACCAGCGCCGCCGACTTCGTTCCCGGTTCATCACCGGCACGACAGATCATCTCGGCTAACGCTTCAATCTTGTCCACGTCTGGATCTTCTTCTTCGTCGCCGGGCGCTTGCGAGAAGTCGAGTGCCTGGACGTTCGAGTGGCCTTCATCCGCATACCGCACCAACTTCGCAAGCCACGGGTCATTCGTCTCGAGAGCGTAACGAATAACGGCGCGACTCTCCGGATCGATCGAGCGGTCGTTCAAGACAGATTCCGCTCTTCGTCTGAGTGCACCGATGATAGTTGCGGTCCTGGTTGTTCGGTTTGCGTGAGGTGTTTGAGTCACCCGATGTGCCTCTTCGCACACCCTTGCGCTACTATGCATAGTCATGATCGTCATCCTTTCTCTAGAAGGTTGATGGTCTTAGGGTCGACTTCGTGTTGCGTCACAAGTCGGCCCGCTTCTTTTTTAAAGTGGGTGAGCGCGAACTATAACACAATTCAGAGCACGCGCTTGTCCTTTTCTTCCAAGCTCGATCGGAAGTTGGAACTGCTATTGTTATTTCCTGACTTGATCGTTGCTCCACTCAATCGCGATAAGAAACTTCTCTAAACTTCCTTCCTCAGTCAAAGTAGATAAAGGAATGCTTGGGAATCTTTCTATGGCCTTCTTCGCGAGATTTACGCCCGGTATTTCATTAAGTAGACGCAATAACTCGAGGCGCTGCTTTTCGGAAAGTTTCTGTCGATTCCTCATCCTGCCGAACTTTATTGTGACCCGTGGAATCTTGCTGCTCCCAACGACCGTTATCGGATTGTGAGTGAAAGGTCCACCATGCTCTACGACCGGCACAAACGAAGAGCCTTGCCACTTGATTGCCAATCCCTTCTCAAGTGCCCAATCAAGGATTCGCCTGGCGACTTCGGCCGCTTCCGGTGAGCATTGACTCAAGCTGGTGAAGAATTCATCTTCATTAGTGCTTGC
Source organism: Pyrinomonadaceae bacterium (assembly GCA_036279935.1). GTDB lineage: Bacteria > Acidobacteriota > Blastocatellia > Pyrinomonadales > Pyrinomonadaceae > PSRF01. The sequence continues at coordinate 13,837 of DASURS010000214.1, forward strand.
GCGTCGTCCTGTTCCTTTGACGTTCATGTGGTGCTGATATGTCGAATCCTCACGCTCGCTCTTCAACTCCTTTATGAACGGAAACACTTTGTTGGAGACGATGTCGAACATTTTGGCCGGAGCGTCATTCTTAAACTACTTCCAGCGGAGTTCCTGCTGTTTCTTGCTAAAGATCGGGTTCTCGATCGGCTTCTTTAGGCGATGAAATCCTAAATGACTTCTGGTAGAACTTAAGTATGATCTCGCCGATCCCAGATGCAGTCCGAAAAATCCAAATTACTTATTCCAAAGATTCAGAAAGGAAAATGCGGAACGGAGAGTCGTTTTCAGCAGGGGCCAGGACGCGAATTAAGATTTGTCCGGGTGTAAATGCCGAAGGACCACAAAAGCCAGTTACGAAATACCACCCGGCTACCCTCGACCCATTCGTACATCCAAGCTGCTATAATCGACCCGCATGTGGCACCGTCATCTGAATCATTCTGACTGGACACTCGCAGCGATCGACGACGTAATCGCTCGCGGGCGGCTCGATGACTGGAAGCAGCTTCGGGATGCTGCTGCAAGCCAAACCGAGATTCGAGAGCGGATTCTTCGCGTGTCGAAACCTCACCTGTCTGATCCGTACGCTCAGCGATATCACTTCTGGAATCTTTATGTTCGCAAGGAACTTTCCTGATAGATTTCATCCGACTCTCCGAGTCTAAGACAACGGCTCGCGTTAGATATCGATCAGTTCAGATTGAATCTGTTTTATGCGATTTGGCTTCACGGCCCGGATTGAGACCAGGTCGACGCGCTGTTCCAGCAGTGACTCTAACCGCTCGGCAAGCGTAACGAAGCGGAGGCCGATCGACGGATCGACATCGACCAGTATGTCCACGTCACTTGTATCGGTCTGTTCGTTCCGCGCCCACGAACCGAATAAGGCCATTCGGCGCAAAGGAAATTCCTGCTGCAAAGCCGGTTTGATGGTCCTTAACCGTTGGAGAATTTTGTCACGCGAAATCATTTGGTTCTGAGTTTAGCACTCCATGGTACACGTCAAGGTTCTCGGCAGAGAGACCTAACTACGCCCTTGAGCGAAAAGTCAGCGTTGCCGTTTGAACCCAATTTGTCTGCGTGACCCACGCGGTTCCTCAGTAAGCTTCTTCAACTCATCAAACACAACCCTAAAGTATTTGTCGTGCGTTGAAAGCTTTCTGATAACCGCAGCGAACTTTCGATTAAGTTCTTCGTTTGTTTCGAGCATCTGTCTGAGGCGGACAAAGGCTCGCATGATGGTGATGTTTACTTCGATCGCTTGTTCACTGTTTAGGACACTCGACAGCATTGCGACGCCCTGCTCAGTGAACGCATAGGGTAGATAGCGCCGTCCGCCACGCCCTATCTTTGAGATCGCAAAATGCGATCTCAAAAACTCAGCCTCTTCTCTGGTAAGCCGGAACATGAAGTCTTCAGGAAACCGCTTTCGATTACGAGTCACTTGCTCATTCAGACGGCTGGTAGTTACTCCATACAGTTCCGCAAGGTCGTGGTCGACCATGACCTTCTGACCGCGAATTAGGTAGATTTTTCGTTCGATGAGTTCGACAGATGCCGCTAGACTGCTCATAGTGAGGTTCTTCTTGTGAGGCATAACGACCGCAGAGTAGCAAGTTTTTAACTGAAACCCAACGCCGCTCCCCTGCGTAAACATCTGTTCATTTACCGTGAAAACCCATCCAACAACCACCCAACGAAAGAGGTACGCATGCGTTCAAACGGCACGTCTCACCGCTCGATCATCAAATCCGTAATACTTTCAGCCCTGCTCATCGTCACCGTCGCGGCCCCAGTCTGGGCGCAGGGGCCGCCGCTGATCGATCGCGAGCTCTTCTTCGGCGACCCTGAAATTGCCGGCGCGCAGATCTCCCCCGACGGCGCTTTCATCGCTTTTATCAAACCGTTCAAAGGCACGCGCAACATCTGGGTGAAGAAGACGGCCGATCCGTTCACCAGCGCCAAACCAATCACCGCCGACACCAAGCGCCCAATCCCCGCTTACTTCTGGTCGCGAGACGGTAAGTACATCCTCTTCGTCCAGGACAAAGCCGGCGATGAGAACTACAACGTCTACGCAGTCAATCCTTCCGAAGCACCCGCCTCAGGCCAGGACGTGCCCGCCGCGAGAAACCTGACCGACGTCAAAGGCGTCCGCGCACAGATTTATTCAGTGCCTCGCACCGAGCCCGACGCCATCTACGTCGGCATCAACGATCGCGACCCTGCCTGGCATGATCTGTACAAAGTGAAAATCTCGACCGGCGAACGTACGCTGGTCCGCAAGAACACCGAACGCATCACCGTCTTTTACTTCGATCTCAAAGACCAGTTGCGGCTCGCAACCCGCTCGGCAGAAAACGGCGACACCGAAGTGTTGCGCGTTGACGCCGACAAATTTACGAAGATCTACAGTTGCACCGTGTTCGAGTCGTGTGGCCCAATTCGCTATCACAAAGACGGCGAACGCGTTTACTTCCAAACAAACAAAGGCGCCGGCGTCGATCTCGTTCGTCTCGAGTTATTCAATCCCGCCACCGGCAAAGAAGAGCTCGTCGAATCGGATCCCATGAAACGCGTCGACTTCGGCAACGCCTCTTTTTCGGAGGTCTCTGACGATCTGATCGCCACGTCCTACGACGACGAACGCGAACGAATCTACTGGAAAGACAAGACTTTCGAAGCCGATTACAAACTGTTGCAGAAACAACTTCCCGGCAAGGAGATCAATTTCGGGTCTTCAACTAAGGATGAAAAGCTCTTCATCATCGCCGCAAACGCCGATACGGATCCGGGGTCAGTCTACCTGTACGATCGCACCAGCAAAAAACTAACGCTTCAATACCAGGCGCGCGAGAAGTTGAACCGCTCGTTTCTCGCGCCAATGACACCCGTCAGATACAAATCGTCTGACGGAATCGAAATCCCGGCTTACCTGACGCTGCCAAAAGGCGTTGCAGCCAAAAACCTCCCCGCCATCATCGTTCCGCACGGTGGTCCATGGTATCGCGACAGTTGGGGTTACAATTCGTTCGCGCAGTTTCTCGCCAACCGCGGCTACGCAGTCCTGCAACCGAACTTCCGCGGCTCGACCGGTTACGGCAAGAAGTTTATCGACGCCGGAAACAAGCAGTGGGGCGACAGGATGCAGGATGACATCACGTGGGGCGTGAAGTATCTCGTCGCGCAGGGCATCGCCGATCCGAAGCGCGTCGGCATCATGGGCGGATCGTACGGAGGCTACGCCACACTCGCCGGCGTCGCGTTCACACCTGACGTTTACGCGGCCGGCGTTTCGATTGTTGGACCATCGAACCTGATCACGCTGCTCGAATCGATTCCGCCGTACTGGGAACAGATTCGAAAGCTCTTCTACGAGCGCATGGGCGATCCGAACACGCCTGAAGGAAAAGCGCAGTTGCTGCGACAGTCGCCGTTGACCGCCGCTTCGAAAATCAAAACACCACTGCTCGTGATACAGGGCGCGAACGATCCGCGCGTCAATAAACGCGAGTCGGATCAGATCGTCATCGCTTTGAGAGATCGAGGGTTTCCGGTTGAGTACATGGTGGCGCCGGACGAAGGGCACGGCTTTGCGCGTCCCGTAAACAACATGGCGATGTTCGCGAGCTCGGAGAAGTTTCTCGCGAAGTATCTCGGCGGGCGTTACCAGGAAAGCATGACGCCTGAAGTCTCGCAACGTCTCAACGAAATCAACGTCGACGTGAAGACGGTGACCTTGCCGAAGATGACGACGTCAACTGCCGAGGTTCCGAAACCCGCCGTCGATCTCCGTCCCGGCACTTACAACTACAAAGCGACGATCGCGCTCGGCGGGCAGGAAATCCCTCTCTCGATGAAGACGGACATCAAGGAAGAAAACGGCGCCTGGGTCGTCAACGAAACCGCCCAGACTCCGCAGGGCGAGGTATCCGACGTCAGCACGATCGAGAAAGGAACCCTGCTGCTGAAGCGTCGTCTCATCAAGCAAGGTCCGATGATGGTCGACATGACTGTCGCGCCGAACAAGCTGAGCGGCTCGTCGAATATGACCGGACAGGCGACAACGATAGACGCCGATCCCGGCGGCGCTTTGTTTGCCGACGGCGCAGGCACGTTTGACGTGATCGCCGCGCTTCCGCTTGCCGATGGTTACGCTTTGACCTTCCGCAACTGGGACGTGCAAAAACAGAAGCCGCAGATCAAACAGTTGAAGGTGGTCGGAGCTGAAAGCGTCACTGTTCCGGCAGGCACTTTCGACGCGTACAAGGTGGAGATAGTCGACACCGGCAACGATGCCGATAAGCAAACTGTCTGGATCGATAAAGCCAGCCGGAAAGTGTTGAAGATTTCCGCTGTGCTGCCGAATCTCAACGGCGCGATCCTGACGTCTGAACTGACGCCCTGATCTGCGAGTCTAATTCTTCTCTGCGCAAACTCTGCGACCTCTGCGGCTCTGCGGTGGATCAGTTTTGCGCAGAGAAGCGACGACCTTTGAAATTTATCGTCGATTACATGTAAACTGTCGTCCACAAAAAAGGGGAGTAGGTCACCCTCCCTCGGGTTCGATCAGGTCGTCAACACGGTAACCCCCGCGGGAAACCCGGCCATCGAGAAGGGCATAAAGCTCAACGACCAAGACCTTTTGCAGCTTAGGCGCCTAAGCGTGCAGAAGGTTTCTTCTTTTGCGCCTAGGCTAATGACGTTTGTCTGGCGAAAGGATTCTCATGGTTGAGCTTTTTCCGTTTTCGGAGTACTGGTGGTTTTATCTCGGGTTTATCGTGCTCGTGCTGGTGATGCTGGGACTCGATCTCGGCGTCTTTCACCGCAAGGCGCATGCGGTTTCATTTCGCGAGGCCGCGACGTGGACAGTCGTCTGGATCAGTCTCGCGCTTCTTTTCAACTTCCTTCTTTATCAATACGCGCTCTGGAAGTTTCCGCTCGACCCGCGACTGGCCGCGATACCCGGGTTTGACGCAGGCGCCGCGGCGTGGCGCGTGTCACTCGAGTTTCTCACCGGCTACGTCATCGAGAAATCTCTTTCCGTCGACAACATCTTCGTGTTCGTGATGGTGTTTTCGTACTTCGCGATTCCCGCGAAGTATCAACATCGAATTCTGTTCTACGGAATTCTGGGCGCGATCGTGTTTCGCGCGATCTTCGTCGCGATGGGCGCGGCGTTGATGCAGTATCACTGGGTCGTCGCGGCGTTCGGTGTGTTCCTGATTTTCACGGGCATCAAGATCGTCGTCGCGAAAGAGAAGGCGCCCGATCCGGGAAAGAACTGGCTCGTCAGACTGCTGCGTCGTGCGTTCCCTGTAACGCATGATCTGCGCGGCCCGCACTTCTTCGTACGCGAAGCGGGACGGTTACATGCGACACCGTTGCTGGTGGCGCTCGTTTTTCTCGAAGCGACTGATATTGTGTTCGCGGTCGATTCCGTGCCGGCGATCTTCGCGTTTACAACCGAGCCGATGATCGTGTTTACGTCGAACATCTTCGCGATTCTCGGTTTGCGTGCGCTGTACTTCATGCTGGCCGGCGCGGTCGAGAAGTTTCACCTGCTTAAGTACGGTTTGGGAACAGTGCTGGTGTTCGTCGGTCTGAAAATGGTGTGGCTCAACGATCTGTACGACGGGAAGTTTCCGATCACGCTCTCGTTGGGAATCATTGCCGCGGTGATTGGCGCTTCTGTTGTGCTGTCGCTGCTGTTTCCGAAGAAGGGGCACATCGAGGTCTCGGAGATCAGACACTGATACAATCAAGGCCATGAAGGCCTGGGTACTCAGAAAACCCGAGCCGGTTGACGAGCGGCCGCTCGAGTTGGCAGACGTGCCTGTTCCGACGCCGGCGCCCGATGAGTTGCTGGTCCGTGTATCCGCGTGCGGAATCTGCCGGACTGACTTACACGTCGTCGAAGGTGAGCTACCGGTGCGGCGCTCGCCGCTCATTCCCGGTCATCAGATCGTGGGACGTGTGGCGACCCTGGGCGCCGACGTCACAGATTTTTCCGTGGGCGATCGAGTTGGAATAGCGTGGCTGAATCGCACGTGCGGAGTTTGCAACTATTGCCTGTCTGGTCGTGAGAACCTCTGCGAGCGGGCGATGTTTACGGGCTGGACTGTTGACGGCGGATACGCTGAATATGCAGTCGCGCCTGCGTCATTCAGTTATCGCATACCCGACAATTTCGAAGATGTTCAAGCGGCCCCACTTCTTTGTGCCGGCATCATCGGCTACCGCTGTCTGCGCCTGACGGGACTCACAGAACGCGACTGGCCAAACGCGCGGCTCGGTATTTACGGTTTTGGCGCAGCGGGCCACATCGGAATCCAACTCGCACGCGCGCGTGGCGCAGAAGTTTATGTCTGCACTCGCGATCGCACGCGCCATCAGGTGCTGGCCCACGAGCTCGGGGCGACATGGGTCGGAGATGCCGCCGACGAGCCGCCGGTGAAACTGGACGCGGCAATCATCTTTGCGCCAGCCGGCGAACTCGTGCCCATCGCACTCAAAGCAATGGCAAAGGGTGGCGCTGTGGTCCTGGGCGGCATTCACATGAGCCCCATTCCTACATTCGATTACTCGCTGCTTTACGGTGAGCGACTGATCAGAAGTGTCGCAAACAACACACGCGCCGATGGCCGAGAGTTTCTGATCGAAGCGGCGCGCATTCCAGTTCGCACACATACGCAGACGTTCGCGTTCGATGAGGCGAACGATGCGTTGATCGCATTGAAAAATGACGCGATTCGCGGCGCTGGCGTGCTGATGCAAGATCCGTCCAGTTCGAAAAATAATTAGACTGGCCGGAACCATTCCGCATATGCTTCACTCAACAAATGAGCTACAAAGGCCCCGACGTCCTCGTCTTCGCTCCGCCAGGCAACGCAATAACCGCCGCATTGACGGACCTCTACCGCAAACTCCGCGGCGGCTCGGGAGGTAAGTCACCCGATCCAAATGACAAGGGATGGATAGTTTTACTCTTAATCATTTGGTGGATCGTACTCGTTGTTTTCGAGGGATGGTTGCGCTCGCGCTTGCCGTTCACGATCAGCGTAATCGGGCTGATGGTTTTAATATGCAGCGCACCCATCCTCAGCGGTAACTCAAGCCGTGCGGTCCGCGTTCTTATCGAAACTCTGATCGTGATCGGCGCAGTTGCTCTCTTCCTGTGGCGCGAATTCGGCGCTCAGGCGATGGGCAAATGGATTCTTTACACCACGGCGATCGTGTTGGTGCTCGAGATCGGCGCGCATTTAGTCGAGTGGAACAAAGACGATTCGATCAAACGGCTGTCTCAGTGGTCTGATCTATTCAAGTTTCTCGAGAACGACACTTCCCTCCTCGACAAACTCTTCCGCCGGCAACAGATCACCTACCTCTCGATTCCATTAGGCTTTCTGATCGGTCTGCACACGGGATTGTTTTTTGGTTACTCCGATGCGATGACGTTCGCCGCCTGCCTCATCGCGATCCTCTCGCTGGCATCGCTTTCGCTAACCTATTTTCTGATCAATTCCTTCGAACGGATGATCGATCCGATACTCACCACCGACAGAGTTTATTCGCGTGCGGTAAGGACTGTGGTCCCGAAGAGCAAGGCGAAGAAGATTTTCACAGGAACGCAGCTTGTGATTATCGTGCCTTCGGAAGTTGACGAGAAGAGCGATACCTGGGACATGGATCTTGCTCACGCAGCGACTGGTCTGCGCAAAATCTGCCTGTTTGATTCACTTCACAGCACGCTGCTGTTGCTTGCGTTCCTGGGAATCATCCTCAGCTTCGCCGGCGTGAACATAACCCTCACGCGAGTGATCGTCAGTCTGATCGTGGCCACATTGATATTCTGCCAATTACCGTTTTCGATCGGGCAGACGCGCCTTCATCGGCAACTATTGTGGCGGGTGAAAGGGAGCCAGGAAGTGGAAATGCGCAAGAACCTGGACGCGGTTGCGCCCCGCTTCCCCGCTTTTCAACTGTTAACTTCACTGGCGACCACGGGGACGGGTTCGCTGCTGTATTTCCTGCTCGAAGAGCTCATCAAGAATCGACTGAAGCCATTGGCCGGCTGAGCGTCAATCCCTCGGGTCTTCAGTAATTCGAAAACAGCAAACGGTTTGGAGACTCCTGACCGGCGTTAACGACCACACCGGCAGTCGAGGCGCAGTTGAATGCGTGGGATGAAGATGGCGGCGCAAACGGTGAGAACGCCGCCGAGCGTAACGACCAGCGGCGGGTGTTTGACAGAAAATCTCAGCAGGTGAGTTATTAGGAACACACAGCCGCCCTCGTTTTGGATTCGACGTCGCCCGAGCAGTTTTTATCATGACCGTTCCTTCATCTTCAGTCACGACAACCGAAGTTTTTTTAAGACTTTTCGTTGACAGCATTCAAATGCGAGAATAGACCACGCGGAGTTGCGAGTTCGACCTTACCGTCTTTCCGGCAACTCACAAGTCGAGTCTGTTATTTCAAACCCCCTAAGCTGAACGTCGTTGATTTAGTTCGCGCATGTTAATCAGTTAAGCGCAACCAACTTGTGAAAGGTGATCAATGATTAAAAAACTCCTCTCAGTCTCAGGGCTACTCTTGGGTGCGTCGCTGATTGCGATTGTAGTTACACCTGCGCGAGTTTCCTTGCAACCCTCGCAGAATTCGCGTCAAGCAGAAAAACAATCCTTCGATCGTACCAGCCTGGAGGGTCGAGTCCGAAAGGAAAAAGAAAAGGGCGCGAAAAGTGTCACTTTTTCGGCCCCCCTGGTCGAGTATGCGGACGGGATCAGTCTCGACGATGCCCTGTCAGCGACTGTAGTGGTTGCCGCTGTGACGGAAAAACACAGTCGCCAGCTGGATTCTCACACGATAGGAACCTTCTATCGGTTAAGTATTCTGGAAACGCTCTCCGAAGCAACTCCGCAAGCTTGTTGTCTTCCCAAAGACGAAGCCCTGCCTGCCGACTTGCCGCCGTTGAGTCCTGATGAAACCTATTTTTTGGGCATAGGTGGAACAATCACACTTGATGGTATCGAAGTCACAGTCAAAGAAGATTTTGGGACTCTGATGCCGGGTGATCGATACTTAATGTTTCTACCCAGGAGCGCATCCGGGAAGTTGAGTACATCGGCGATTGGTCCCTCAGGCGTCTTTAGAATTAATGGCGGCGGGCGGCTTGAATCCATAGGCAAGCAGCACAGACTTGGTCGTGACTTGGAAGAGCGATACCAGAATTCCCTGACTCAACTGAAGGATAAGATCAAGAAACGACCCTGATAGCTCAAACCTCGACAGCTTAAACGATCCCGATAGCTCACTAACAATCGAAAGCCCTTCTCCGAGCGTAAAAGGAGAGATTTGAAATGAGAGTATTGGCCCTCATAATTGCCTTACTTTTACTTTGCGAAACCACCTTGGCTCAGAACTGCCCGCCATGCTATTACGATCAATATCATATGGTAGCCCGCCATGGGTATGACGGAGATGGGCGTCAGAAGCTAAATGTCTACATTGATTGGTCAAGTATGCCCAACTTTACACAGTCGGGCAAAGATACGGTGACGGCTGCGGTTGATGGCGGGATTGCTCAATGGAATAACGCCACAAATCCTAACGTTTCCTCCAATGCGTGGGACTACAAGATTCAGTATGGCCTTGAAAGAACAACCGTTTCGTCGCAGGCAGACTTCATCGTAAGAAGAGGGTCGACGCTTCTCGATTGTATTTCAATAGACATGTCTGTTTACCCGCACGTCATCACTTTTGGGGACAATTGGTTCAACTCAAGTTCCGCCGAACGCATAGCCGGCATAGCACACGAATTGGGTCATCGATTTGGGCTCGGCCATCCCAGCGAGTTGTCGAACAATTCAGGTTGCTCCACTGGAGATTCCATTATGCAAGGCTCCACAACCTTGATTTGTACTGGAGGAAGCACCCAGGTCACAGCCAAAGATGTTGCGCAAAAGCAACAAGAATTTCGGCAATCTTCAGCTTTGTAATCTTTCAACGCCAAACGTAGAGTACGGGATAGAGGATCCGGGCGCCGGCGGCGATGCACCTTGCGGCGGCGACCCCTGTTGCGGCGATCCTTGTTGCGGCGATACGTGTGGTTATACGGACTGTTATCTGATCAGTGACACCTATTGCAATGGCTGTGAGGCTTTTGATCCTTACCACCCATCGGAATGTATGTGGTGGGGTAGCTGCTTTACTTATGTCAACGTCTACTGTTATTGAGAAGCGAAGAATGCCTCGGCTTCACATTGCGCTGGGAATTGGAATTGGTCTGGTCCTATCCGTGCTGGTTCTGTTCCTAATGGCGCACAAAAAGAGTGTAACTGATAAAGGCGAGGAACAAGTTCGTAATGCGCTTACCTTAAGGGACCAGGCCAAACTGCACAAACATTATGTCGCCACAGCTAGCGCGAAGAGGGATCAGCACTTTGAAACCCTTTCTGATCTGGGGCGCGCCAGTGGCGTTGTTGTGATCGGTAACGTAGAGTCAACGAATACCCGGCTAGTTTCCTCGGAACGTTTCATTGTAACCGATTACACCGTAAAGCTTACTGAAGTGATTAAAGGTTATTTGCGAGTCGGTCAAACGATCACCGTTCGCAAGCCTGGTGGGTTAATGAATTTTGACGATGGCACAAGCGCTGAAGTGAAAATGGCAGAGAGCTGGCCGGCAATGAACACAACAAGCAAGTATGTGCTGTTTCTTTCTGCAAAGCCGGATTTTACCTTCTCGATCGTTGGTGGTCCACAGGGCTTACTGGAAATGAAAGGCACTGTGTTAACCCATCCTCTTTCTCAAGAGGGACTAAAACAGGATCAGAAATCAAGCCAGTTATCCTCTATTAACGACGTTCGACGTAATCTTCGAAACCAATGAGATGGCATGAGAAGCGAGGCGAGTACTATGCTGGTCAAATTCCTATTGATTGTCGTTCTTGGATTTCTCACAGTTGGTGGATCTAGTCCACTCGTTCACAATCGCGAACGATCGAGTGTGCAAGCCTTCGTTGAAAGCACAAGAAAAGGAGATGTGGATAAAGTGCGCTTAGGTCTCGCCGCCGGCAGAGATCCAAACACTCTTGATGCGAGCGATCAGAAACACGCCACCGCACTCATGGTGGCAGCTGTCGCTGACAAGCGTGAGGTCGTAGGCCTACTCATTCAGAAGGGGGCTAGAGTTAACGCTACCAACTCCGAGGGAATGACGGCATTAATGTTGGCCGCGTGGGAAGGCTTGAGCGATACCGTCCAGGAATTGCTGAAAGGTGGAGCAAATATTGATGCCACTGATAAAAATGGCGCGACGGCATTAGTATTCGCATTGTCACAGCGCCACAGTGCAACCGCCAGGATTCTTATAAACCGCGGTGCAAACGTGAATTTAAGAGCGAAAGGCCAGGTTTCGCCATTGATGTATGCAGTTCTGACGCGTGATCCGGAAATCGTCGCGGACCTGTTAAAACATGGTGCAGACGTGCAGGCTCAAAACGATCGCGGAACATCAGCGCTCATGTTGGCCGCTCAGAGTGGTCAGCCTAAATTGATTGGAATTCTCATCGCGAACTCTGCCGACGTCAACCTTACCAATAAAAACGGTCAGACTGCTCTCATCGCTGCGAGTGAGAAGGGAGATTTGGAGTCCGTGCAACTATTAATACGTCACGGAGCCAAACTCGATTTGAGAGATCATCATGGATTCACGGCCTTGAGTAAGGCCCAGTCAGCAAGTCAAACGACAGTAATACAAGCTCTCATTCAGGCGGGTGCCCAACCTGACTGACCATTGGTGATTCGGAAATCGGTCCATTCAGAAAAATAGCAACGACCACCTGCTGGCTTCCCGTTGCTTGTGTTTTAGTCATTGTTACGGCGGGCGCTATTCGTGATCTCACCACATTGATGGCGCAGCCAGTGGCTGTTGGAATCGATGGCTATTACTACGTCATTCAGATCCGGGAACTGAATCAGCACGGGCAATTATTTTTTCCAACCAAGACACCTCTAGTACTCTTTTTTGCTCGCTGCGCTCAATCTCGTTTTCGACAATCCAATCATCACGTTAAAGATAACTGCGGTGATAATTCAGGCGTTCGCGTGTGTTGCTGCGGCTGGCATTGTTTCGACGTACGCCCGGTCGGGATGGCTCGCGGTGCTCGGATCGCTATTGTTGATAATCCCGACGGATCATTTCTACATGTTGGGGGAGTTTCTCAACAACTTCGGATCCTTAACGTTGCTGTTATGGGCTTTTTGGTGCGTTCTCTTAAGTGTTCACGCTCAGAACAGGAGATTCCTGATTCTCTCGATTTTCTTTGTAATCTTCGCCGTCGCGAGCCATATTTCCGCGGGACCACTCGTTCTTACATTTGGCTTTTTCGCCTTTGCTGTAAGGCTTGCAGTCGAATCGGAGCGTCCGAAAACCTTTCTCTCAGCTCTTATAGGATTATGTTGGTTGGGCACTGCTGGTATTTCTCTTGTTGCACGTGGACCAGACTGGCTGAGAACTCTTGGGACGGCTCACCCTCAATTTCCTTTTCGTGCTCCATTCGTGGCTGAAGAGTCGTTGCTTTTAGTTGCTTCCCTTGCAACTGTTTTGTTGATTCTCAAAATGCGCCGTGAACGTGTTCTTAGGTGGCACGATTATCTTCTCGGCGCAATTGCCCTTTGGGGTCTTGCAGTCACACTAAATCCGTTTCTTAACGGTAGTGCTGGCTTAAGTGGGGTCGCTGGACGATTCCGCTCCATATCGTATATACAAAACGCTCTGTTGGTCCCTTATCTGATTGGATTGCTTTGGCTGCGGAAACCTTCCTTGGTGCCATATGCGTTGGCACTTTTGTTTCCCTTATTCCTTTTGGTAGGCCTGGGGCCTTTGCCTTACGGCCTGCAGCCCGACACTCTTCTGAGGCGCATGAATCTTATTTCTGGTCTTCAAGCCAACTCTCATCGACTTGCTCAAGGGTCGATGATCATTGCTCCTCATGGGGATCAATTTGTTGTGACCGCAACGACCCATATCCCATCCCAAAATCGTGTGCCGTCAGATTCAAGCTATAACCGGGTTTATTGGTTGCTGGAAACAAGCAGAGCTGAGTTTCCTGATGATCAAATCATCATCCTGAACAACCGACCTGACGCGACTATGCTTTTGATAGATGATGTTAGTTTGAGACAACGTTGGAACGGAATGCACCCAATGGAGAAAGCACTCCTTCTTCGGCGAAATCTCATCCTCACGGGAAGTTATTCAATGACTCCGAATTAACTCCGCTCGTCGCGCCCGATAATTGTCGACTGTGCGGAGGCGAACAGTCTTTTAGCTGCTACTCGTCCATGCTTTACATTAAAGGTTAGACGCATGTGAAAAAAACGAGGAACCGCAGTTGCATACCATTCGCACCGCTATCGGAGTGTGTTCTGAATAGCGTGCAAAATCAAAGATTCATAAACAAGGGGAGGATAGTATGAGTACAACAATGGGTGGAATGAGGCAGGGCAGTAGCCAAATGACCGGCGGCGAGGGAGAGATGACGGGCAGGGGCGAAACGCATCCGGAAGGCCCGATCGCACGCACCCTCGAACAACAAACCGCAAAACTTCCGTCGGACACGTTTCTGTGGGCAGCGATAGGTTCGATGGGCGCTTCAGCGTTGCTGCGGGCGATGGGGAAGAAGAATGCGAGTCTTTTTGTCGGTGACTGGGTTGCACCGATGCTTCTCTTCGGCGTCTACAACAAGATCGTCAAACTCCACGGCTCAGATCGAGCGCACTAAAAAACGAAGAGGCGGCTCGTAAGGGCCGCCTCGCTCGTGACTACTTTAATTCTTAAGATTTGACTCTGAATGAGCCCTAACTCGGCCACGCTGGTGTCCGGCCGGTGTAGCTCAGGACGAACAGCATGTCGCGGACCTTGTCGGCGGCGAGCTGCGACTGGAGCTCCGTGTCTCGCGAGAGATCGAGAGTCCATTTGCCGAATGGCTCGATACCGACGCAGTCCTTCCAGGTCGGGGCGCTGCCTGAACGAGTGCTCAGCAGACCACGCTCCGATCCAGCGTCTCCACCCACTGGCGGAACATTCGCCGCCGCACCCGCCGACGCAAACTTCAGCCCCACCGTGGTCGCCTTCACGACTTTCCCATCTTCAGGCACGAAGTAAACGACGACGTTCGACGTCTTCACGCTCTCCAGATTCAGTGGGAAATCACCGCGCTCGATAGAAAACTCCGCACGGAAGCGCTTGGCCGGTTCTAGCTGTTCAGGATTGTGGAGGTCATACCACTGGTCCGACAACTGTTGTTGGAAACTGAATGCCCGATCCGCACTAAACTTCCGATCCAACTGTTGAACCACCTGATCGCGATACACCGCATCGCTCAACGCCGTGTATTCGATCGTGATCAGCACATCGGCAATCGAGTCGTAGTTGATGAAGTTCGACGCTTTGGGCATCTGGAATTCCCATGACGATTCGACTCCCAACCCTTCGAACGGCAGGAGAAGCTCAGGCTGAGTATCCAGCTCGAACAGTCCCGTCGCATTCATCGGCGACGTCAACGCCACCGCCTGCGGGTCGCGCCGGACCACCACATCCTGGAACGCAACTCCGCCGATCGTCGTACGCGAGACGCCGGTATTGGACAGCGTCGCCTTGATTCCCTGGGTGGGTGGTATCAACGCGATCACGGACGTGCGAACCCGCCTGATCAGACGCAGATAGTGTCCCGGGAAATCCTCGTCGAAGACCCTCCGTGTTATCGCAACCGGAAGGACTCCCGTCTCGCGGAATCTCTGGAACTCGAACGGCGCCATCTGCGCTAACGAAATCGTCTTCGTCAACTGCAACTTGCGTTGGTTCGTCGCAAACGCATGCTGATCAAGTTCGAAGATATCCTGAAGCAGACGCGCAGAGCCGGTCATGCCACGCCGATCAGGCGCGTTGCCATTGCTGCTGCTGCTGCGCTCTGATGGTTGTTGCCAGTAGTCGGCCTGTATGAACGAA
This sequence comes from Pyrinomonadaceae bacterium, assembly GCA_036279935.1. GTDB lineage: Bacteria > Acidobacteriota > Blastocatellia > Pyrinomonadales > Pyrinomonadaceae > PSRF01. Next base: position 28,895 of record DASURS010000214.1, read on the forward strand.
AGCGTGGCCTCCTGCCTTTCGAAGGCGAGCTGGTTCTGGGCCATGCGGGCCATTGCCGCCGCCTGCTGAAGGAAGTAGCTGTAAACGCCCTGAAGAATCCCGGCCATGTATTCATACAACTCGACGTTGGTGAACTTCGAAGCGAGAAAGTCGACCGTCGCCTGGGCCTGTTGGACCTGTGAGTTCGCGATCGCTCGCTCCTGAAGGACCACCTGCTGCTGGTCGAGCGCGATCTTGCGTTGCTGATCGGTGATCTGCTTGTCCTTCTGTCCGACGTCGCGCTGATACTGCCAATCCTCCTTCCGTCTTTCGTAACTTGCGATCTTGTCCTGAATACCCGCTTGAATGCCGGCAACGGCCGCGGCCGACGCGAATGCCTGAGCTCCCGAACCGGCAGCCTTTGAGGTGAACAGTCCGAGAGTCGCAACGGCGAGAATACCGTCAGCGCCCGCAGCGATTGTGTATCCGACAGTAGCAGCAGTCTCGAGCCCAAATTGCGCCCACATAAACCCGAGGCTCGCCAGTTCATTCGCACTCAGATCGCCATCAAGCAGGTCCTGGTAATGGTCAACCTGAAATTGCGCCTTCTGCTGCTGAAGCTCCGCGAGCACGAGCCCGTCCGCAGCCTCCGTGACGCGAAGATCCTGAAGCGTGACGTGAGCGCTCGAGAGATCAAGATCCTGGCGCGCTTTGAGAATGCTGTAGGCTTCGGCGTCGCGCTTCTCCAACGATGCGAGGAACGAAGCCTCGATCTGCTGAGCGATCGTCACCAACTGTTTCGCGCGTTCGATCAGAGTGGCGTACCGGTATTGCGTTGGAACCAGCGGCGCTGCACTCACCGGGCGGCCATTGCTGGAACCGACGGTTAACGCGAACGACGCGGGTTGAGCCGTCAGCGCCGGAACCTCTCGCTGCATGCCGGCGATATTGCGTTGCGTACGCAGTTTGAAGAGGTTGACTTCTGCCCTGACCCGCAGCGCGGCGATCACCGGATTCATCTTCACGCGAGCATCGGAAGGAGGCGTGCTCAGTTCCGCCATGTCCAGCACGTCGCGAGCGTTGATGTAGAGTGCGCGGGCCCGCGGCAACGACTCGAAGGAGTCAGTCGTGAATTCGGAGTCCGCAAAGCTCAGCATGCAGCGCACGATGCACAGGAGCGTAAACCGCGTGTGTGCGTTCGAACGCGTTCTGGCGAATTGGTGCGGGTTCGCCGCACTGTCAAGCAGCCACTGAGACGTCTGGCTGTAGTTGTCGACGATGGTTTTCTCGTCGTTCATGAGCGGATATATCCGGCGGCGATCGGGCGCCAGATCGAGGGCATAGACCAGCCGGTACCAATCCAGCGCCGCCTCGAAGTCGCCGTCCTGCTGAAACTGCAAAGCCAACGTGATCGGAACGTCAAAGAACAGTTCGGCCAGCGATCTCTTCTGAGTTTCGTTTGCATTGCCCCAGATTCCTGCAAGCACAACCGAGTACGCGATGAGTTCCGCCTCGGTCATCTGTTCAGTGATGCTGGTGAATGTGAAAGGCAGCAGCTCCGACGGAAATCCCGAGCCGGGTTTGCGAACATTGACGAGGTAGTCTGTAGTGATCTGGGCGGCCGCATCGCGCGTCAGCGGCGTCGCGGAGCGAACAGCATCGAGGAACGGCGCCCACGCGGCACTGTGCTGATTGGCCGGACGCAAAGTTGGTAACAGCAGATTCTCGGGATACAGGAAGACCAGCATGGCCGCCCGCCAACCGGCATACGAGCCGATCGAGTTCCACTGCTCATCAAACTGAGTGTTACTTTCGGGCCTCGAGTCGCGATTCAACTTCCAGAGCGGCAGATCAGCCGGCGGATCAGAGTTTCTCAATCCAAAGAAGAGACTCTGCATTGTTTCAATGGCCTGGTTCAGCCGCGTGGTCTGCGCTTTACCGTCGGCCTTCACGTCAATCAATAGTCTTTGCGTGAGCCAGTCCGCGTCTTTGCCGATGCCGGCGACGAGAGCGTTGCGCAACATCGGCAACGTTGCTTCTTCAACCGTATCGATGATTGTTTCGTGAGCGTCGACGGCAGAGTTCTGCTGCTCAATGCGTCCATCCAGGATCGATTCCCATTCCTGCCTCGCCTGCGCGGTGGCGCGCCATGCCGGAAGCGGCATGCGCTGTGGCAGAGAACCGAATTCCAACTGCGCCTGGATACCAGTGGGATTGTTAACGGTGCCTTGATTGGTAACGATGAGATCCAGCGTGTTCATCCCTGAGACGAAGCCGCTGCTGATTTGCATTCCGTGGGACATGATGAAAGGAATCCCGCCGGGGCCGGAAACTTTGAGACCCAGACTCTGGCCGTTGAGCTTCACGTCGACGAGCTCGTCGTCCACGGAGATCTGCATGCGGATTTGAACCGTCGTCGGATCAAAGCCGGTGAGATCAAAGCTCGTGCGATACGTGTAAGTTCCCGGCAAGTCGTTCGTCGCGGCATCCGCTTTGGAGCTGATCCAACGGCTGGAACTCCGATTTGGCAGCCATGCGCCGGCCATGATCTTGGTGGCGAAAGTCTGGACGGGCGTACTTGTGCCAGGCCGGATGACGGTCCAGTTGGGATCGACCGCGCCTTCGGGCAGCAACGCGCCGTTGGCGTCCAATCCGGTTGAACGAATGAAAGGCAGCGCTGCCGGCGATTGAAAGTAATTGGGGCTCAAACTCAGGTTCGGGTTCGCGGACTTCTCCTGTGTCCGCCAGGTGTTGAAGTTCTGTTTCTTCGTTACCTGAACGAGGATGTTGCAGACGTCGCTCCACTCTGACTCGAGTAGGTTAAGGCCGGCGGAACCGATAAGCAGACGGCTCACGCGGACCAGGTAATTGAACGCGGCTATCTCCAGTTTCATCGTGCTAAGCGAACCGGAAATGTCCTTGCCCTGCTTCTGATCGTCATCCATTTTCACGAGGTCGGCAGGGTGCTTTTGCACGACGAACATGAGCATCGCGTCCAATGCGGCGAACGGAGTGACGTTCACGCGTTTGGTCTGTAGATCGCTGAACCACTGCTGCACGGTGGCCTGTCGCGTCGTGAAGAGAGAGTAAGCCGGATCACTCGGAACAGGATTTTTGAAATCGGCCTTGATCAGCAGATCGGGATCGATGATCGGCGTCGCGTTCGCGACCGGGACAAGGGGGTAGTCGTCTTCTCTCCACTCGTGGAGCAACTGTTCCAGTTTCCAGCCGAGAAACGCCGCGGTCAGATCCGTTTGCAGCGGATCGCGCGTTGTGTTGACGAGGCCGAAGAGGGCCTCCAGCTTCTGCTCCGTCAACGCATTTGGCTGGGCAGCCGGCGCAGATGGATCGAGAAAGAGAGCGTCAAGGTTATCCGGCCGTGTTGCACCGAGGGCGATACCCAACCGCTCTGCCAACAGCTCGCGTTTGTCCTGCGGTGCTGTCGGCGTCGTTCGGATTTCGTCGAACGACGTGCCGATCTGATTGAGCAGAGCAAAGTACGCTGCCTGCCGATACAGTCCTTCCTGAACGGCAAGTGTTGCCGCCAGCGGAGGGTTCGCGGGAAGGCTGGCCAGATAACTGCGCAACACTTCGATGCACAGCCGAATCTGGTGCAGCGGCTCGTTCGCCTTTGCTAAAAAGGTCGGGAGCTGAGAAAACTTCTGGTGAAACTTTTGGACCAGATCGTTCGCCGTCAGGTTTGTGGCCTCAGCCGGAGTGATTCTGGTGCGCCCGCCGTTGAAAGGATCAGTTGCAAACTCCATCAAGGCCCGAAGGTATGAGACCAGGGTCACATCCAGAATCCCCGTCGGCGCTGTGACTATCACGTTGCGGGTTACGGTGGTGGAATTCCCCAGGATGTCCCGGCAGATGAACTTGAAGCTGTGCGTGTCTTTCGGAACCTGAATCTCAGTGCTCCAGGTGCCGTTCACGACCGAGGTCGACCCGGGCGCCAGTCCGTTGTCGCGAGTCCAGGTAACCGCATTGGGCCCGAATCCGAAAAGACTCGTCGCGGTGCCACTGAACGTAATCACTGCGCCATCTTCAGTCCCGACGAACAGCTTTCCCTCGCTCGGAACTTTGACTTCAAAAAGCGGAGGCACGTCATTGATCAAAAGTTGAAGAGTGTCAGTGCCGCTCAGCTCGGTGTCGCCGGAGCCGATGGTGGCTTTCGCAGTGACGGTGATTGGACCACCCGTCACCGTGACGCCGGTGAAACTCCAGAAGTACGTACCGTCCAGGTTGACGTCGAGGACTTCCCCCAGGTGAAAGGTGTCACTCGCTCCGAGCTGCACCGTCACCGTCGGGCGCTTCCGCAAAGGCGTCCAGCCGGAGCCGCTCAAGTTGACGGTTACTCCGGGAACGCTTCCGACCACTCTTGCCCCGTCCGCGGGGAAATCAATACTTATATCCGGCCCTTCCGGTAGCTCAGAGGTTGGCTCTGGACCGCCGTCGATTGCCGTTACCGCTATGTCGTTGTCGTTTATGAATTGTGTTGACATTTGATTGCTCCTTCGCAGATTCAGGACTGTTATCGGTAAGAATTACGAGAGGCGAGCCGATTTCCCTTTTGGTGTGGTGAAGTTTTTTTGAAGGCGAGCGGTGCGAATGAAGAAACGATCCACGAATCACACGAAATGGACCATTAGGCGCCGCTTCGTGTGCTTCGTGGATCGCGAAGTGTGAACTAGTGACCCTGATTCAGCGCCCCTGGTCCGTGCATCTGATTCGGGCGCGGTAAGACGTTTCCAGGTCCCGGCGCACCCAGCGCATTGTTTTGTGTATTGACCCTGTACTGTTCGAATGAAAGCGCAGTAGTGCGGTTCGGCATGTCTTGCGCGATTACTCTCTGCGAAAACCGCGGCGGCTGGCCGGGCGCGGATGGATTCGCCTTGTTCAATTTGTTCACTTGCGTCGCTGCCCGCGGTGATGTGCCGTTCTTGTTCAGAGGCCGGCCACTGATTCCAACTTTGTAGGGCACGCCCGGGTTCTCGTTATCGATAATCTCGTAGACGTGGTGCGGTTTACTGCTGGACCGGGAATTTCCGTGTGGGCTAGCGGACTTAGCGCTTCCGCTTGCCTTCGCCGCCTTGGCAGTTGACCCTGCCGCCGCGGTCTTAACGGTTGATCCTGCCGGCGTCACCGCTTTCCCCGTCCCTGGTACGGAAGGTGATGCCAATGGCTTAGAGGTTGCCGGTGTGACTGGCGGCGGTGGCGCAGGCCGATACGTTCCAGGCACGCCGTATGCTCTCGCAGCATTGACGCCACCCAACGCATATCCAACTCCCTGCGCGCCCTCGCCTACAATCCTCGACACCCCGAGAAACGTGTTACCGGCCTCGATATCGTTGACGCCCTGTGCCGTCCCTAAACCGAACCGCATGACGCCTCGAACTACGAAGCCCGGGTCGACGATCGTAGCCACGACGCCACCGCCCACATCGCAAACGGTCTTCACAAGCGCCGCCGCCAGGATTCCGCCGAGGTTGTCAGGCGGAAGAGCGTCGACAATCGCGCCCCCGATCACGTCCCCAAGCTCGCTTGCTGAATTCGAGATGTTCTCCCCTGTCAGCTCCTGGATCGGCTCTGCTTTGGCCCAGGCATCAGCGATCTCATAAGGAGCCGGTAAACAGCCGTCGGGATCGTGGAAGCGGACGGGATTGTTGAAGGCGTAACAATACAACTGCGTACCACCATCAACTCCCACGGGGTCGCAACTCGTCCAGCGAGCGATCCACGGGGCGTAGTACCTTGCGCCGTGATAATAAAGGCCACTTTCCTCGTCGCGCTCTTTTCCGGTGAAGCGGTAACGCTTCATCGCGAAGCTGCCGAAAATCGTTTCGCCGTAAGGCGTGTATTCCTCGCGATTAATCAGTGCGCCGGTGTTGTCGACGACGGCACTGCTGCTACGGAGATGATCGCCGAGCTGAAACTGAACGTCGGGCGCCTGATCTGACGGGTGTGCTGGTCCAACGCGCACCATCGCGATGCGCTGCTGGTTATCCATCACGTGAAGCCGAATGTTTTCCTGACCCGAAGGCCCGCTCCAGGCGTGGTGCTCGAACATACCGCCCACATAGACGGTCGAATAGACACTTCCGTCTTGTTTCAGCACCAGTTTCTTCACGCGCTGGCCGCCGGAGTCGTACAGATACTGCGCTTGAATCGAAGCAGCACTGCGAGGCGGCTGGACGCGGAACGCACGCAAACGGTCGCTATGGTCCCAGTCAAAACGGCGCGAGGTTGTCTCTGAAGTCAGGTTGCCACACGCGTCGTACGTGTGCGTCTGCGGTATGACGGTCTGGTTATCACCTACATGCGTCAATCTGTTGGTCGGCGGATTGGTCCATCCCTGAGGACCCAAGTGCTTAGGCCATTCAGCCGCCCACTGCTGCGGCGTCATTCCGCCCATGCCAAAGTTTCTGACCCACGTGGTGTCTTTTCCGACGTGCTTGAGCGTCAGCATGTTTCCGGCGGGATCGTAACTGTAAAGCTCCTGGTAGATTGAAGTCACAGACGGAGCATTGTCGGGTGGACCAGGCTTTTTTCCGGAAGTGAAGCCGCCGCAACGCGGGTCGTCGGACCACGGGCGTGGCGCGGGAATATTGCTGCACTCGCGTCCGCTGCCGGACAGCAGGCGGTAGATCGGATCGTAACTGTAACGCCGGATCAGCGCGTTGCCCTGGACCAGGAGTTGCGCTAAAGCTGAATCCTGGACCAGCACAGCCTCAGGATTGTTGAGCACGCCGGAACCGGGCGTGCGATCAAGGATCTGCAACACGTTCCCGATCAGGTCGTAGGTATAGCCGCAGTCCTGTAACGCTGGTCCAGCCGGTTGAAAGCTCCCCGCTGCCGGTGAACTGTAATTCTCCGAGCGCAGACGCGAGAGACGGAAGGTAAGCGGGTCGTACGCGTATCTGGTCAACACTCCGTTGCCGTACGCGATCAGCGTGCGATCGCCTTTTGCGTTGTAGGCGACGTGCTTCACATACACTGCGCCGTCCAGCGTGAGTTGTTCCAGCGCGCCGGCGCGATTGTAGCGAGCGCGCAACTCACTCCGTTTGACCTTCTGCTGTTTGCTGGCGTCGTTCAGTGGATACAGCATGGTCTGGATCCTGTTCATCGCATCGAATGTCGTCGACGTTCGATAAGTATTGAGATCCAGCAGGAGTCCAGCTTTCGCGGCGAGATCGGTGCCGGGCGCGGGCTGCCAGTCAATCTGAAATGATTTCTCGGGGTCGATTTTGATGACGTTGAGAATTTCCGAGTCTTTAACCACCTGGCGCACGCTCTCGAGATTGTTCCCCTTGAAATCAAATAGCTCGTTCGTTACCAGGCCGGCTTCGTCGTAATGGCGGAATAGTTTGCCCAGCAGATTAAACGACTGCGGCGACGCCAAACCTGAATCCAGATGGTCGCCATACACCATTCGCTGTCGCAGCGTCAGCGCTGACGTCGAATCGTCCCTTGCCCAAATGCGAATCGCGCGGTTCAGGGCGTCGTAGGAATTCAAGGTGAGGGCGCCTTTACTGTCGCGGCATTCTATCTGGCTGCCCGCAGCATCCATCACGATGACCTTTTCACCGTCATCAAGCGTGGCCGTGCGTAACGGCCGATCAGACAGGTCATAGACCGTGCGGGCGACCACACGGCCCAGCTCGTCAGTAGCTTCAATAAGGTTTCCGCTGATGTCGTACGTCGAGCTAACGGCAAACCAATCAGTCGCGGCGTTGGAACCGTTTCGGACCACGGTGCGAACGACCCTGCCGAGAGCGTCGACTAACGAACTGTTAGGAGTATTCCAATGTTGCTGGTAAGCGGCGGACTGAACCGGATGTGTGCGGCCGGCGTTGTCGTTGACATCGTAAACATACGATTCCCAGGGATGGGGTTCGAAAATGTCCGGGTTCGTGAGATCAGGTTGAATCCTCGTACCAGGCACTCCATAAATGACTCGCTGCTCCGAACCATCGGGATTGATAGTGCGCACCATGTGGCCGCGCGGGTCATAAAACATTCTCGAACTCTGTCCGAGTTGGGCTTGCGTCGGAGCTGAATATTGCCAACCAACAGAAAAATACGG